>NZ_JAZDQN010000014.1:0-157881 GCF_036324125.1 Pseudomonas ulcerans | reverse complement strand
AAACCACCCCCTACACGCGCGTCGGCGCGGTGGGGGGCGGGGTTTCCCCGGGTTGGCGGCCTGTCCCCCCACTACCGCAATCGCGGGTAAACCCGCTCCCACAGGGCCCGCATCGTTCTCAGGGTTGTCAGCCGATCACCGCCTGCAACACCACCTCCAACGGATGCCGCAGCTTGCGCTCGGCCATGCGCTTCACCTGGCTGCGGCACGAGTACCCGGTGGCCAGCGGCTCACCGTCCTTGTCCAGCTTGCCCGCCCAGGACTGTTCGAAGATGGTCTTCGACGTCTCCTGGTTGCGCGCCTCGTGACCGTAGGTGCCGGACATCCCGCAGCAGCCGGTGGCTTCGGTCACCAGCTTCAGGCCCAGGCGCGAGAACACCTGTTCCCACTGCTTGGTACTGGCCGGTACGTTGGTCTTCTCGGTGCAGTGGGCCAGCAGGCGGAAGCTGCCGCCCTTGCCAGCCTGCTCCGGCAGCACGTCCACCAGCCATTCCTGCGGCAGCAGCACTTTCGGGCTGCCTTCCAGGCCCGGCACCTTCTGGTATTCCTGGCGATACACCAGGGTCATCGCCGGGTCCAGCCCCACCAGCGGCACGCCGCAATCGGCCAGGGCCTTGAGCTGGGTGCCGTTGCGCACCGCGGCCTTGGCAAAGGCGCCGAGGAAGCCCTGGACGTGCAGTGGCTTGCCATTGGCGCTGTAGGGAGCAAGGAAGACCTTGTGCCCGAGGCGGTAGGCGAGGTCGATGAACGACGCCAGCAGCGGCGTTTCGAAGTAGCGGGTAAAGGCGTCCTGCACCAGCACGATGCTGCGCTCGCGCTGTGCCGGGGTCAGCTCGCGCAGGGCCGGGACGCTGGCCGCGCGTACGCCGCAGCGCTTGAGCGTGGCCTGGAAGTTGAAGCGGCTGATCAACGGGCTGTCGACCATGCCGATGCGCTCGGCCAGCAGGCCACCGACGAACTTCGATCCCATCACCGCGTTGTACAGGCCCGGCGCATGGGCCAGGTAGGGAATGGTGAACTCCAGCGAGCCGATCAGGTAATCGCGCAGCGGGCGCTGGTAGCGGTTGTGGTACAGCTCCAGGAAGCGCGAGCGGAAGTCCGGCACGTTGACCTTGATCGGGCACTGCCCGGCGCACGACTTGCACGCCAGGCAGCCGGCCATGGCGTCGTAGACCTCATGGGAAAAGTCGGCCTGGCCCTGCTTCTGCGCGCGCACATTGCGCAGGCGCTGTGGCAGGCCCTTGAGCCAGGAGACGCCATTCGGCTTGAGCACGTCGACGTTCGCCGCACCCTGCAGGCGCAGCCATTCGCGGATCAGCGAGGCACGGCCCTTGGGCGAGTGCTGGCGCTGGCGCGTGGCCTTCCACGACGGGCACATGGCGTCGTCGGGGTCGTAGTTGTAACAGGCGCCGTTGCCGTTGCAGTGCACCGCGCTGCCGAAGCTCTGCCATACGCGCTCGTCGATCTGCCGGTCATGCTCGCCACGCAGTGGCGCCTCGTTGACCTTGATCAGGCCCTCGGCGCTGTCCGGCGGGGTGCAGATCTTGCCCGGGTTGAGCTGGTTGTGCGGGTCGAACGCGCCTTTCAGGCGTTGCAGCGCGGGGTACAGGGCACCGAAGTAGTCCGGCACGTATTCCGAACGCAGGCCCTTGCCGTGCTCGCCCCAGAGCAGGCCGCCGTAGCGCTGGGTGAGGGCGGCGACGGCGTCGGAGATGGGCTTGACCAGCGCGGCCTGGGCCGGGTCCTTCATGTCTAGCGCCGGGCGCACGTGGAGCACGCCGGCATCGACATGGCCGAACATGCCGTAGGTCAGGCCGTAGCCGTCCAGCAGGGCGCGGAACTCGGCGATATAGTCAGCCAGCGCTTCCGGTGGCACCGCGGTGTCTTCGACGAACGGCTGCGGACGCACCTCGCCCTCGACGTTGCCCAGCAGGCCCACCGAGCGCTTGCGCATGGTGTAGACCCTGGTCACCGCCGCCGAGCCTTCGGCCAGGGTATGGCCGAGGCGTTCGACGCTCTGGTCGCCCTGCAGGTGCTGGATGAACGCCGCGACCCGGGCGTTGACTTCGTCCGGCTGGTCGCCGCAGAACTCGACGAGGTTGATGCCCAGGGTCGGTTTCCCGGGATCGGCCGGGAAGTATTCGGCGACGCTGTGCCAGACGATGTCCTGCATCGCCAGCATCAGCACCCTAGAGTCCACCGTCTCGATCGACAGCGGCTTGTGCGCCATCAAGGCATTGGCGTCGCGCAGGGCGTCCATGAAGCTGCTGTAGCGGACGTTGACCAGCACGGCGTATTTCGGGATCGGCAGCACGTTGAGCTTGGCTTCCACCACGTAGCCCAGCGAGCCTTCGGCGCCGCACAGCACGCTGTTGAGGTTGAAGCGCCCGGCGTCGTCGCGCAGGTGCGCCAGGTCGTAGCCGGTCAGGCAGCGGTTGAGCTTGGGGAAGGTGCTTTCGATCAGTTCGCCCTGGGTTTCCTGGATCTCCCGGGCCATGCGATAGACCTCACCGACCCTGCCGGGCAGGGCGCAGGCGGCGTCCAGGGTAGCGTCGTCCACCGGCAGGCTGTGCAGGCGTTCGCCGCCCAGCAGCACGCTGTGCAGCTCCAGCACGTGGTCGCGGGTCTTGCCGTAGGTGCAACTGCCCTGGCCGCTGGCATCGGTGTTGATCATGCCGCCGACGGTGGCGCGGTTGGAGGTCGACAGCTCCGGCGCGAAGAACAGCCCGTGCGGCTTGAGCGCGGCGTTGAGTTGGTCCTTGACCACCCCGGCCTGGACCCGCACCCAGCGTTCCTCGACGTTGATTTCGAGGATCTGGTTCATGTGCCGCGACAGGTCGACGACGATGCCGTCGGTCAGCGACTGGCCGTTGGTGCCGGTGCCACCGCCGCGCGGCGTCAGCTTGATCTGGCGAAAGCGCGGCTCGGCCATCAGCGTGGCAACCTTGGCCACGTCGTCGGCATCCAGCGGGAATACCGCGGCCTGCGGCAGGCGCTGGTAGATGGAGTTGTCGGTGGCGAGCACGGTGCGGGTACCGTAGTCGGCGCTGAACTGGCCACGGAAACCGGCGGCGCGCAGGGCATCGAGGAAGGCGGTGTAGTCGGCGGCGGGGGCGGCGACCGGGAGTTGGGCGATCATCGGTGGATGGCCTCGTGATAATGGCGGCTAATCATGAATACTTGACCTGGATGTATGGTCATCCTTTGGCCAGATGGTGGATGATGCCAATGATTCCGTAGTGTCGCAGCCGGCACAAACGGAAAATGGCGCAGCCTTTGATGAGTTTTATGAATGAATTACCGCAATCTCACCCCATCGATGTCGTTGCTCCTGGCCTTCGAGGCCGCCGCGCGGCATGAAAGCTACACCCGCGCCGCCGAAGAACTGTCCCTGACCCAGAGCGCGGTGAGTCGCCAGGTGCAGACCCTGGAGCAGCAACTGGGGGTGATCCTGTTTCGCCGCGAGGGGCGCACGGTCAAGCTCACCGAAGTGGGGCGCCTGTACCAGCGCGAGATCAGCGAGGCCCTGGGCCGGATCCGCAGTGCCACCCTGCATGCCATCGCCCACCACGGGGGGGGCGGCAGCCTGCGGCTGGCGACACTGCCGACCTTCGGTTCGAAATGGTTGCTGCCGCGCCTGCACGAGTTCTATCGCCGCCATCCCGAGGTGCTGGTGCATATCAACTCGCGGATCGAACCGGTGGATTTCGCCACCAGCGGCATCGATGCCGCCATCGTCGTCGCCAGCGGCGAGCAAGCGGGGCTGGTCAGCCATCGCCTGCATGCCGAGGAACTGCTGGTGATCCTCTCGCCGGCGCTGGCGACCTCGCGCGAGGTGTGGACGGCGCAGGACATCGCCGGGCAGACCCTGCTCAGCGTGGCCAACAACGCCAATGCCTGGGGCGACTGGTTTTCCCACCAGGGCGTGGCGCTGCAGTCGATGCGCCTGGGGCCGAGCTTCGAGCTGACCTCGCACCTGATCCAGGCGGTGCGGGCGGATATCGGCATCGGCCTGGTGCCGAGGATCCTGATTGCCGACGAGCTGGCGGAGGGCACGCTGGTGAGTCCGTTGCCGGCGCATGCCAGTGCCCGGGGCTACTACCTGGTGTACCCACCGCGCAACCAGGCGTTGCCGGCGTTGGAGGCGTTCCGCGGGTGGTTGCTGGAGGAGCCGGGATTGCGCGAGGAGTGATGAATCCCCGGTCTTGAGGGTCAGGGGCTGGAGGTCGCCGCCACGCCGCCATCCAGCGCCCGCCGCACCTTGTCCAGCAACTCGCCGATCTGGAATGGCTTGAACAGCATGTCCATCCCCGGGGCGAGGAAGGCCTGGCGGTTCAACGCGGTCTGCGCGTAGCCGGTCATGAACAGGATCGGCAGCCCGGCGCGCCAGCCCCGGGCGACGTCCGCCAGCTCGCGGCCACTCATGCGCGGCAGGCCGACATCGGTCAGCAGCAGCTCGATCGAGCCGTCCTGCTGCAACTGTTCCAGCGCCTGCTCGATGCTTTCCACCGTGGTGCAGCGGTAGCCGGCGTCGATCAGCACTTCGCTGACGAACAAGCGCACCGACGGCATGTCCTCGACGATGAGAATGTGTTCGCCATGGCCCTGGGCGTCGCCACTGCCTTGTGGCTCGGGTGGCCTGTGCGCGCCGTCGGCGCCGGCGGGCAGGACCAGGGTCACCTCGGTGCCGCGCCCGACGACGCTGCGGATATGCGCGTCGCCGCCGGACTGGCGGGCGAAGCCGTAGATGGTCGACAGCCCCAGGCCCGTGCCCTGGCCCAGCGGCTTGGTGGTGAAGAAGGGTTCGAAGACCTTGTCGATCACGCTGTGCTCGATGCCGACGCCGTCGTCGCGCACCGACAGTGAGACATAGGCACCATCCTGCAGCTTCGGATTGCCCCGGGAATACGCGGCATAGGTGGTGATCCAGATATGCCCGCCCTGGGGCAGGGCGTCGCGGGCATTGATCACCAGGTTGAGCACGGCGCTTTCCAGCTGCACCGGGTCGACCAGGGCGATGGCCGGCTGGTTGGTCAGTTCCAGGGTCAGGGCGATGCGTTCGCCGATGGTGCGGATCACCAGGTCTTCCAGCGAGCGCACATGCTCGTTGACGTCCACCGGGCGGGTGTCCAGCGGCTGCTGGCGGGCGAAGGCGAGCAGGCGGTGGGTCAGCGAGGCGGCGCTGGTGGCGGAGTTGAGCGCAGCGTCGGCGTACAGCTGGAGCTTGCCCGAGGCCTGTTTGTCGACCTGTTTGCGGATCAGTTCGAGGCTGGTGATGATCCCGGTGAGCAGGTTGTTGAAGTCGTGGGCGATGCCGCCGGTGAGCTTGCCCAGGGCGTCCATCTTCTGCACCTGCAGCAGTTGCGCCTCGGTGCGCGCGCGTTCCGCGACTTCCTTGGCCAGTTGGGTGTTGGCATCGTCCAGCTGGGCCTGGTGCGAGCGCTCGCGGTGGCGATGCTCGGTGACGTCCTCGACGAACACCAGGCTCGATCCGGGGGTGCGGTAGGGCGAGATCTGCCATTCGGTCTCGCGCCGCTCGCCCTTGACCCGCATGTTCAGCGTGCCTTTCCAGCGCTCGCCATCGGCCAGGCGCAGGCGCAGCTCGCCGATCACCTGGGCGTCGTTGTCTGCCAGGCACTCGCGCACCGTCTGCGGGTCGTCGCCGCCTTCGAGCAACTGGGTAAAGGCATGGTTGCATTCATGGATGCTGAGGTTGGCGTCGAGCACCGCGATCGGCGCCGAGACATTGCTGAATATCTCGCGGAAGCGCGCCTCGCTCTCGCGCAGGGCGTTTTCCGCGTCGCGCACCCGCAACTGGGTGCGCAGGGTGGCCAGCAGCACGTCGGGGTCGATGGGGTGGATCAGGTAGGCGTCGGCACCGGCGTCGAGGCCGGTGATGATGTCGCCGGTCTGGATCGACGCCGCCGACACGTGGATCACCGGCAGCAGCGCGGTGCGCGGGTCGGCGCGCAGCTTGCGGACGATATCGAAGCCGCTCATGTCCGGCAGGTTGACGTCGAGGATCAGCGCGTCGATATGCCCCAGCTCGATCAGCGCCAGGCCCTCGCCACCGGTGCCGGCTTCCAGCACGTTGTAGCCGTGGCGGTCGAGGCGGCGGCGCAGGGCGTAGCGGGTGGCGACGTTGTCGTCGACGATCAACAGCTGCAGGTCACGCTTCATCGGCGGCCTCCGTGGCCACGGCCAGCGGGATGATCACGAAAAAGGTCGAGCCGACCCCGGGTTCGCTGCACACCCCGACCTCGCCCCCGAGCAGGGCGGCGAAGCGCTTGCACAGCGACAGGCCGAGGCCAGTGCCACGCAGGCGCTTCTGCAGCGGCGAGTCGACCTGGGAGAAGTCCTCGAACAGGCTGTCGTGCAGCTCCGGCGCGATGCCGATGCCGGTGTCGCTGACGGCGAAGCGGATCCGGTCGTTGCCTTCGAGGCTGGCCGACACCCGCACTTCGCCGGTGGTGGTGAACTTCAGCGAGTTGGAGATGAAGTTGCGCAGGATCTGCGCCAGCTTCTTGTCGTCGGTGTACAGCCGCGGCAGGCCCGACGGTTCCTCGAAGATCAGGTCGACATCGGCGCTGTTGACGATCGGCCGGAACATGCCGCGCAGGGCGGCGAACAGGTCGAGCATGTCGAACCAGCCAGGGGAGATGGTGATGCGCCCGGCCTCGATCTTGGCCAGGTCGAGCAGGTCGTCGACCATGTCGCTGAGTTCTCGGGTGGCGTTGCTGACGAAGGCCACCTGCTTGTGCTGCTCGGGGCTGAGGGGACCGTCCAGCTCGTCGGCGAGCAGGCTGGTGATACTCAGGATCGAGCCCAGCGGGGTGCGGAACTCGTGGCTCATGTAGGACAGGAAGCGACTTTTCAGGTCCGAGGCCTGGCGCAGTTGCTCGGCCTGGGTGTCCAGCTCCGAGTACAGCGCCAGCACGCCTTGGTTGGTTTCTTCCAGCTCGGCGCGCAGCGCGTCGTTTTCGCCGCTCAGGCGCTCGAACAGGCTGCGCTGCTCGGCGGTGAGGGTGGTCAGGTCAGTCATCGATGGCCTCCAGGCCGGTCACCAGAACGGTCACGTCGTCGCGGCCGCGGCTGAAGTCGCGGTGCAGCACCGTGGCGATCACCGCCGGGTGGCGCTGGACCAGGCCGGGATAGTCGCGCAGGTTCCAGCGCGATTGCAGGCCATCGCTGTGCAGGATCAACAGGTTCGCGTTCACGGGAGCATAGTCGAAGGTCTGGATCTTCCGGTATTGCGCGCCGACGATGCCCGGATGGGAGGTCAGGCCGCGGGTCTTTTCCGGGGTCACCAGGCTGGCGCTGATATTGCCGATGCCGGCGTAGTCGAGGCGGTCCTGGCGGGCGTCGAAGCGGGCGATGGCCACGGCACCGCCGCGGCTGGCCTTCATCGCCTGGTGCAGGTCTTCCATCAGCAGGTGCGGAGCACTGAACGGCGCCGCGACGAATGCCGCGCGCCCGGCGTGGGCGGCCTGCTCAGCCTCCTCGCCATGGCCGAGGCCGTCCACCAGCAGGGCGCTGACAGAGCCGCCGCTGACCGCCAGGGCCCAGCTGTCGCCACAGTGCGGATCGTCGTGCAGGGAATGCTGGCTGACCCCGAAACGCAGGTCGGCGGCACGGTCGCCGCTGGCCTGGAAGCGCGCCAGCAGTACCGTGCCACGTTCGTCGGCATGCAGGTCGAAGACATCGGCCTGGCGCAGCACTGCGCCCAGGCCGATGCCCTGGGTTCCGCCGGTGGAATAGCCGTCGACCAGGCAGGTCCCGGCATCGAAGCCGCCGGCACGGTCCACCGCCAGCAGCTCGATACCGGCCTGTCCGGGCCGCGGCAGCACCCGCAGGTGCATCTCGCCGCGCCCGGCATGCTTGAGGATATTGCTCGCAAGCTCGGTGGCCACCAGCGCCACCCGCCCGGCATCGGTCTCGTTGAAACCGTGTTGCTGGGCGAGCTTCTGCGCGGTGCGGCGGGCATGGCCGATCTGCGAAACGTCTTCGATCGCCAGCACCTGGGTGGGCGATCCGGTCACTCTCAGGTCCATCGGGTAATCGTCACGCAGGTACCCTCGCCGGGCGCGGTTTGCAGGTCGAACTCGTCCACCAGGCGCTTGGCCCCGGTCAGGCCAAGGCCGAGGCCGCCGCCGGAGGTCCAGCCGTCGGTCATGGCCAGCTTGATGTCGGGAATGCCGGGGCCCTTGTCGCGGAAGCTCAGGCGCAGTCCGACGCGGCCGATATCGTCGAGCACCTGCCAGTCCATGTCGCCGCCACCGCCGTAGACCACGGTGTTGCGCGCCAGCTCGCTGACCGCCGTGACCAGCTTGGTCTGGTCGATCAGGCGCATGCCACATTCAGTGGCGAGCTTGCGCGCCGTCTGCCGGGCCAGGACCACGTCCTGTTCCAGGCGAACGGCCTGGGTACCGCTGCTGCGCAGGTTCATGAGGATTCCACCTGTTTGCGAAGCTTCTGCATGCCGCGCTCGACATTGAGCGCGGTCATGACACCGGGCAGGGTCAGGCCCAGTTCCACGAGGGTGATCGCCACCGAGGGCTGCATGCCCACGAGTACGGTCTGGGCGTCCATGATCCTGGACAGCCCGGAGATGGTGCCGATCATCCGGCCAATAAAGGAATCGACCATGTCCAGCGCCGAGATATCGATCAGCACGCCCTTGGCCGACGTGCGGCTGATGCGGTCGGCGAGGTCTTCCTGGAGGGTCAGGGCAAGCTGGTCGTGCATGTCGACCTGGATGGTCACCAGCAGGTAGTCGCCCATTTGCAGGATAGGAATGCGTTCCATGGCGTCACACCGGCTTGACCAGGTTGACGCCGATGCGCGACAGCGCGAGTTTCAGGGCATCGGCGAGGTTGGCCTTGGTGGTCACGCCCTGCAGGTCGAGGCCCAGGTGCACGATGGTCTGGGCGATCTGCGGACGCACGCCGCTGATGATGCAGTCGGCGCCCATCAGGCGGATGGCGGTGACGGTCTTGAGCAGGTGCTGGGCCACCAGGGTATCGACGGTGGGGACACCGGTGATGTCGATGATGGCGATTTCCGCACCGGTGTCGACGATGCGTTGCAGCAGCGACTCCATCACCACCTGGGTGCGTTGCGAGTCGAGGGTGCCGATCATCGGCAGGGCGAGGATGCCGTCCCACAGCTTGACCACCGGGGTCGACAGTTCCAGCAGTTCTTCCTGCTGGCGCTTGATCACCGCCTCGCGGGACTTCTGGTAGGTGCGGATGGTGTGCATGCCGAGGGCGTCGAGCAGTTCGGAGATTTCCCAGAGCTGTTCGGCCAGTTGCGCGGGCTGGTCGCGGTAGTGCTGTTGCAGGAGGCCGAACAGCGGGCCCTTGAGGGCGAAGATGAAGTTGGCGGTCTGGTGCGAGTCATGGCCGAGCAGGGCACGGCTCTGCGACAGCTTTTCCAGGAACAGGCGGGCGTCGTCCCAGCCGCCTCCGGCGATATTGCCACCGGCTTCGTTTTCCAGGCCGTTGATCAGCAGGTGGAGGAAGTCGTTGGTCTGCTGCTGCAGGTCCTGTTCCTTGAGGTTGCGCGTGGCGCCGCTGGCTTCCAGGTCGCGGGCCCATGTGTCGAGGAGTTGCTGGCGCTGGACCTGAATAGCTTCGAGCGTGCTGGAATTGAGTGCTGCCATCGGGTGTCGCTCCTGGGAAATGGGGCCGGTTCGCGAGTGCACCGGCTCTTGGATAGTAGCGCTGAAGCATGAAAACAGGTTGGGCGCTTTGCCAGTATTGGCGGGAATCACGTTCCGAGTATCGGGCGCAGCAAATGGTTCCGCGCTGGCAAAGGGATTTTTGCAGCCTTGAAGACCGGGCGGGTTACTCGCGAATCCGCCCCGCCCGAATGGTCAGTGGCCAGGTCACCAGCCGGCGTGCCTGCGGATCGCCCCATTCCTCGGCGAGCTGCTGCGCCACGGTGTCCACCGGGTTGCTGCCCAGGGCCCGCTCCGCTGCCTTCACTGCCGACCAGGTGTTCAGGTAGCCGATCAACTGCGGCAGGGTCCAGCGCATTTCGATCACCTGCGGCGGCACCTCGCTTGCCGTGAACGGGAAGGGCAGGTCGCGGTAGCCGGTCTCGACATGGCGGCGCTCCGGCGGCCAGTAGGGCGCGATGGTCTGGTAGTAGAACTGCTGCAGATGACGATCCAGCTCGCCGTCCAGGTGCAGCACGCCGTAGGTGATCAGGGCGATGGCCGCCTGCGGCCGGGCGATGCGCCGGGCTTCGGCGTAGAAGGCATCGAGGTCCAGCCAGTGCGCGGCCTGGGCCACGGTGATGAGGTCGACGCTGGCGTCACGCAGGCCGCTGCTTTCGGCCGGGGCGGTACGGTAGACCACGCCTTCGCGGGGTTCGGCGGCGGCGATCTGCGCGGCGCTGGCGTCGGTGGCGATCACCTCGTCGAAGCGTTCGGCCAGCAGGACCGAGAGTTGCCCGGTACCGCAGCCGCAATCCAGGGCCCGGCCGGTGCCGGGGCTGATGCTGGTGAGTTCGTCGATCAGTTCCAGGGGGTAGCCCGGGCGGTAGGCCGCATAGCCAGCCGAGCCGCTGGAGAAATGATCCTTGAATGTACTGCTGGTCATGAACCCGGCCTCTGTCTTTCTTTTTGGTTCGCTGAGCCTAGCGCGTTGCTCCGGGTGCGGACATTCGACCTTTTTCTGCCCCGGGGCTCCAGGCCTGCTCCATGGCCGTGGCGTCCAGCGGTCGCACGGGGTCGATGCCGTGCTCGGTCAGCTGTACCTGCTGCCCTGCCTCCAGGGTCAGCCGGTCGGCGATGCGGCTGTTGCCGGCGAGCTGGCTGACCCGGGTGCTGCCGTCCAGGCGTTCGATGACGACGCGGGCGTCATGGGTTTCGAGCAGGGCCTGCGGGGTGCTCACCTGCAGCGGGGCGGCGCTGGCTTGCACCAGGACCTGGCCGGAGAGCAGGCGGATCAGGCAGTGATCGTCGTCGAACTGCAGGGCAACGGAGGAGTTGGCGTGGAGGGTCAGCTGGCTGCCGTCCTTGAGCCGTTCGTGGTGCCACTGGCCGGCACCGGTGCTGAGGTCGGCAAGGGCGAAATCCTCGCGCCAGTAGGGCAGGCCGAGCAGGGCCGAAGCCGCGATCAGGGCGGCCATGCCGAGGGCGGTGGTGGTGCGGTTGTAGCGGGACATGGTGGTCCTTGGTGCCGGGTATCGGGCAACGGTAGACCATTTCCGGGCGCTAACGGTCCTTACCCGCCCGCACATGCTTGACCAGCAGCTTCTCCAGTTGCTCCCAGAGTGCCGGGTCGGTACTGAACGCCACGTTGAAGCGCATCCAGCCGGTAGCCTGGGCATCGACCATGAACAACTGCCCGGGGCCGAGCATGATGCCCTGGTCCAGCGCGTCGTCGAGCAGCGCCGCGCTGTCGGCGATGGCCGGGTGGCGGGTCCAGATGTACATGCCTTCGTCGCCCTCGATGAAGCGCTCGAAACCGAGCCGCGCCAGTTGCCGGCCCACTTCCTGGTGCGCCTCGGCCAGGCGCTGGCGCAGGCGCTTGAGGTGCTTGCGCCAGCGACCGTCGGTGATCGCCGCATACACCACCCGTTCCATCACCTGGGAGGTGGTCAGGCCCGAGCGCATCTTCAGTTGCAGCAACTGCTGCATCAGCTCCGGGTTGGCCAGCATGTAGCCGACCCGCACGTTGGGCGAGATGCTCTTCGAGTAGCTGCCGACATACACCACCTGCTGCAGGTGGTCGAGGCTGGTCAGGCAGGGCAGGGGTTCTTCGATCATGTCGGCGTAGAGGTTGTTCTCCACCAGGCGGAAGCCGTGCCGGGTCGCCAGTTGCAGCAGGCGGTGCAGTTGCACCAGCGGCGTGCGGGTGCAGGTCGGGCTGTGCAGGTGCGGCTGGGTGAAGAACACCGTCGGACGGTGCTCGGCCAGCAGGTTTTCCAGATGGTCCAGGTCGTAGCCGTTGGGCGTGCGCGGCACCCCCACCAGGGTCGCGCCCTGGAAGCGCAGGATGCTCATCAGGTTGGGATAACCAGGGTCGTCCACCAGCACCACGTCGCCGGGACGGACCAGGGTCCGCACCGCCAGGTCCAGGGCCTGGCTGGCGCCGTGGGTGAGCATCAGCTGGTTCGGCGGGACGACGATGCGCAGGTCCTGCTGCAGGTTCTGCGCGGTCAGGGTGCGCAGTTCGGCCAGGCCCATGGGATCGCCGTAGCCGCTCAGTTCCAGGACGCTGCTGGCCACCTGGCGCAAGCCGCGGCGCAGGCCGTCCTCGAACATCCAGTCGTTGGGCAGCCAGCCGCAGCCGGGCTTGAACGCCAGTTGCCGGCTTTCGAAGATCTGCTGCAGGTACCACTCGGAGTTGAACGCCGGCTTGGCCGTGTCCGGCTCGCTGGCCTGGGCGTCGAGCAGGTCGCCGGCGGCGCGGTTGACGAAGAAGCCGGCCGTGCCGCGGCTGACCAGCAGACCCTGGGCCACCAGGCGGTCGTAGGCCTCGACCACGGTGAAGGTACTCACCGAATAGGTCGCGGCGAAGGCGCGGATCGACGGGACCTTGGCGCCGGGCTTGAGGGTCTGGTTCTCGATCGCTTCGCGCAGGCCGTTGATGATCTGGTTCACCAGCGGGGGCGAGGCGTCGGGGCGTAGTTCGAACATGTGGAAGCTGTGCCTTGGGTGAGCATGGTGCCGGCCGCGCCTGCGCTGTATTGCATTGGCGGCCTGTACAGTGCAGTGAAGATTAGTCGGCACTGTGCATGGCTCTTGAGGCCGGACATTTTTACATTAGGTATCAGTTACCGCTAGATCAAAGCCGTGAAGCTTCATGAACAACCGCTCGTCGAACCATGAACCCCTGATGCCCGGCCCGGCCGTGCATTTCACCCGCTGATTCCTCGCAGTACTTCCCAGGCTTAGCGGACGAGCCTGGGCGCGATACGCCTGCCCGGCGTTCGACCGTTCGTCGGTCGGGGCGGTGGCGCGCACGTCAAATCAGAGCAGCTGATGCAACAGGGGGCGCGACGTCATGTCACGCCCCTGTCGAGTTTCCTTGGATAAAAAGAACACGGGGTAGACCACTGATGGACGCAACATCCACATCGGCTTCGGCAACGAAGTCCGAGCACGAGAGCAAGCTGGCGGCTTCGCTCAAATCACGCCACCTGACCATGATGTCGATCGCCGGGGTCATCGGCGGCGCGCTGTTCGTCGGTTCCGGCAGCGTGATCCACAGCGCAGGCCCGGCCGCGGTACTGGCCTACCTGGCCGGCGGCATCCTGGTGGTGCTGGTCATGCGCATGCTGGGCGAGATGGCGACGTCCTCGCCGGACACCGGCTCCTTCTCCACCTACGCCGAGCGCGCCATCGGCCGCTGGGCCGGTTTCACCATCGGCTGGCTGTACTGGGGCTACTGGGTGATCCTGATGGCCTGGGAAGCCTATGTCGCCGGCAAGATCCTGCACGGCTGGTTCCCCTCGGTGAGCATCAACGAATTCGTGTTGATGGCGACCCTGGCGCTGATCTGCGTGAACTTCTTCAACGTCAAGCACTACGGCGAGTTCGAGTTCTGGTTCGCCCTGATCAAGGTGGTGGCGATCGTCTGCTTCCTGGTGGTCTGTGCTGCGGCGGTGATGAACCTGTGGCCTGTCGGTGAGGTCAGCGGCATGGCCAACCTGACCGCCCACGGCGGCTTCATGCCCAACGGCATCGAGTCGGTGGTGGTGGCCATGCTCGGTGCGATGTTCGCCTTCCTCGGTGCGGAAATCGTCACCATCGCCGCTTCCGAGTCCAAGGACCCGGCCGGCCAGATCGTCAAGGCGACCAACTCGGTGGTATGGCGCGTCTGCCTGTTCTACATCGGCTCGATCTTCCTGATCGTCTGCCTGGTGCCGTGGAACGACCCGCTGATGGGCACCTCCGGCTACGGTTCGTACCGTCGGACCCTGGAACTGCTGGGTATCCCGGGCGCCGAGTTCGTGATGAACTTCGTGGTCCTGACCTCGGTCAGCAGCTGCCTGATCTCGGCTCACTACACCGCCTCGCGCATGCTGTTCTCCCTGGCCCAGCGTGGCGATGCCCCGGCGATCTTCAAGATGACCCGTGCCGGCACCGGCGTACCGGTGTTCGCCATCATCGGCTCGTGCTCGATCGCGATCTTCTGCGCCCTGATCAACTTCAGCGAAGCCCTGCGTCCGAAGGACGTGCTGGACACGCTGATGAACACCACCGGCATGATCGCCATGCTGGTGTACCTGGTGATCGCCTGCTCGCAGTTGAAGATGCGCCGCAAGCTGGAAGCCGAAGGCAAGCAGATCCGCCTGAAGATGTGGCTGTTCCCGTGGCTGACCTACCTGAGCATCGTGTTCATCGTCGGTTGCCTGGTGACCATGGCGTTCGTCGAGGAGTACCAGGTGCTGGTGGTGTCCACCGGTATCGCGGCGATCGTCGTGGCGCTGATCGGTGTGATCGTGCACCAGCGGGCGCTCAAGCAGGCTGCCTGATGGCCTGAGACTGTGTGTCCTGCGCGAGCTGCGCTGTCGCGCAGATAACAGGTCTGAGAGCCACGTGGACCCTGTGGGAGCGGGTTCACCCGCGATTGCGATAGTGAATTCACCGACGCCATCGCGGGTAAACCCGCTCCCACAAGTCCCCGCTGAATCAATGAGTCATGCGGTGTTCTTTGATAGCTGGCTTGCCAGCTCCCGCAGGGTTTTCCAGCAGCCTTGAAATCTCAATGCTGCTTGGCCTTCCTGATCCGCAACAGGATCACCCCCAGGATCAATCCCGCCACCGGCGCCAGCCCCACCAGGGTATCCAGCCCCGCATACAACAGCTTGAACAGGCTCAGCAGGTAGTAGGTGATCGCAATGATCGACAGGCCTTCCACCGCCCGCTGGATCTTGACCTGCGATTCCGCCCGGGCATTCAGGCTGCGCAGGATCTCCGCGTTCTGCTCCTCCATCTCCACCTGCACCCGCGCCTGCAACAGGTCGCCGAGATTGGCCACGCCCTTGGCCAGATGGTCCAGGCGCTGCTCGGTGGCGGCGCAGTAACGCACGGTGGGCTTGAAGCGCCGCTCGATGAACACCCCCAGGCGCTGGCAATCGTCCACATGCCCTTCGCGCAGCTCCGCCAGGCGCTCGAACACCAGCTGCGCATAGGCCTGGGTGGCGCTGAAGCGATGCCGGCTCTTCACCGTACCGGCCACCACCTGGCGCGACAGCTCGGCGATATCCTCCAGCAGCACCTTGGCCTGCACGCCACTGGCGCCGGCATTGCGCTCGGACAGCTTGACCAGGCTGCGGTCGAAGCCGTCCAGCTGCGGCGCCAGGGCCTTGGCCGTGCTCAGGGCCAGCGAGGCCATCATGCGGTAGGTCTCGATCTCCAGCAGGCGGCGGATCATCCGTCCCAGGCGGTAGGCGTTGAGCCGGCGGTTGACGAACAGCAGGCGGTTGTTGCCCTGCTCATCGAGGCGGAAATCGCTCCACACCACGGCATCGCCGCCGCCGACGCTGGACCCGGCGGGGTCCTTGAAGCCATGGCGGGCCAGTTGCAGCCCGGCTTCCTCGCGCACCAGCACCTGCATGGCATTGATCATCCGTTCGCGGTACGGCGCGATGGCCTCGGCCAGGGCGGCTGGCAGTTCGCTCCAGTCTGGCGCGTCGCAGGCAGCAGGACGAACCAGGGTCAGGGTGAAGAACTCCGAGTGCCGCTCCCACTTGAACGGGCAGCCGTCGAAACGGGTGATGCCCTGCACCGCGTCGGTGTCGGCCTGCGGGCAGCAACGCCGGAGCAGGGCGTCGCAGTCGCGCTGGCCGCCGATGAAGGCGAGGTGGAAGACATGCGCCGGGGCGTCGAAATACAGCGACGGGCGGGCGTGCAGCTCGTTGTGCAAGGCGGTGCGTTCGGGGTGCATGAGGGGTCTGCCGGCATTTGTTGTGTTTATCTGCGGATGCAACTACATCCTTGAACTGACTCGGAGCGCATCGATCGAGTCACGTCCACCCGGCTGACAAAGTGTCGCAGGCCCGCGGGACGGGCCTGGTGTCCGCGTCGTTCAGGCCGGCGCCTGGTCGACCTCGACAGTGCTGGCTGGCTCCGCGGAAGCCTGGGCCAGCTTCAGCAAGCAGCTTTCCCGGCTGTTGCCATCCGAAAGGGTGTGGCTCAGCACGGCTGTCAGCGCCCGGCAATGGATCTCGAAGAAGTCGGCCGCGCTGTCGTCGAGGTCGCCGCCATTGGCCTGGACGTGCAGATCGACCAGCGAACGCCGGGCGGAGATCAGATAGATCGGGCCGTATTTCTCGCGAGGATGCGGCTCCAGCGTCCAGGGCGTTGGCGTGCGCTTGTTCAAGGCGGCAAGGACCTCCTTCAGTATTTCCTCACCCGCCTGGGCCTGGTCCCAGACCCACAGGCCAAATCCCACTGACAGATCTGGTATGCCTTCTGTAGCGGGTTTCAGGTGTTCGTAGACCTCGCCTGCCACCACGCCACTCCAGAGAATGAACTGGGCATCGTAGCAGCGGATACCGCCATTGCTCAGGATCCCTCCGTGGAAGTGTGGCCAGACGAACTCACCGTTGCTGCCGCCCCGGGGGGCTTTGAGCACCTGCAGGCCGGCGGCAGGCAGCTCGATGCTCAGCCGATTCGAGGCGATCCGGCCGAGATTGGACAGACCTTGCATCAGGCGCTGGTACGCCGGATAGACGGTGATGTCCTCCAAGGCGATTCGGGTACCGTTCATGCCGTGTTCTCCGAGAAATAGCATCAGTTGGCGGGTGATGTAGTGCAAGGTGGAGCCAGTTGTGCCGCCATCGTTTGCAAGGAAGTCCCGCATGTATTTTTCCACGGCACTCCAATACAGCGTGCGCTGGTCCCAGCCATCCGGGGGGAGCGTGTACTGGGTCAGCAGGACGATTCCCCCGCGGGGTTCGTTGCGTTCACGCAGGTACGTGTCATACAGATTCAACTGGTCGATCTCGCCGTCATCGTCAGAGTGGCGCGTGAAGCCGGCGGCGATCTTGTTCTCGATGATGAAGAGAAAACCTTCGCCGCGACCGACGAGGTCGGGACGCTTGCCTTCGCCGCGGTGGCCGGGACCGATGACGTGCTGGGTTTCCCAGACCAGGCTGGCGCAGCCGGCCGCGTCTGGCAGTCCTTCAGGGGGCTGCTTGAACAGACTGCCGAGGACGTGCTCGATCTTGCCGGCGACCGTGGCCTGCCGCAGCCATTCGGCGAGCAATTCGGTGAGGAAGTCTTCCAGGGGCGTGCGAGTGTCCCGCTGGCGAAAGGTGAACAAGCGGTGGAAGAAGCTCATATCGGTCCTGGCCCCATGAATGGCGTCATAGTGCCATGATTTGCGCCTCCGTAAGGGCTTCCTGTGGCGCACGCCCGGAATTTGCCTTATGGAGCCGTTGCCTTATGTTTCCGAGAGTGATTTTCATTCGAAGCCGTGCCGGCTTTTGTCTAAGCTCTACAACCGATTTCTCCGCGATATAAGGAACGTGTCTCATGAAAAAGTGGATTGCCCTGTCAGTTGCCCTGTGTGCCAGTGCCGCAGTGCAGGCTGCCGATTCGCTCAAGGTCGAACTCAAGGAAGCCACCGCCCAAGGCGAGGGCAAGAGCGTCGGTTTCGTCACCATCACCGAGAGCAAGTACGGTGCGGTCTTCACTCCCGAGCTGAGCGGCGTGGCGCCGGGCGTGCATGGTTTCCACGTCCACGCCAACCCGAGCTGCGCGTCCACCGAGGCCGATGGCAAGCCGGTGCCGGCGGGTGGAGCCGGTGGCCACTGGGATCCGCAGAACACCGGCAAGCACAGCTTCCCGTGGGATGACGCCGGCCACATGGGCGACCTGCCGGCGCTGCTGGTGACTGCCGACGGCAAGGCGGCGCAGCCGGTACTGGCGCCGAAGATCAAGAAGCTGGATGACCTGAAGGGGCATGCGCTGATGATCCATGTCGGCGGCGACAACCATTCCGATCATCCGGCACCGCTGGGTGGCGGGGCGGCGCGGTTTGCCTGTGGCGTCATCAAATAAGGGTTTGTGCGGACATGAAAATCCCGGCCATCAGGCCGGGATTTTTTGTTGGTCTTCCGGGCCCTATCGCGGGTAAACCCGCTCCCACACAGATCCAGGTGGGAGCGGGTTTACCCGCGATGAGGCCCGCAAGATCGCCAGAGAATCAGGCCACTGCCAGCCTGCGCCCCGGCACCGCCTCCAGCAACTCCCGGGTATAAAGCTCCCGCGGCTGCTCCAGCACCTGCCGTGCCTCCCCCTGTTCCACCACCTGCCCCTGCTTCAGCACCACCACCTGGTGCGCCAGGCTGGCCACCACCGCCAGGTCATGGGACACCAGCACATACGCCACCCCCAGCTCCGCCTGCAGCTCGCGCAGCAGGTCGAGGATCTGCGCCTGCACCGACACATCCAGCGCCGACACCGGCTCGTCCAGCAACAGCAGGTCCGGCTGCAACGCCAGGGCCCGGGCGATCGCCACGCGCTGGCGCTGGCCGCCGGACAGCTCCCGCGGCAGCCGATCCAGGTAACTCGCCGGCAACTGCACCTGCTCCATCAGCCGGCGCGCTGCCTGCTCCAGCTCACGCCCCTTGAGCAAGCCGAACGACACCAGCGGCTCGACCACGCTCTGGTAGATGCTGAACCGCGGGTCGAGGGCGGCGAAGGGGTTCTGCTGCACCAGTTGCATGCGTTGGCGCAGCGGCCTGAACTGCTTCCAGCTCAGCCTGCCGATATCCTGCCCGGCAAAGCGCACCTGGCCGCTGCTCGGTTGTTCCAGGCCGAGGGCCAGGCGCAGGCTGGTGCTCTTGCCCGAGCCCGACTCGCCGACGATGGCCAGGGTCTGCGCGGGGTAAACCTCCAGGCTGAGGTCCTGCAGCGCCTGGAAGCTGCGGCCCTGGGGCAGGCTGAAGACCTTGCCCACGCCGTCGAAGCTGAGCAGCGGCTGGCGCCCTTCAATGTCAACCGGCAAAGGCCGCGGCGTCTCGCCAAAGGCCGGTGCGGCGGCCAGCAGCTCACGGGTATAGGCATGGCCGGGAGCCGACAGCACGTCCCGCGCCACGCCGCTTTCCACCACTTCGCCCTGGCGCATCACCAGTACCCGGTCGGCCCGGTCGGCGGCCACGCCGAGGTCGTGGGTGATGATCACCAGGGCGATGCCCCGGGCCTTCACCAGTTGCTCCAGGTGATCGAGGATGCGCTTCTGCACCGTGACGTCGAGGGCGCTGGTGGGCTCGTCGGCGATGATCAGCTGCGGCTCGCCGGCCAAAGCGATGGCGATCAGCACGCGCTGGCGCATGCCGCCGGAGAGCTCATGGGGGTACTGCACCGCGCGCAGGGCCGGGTTGTCGATGCCGACCTGCTCCAGCAACTCCAGCACATCGGCATCCAGCCCCGGATAACGCTTGCCATGGCGCAGCACCAGGCTTTCGCCGATCTGCTTGCCGATGCTCAGGGTCGGGTTGAGGCTGACCATCGGGTCCTGGGGCACCAGGCCGACCACCCGCCCGCGCAGGCGCTGCTTGGCCCGTTCGCTGGCATGGCTGATGTCTTGCCCGGCGACGGCCAGGCGGCCACCGTCGATCCGCGCCGTCACCGGCAGCAGGCCGAGCAGGGCACTGGCCAGGGTGGTCTTGCCGGAGCCGGATTCGCCAACGATGGCCAGGGTCTCGCCGGGTTCCAGGTGAAAGCTGACGCCACGTACCGCCTCGGTCACGCGGCCGCCGCTGTAGTAGCTGACCCGCAGGTCGTGGACATCGATCAGGCGGCTCATCGTTGCACCTCTTCGAAGGTCCGGGCGATATGGTTGAGGCTGAACACCACCAGCACCAGGAACAGCCCCGGCAGCAGCGAGACCCAGGGCGCGGTGATAAGGAAGTGGCGGCCGTTGGCGATCAGCGTGCCCCATTCCGCCGCCGGCGGCGCGGCACCGAAGCCGAGGAAGCTGAGGCCGGCGGTGGCGAGGATCGCCGCGCCGACATCCAGGGTGGCGAGCACCGCCACCGGGCCCCAGGCGTTGGGCAGCACATGGCGCAGCAGGGTGCGGCCCCAGCTGGCGCCGCCCAGGCGGGCCGCCTCGACATAGGGCAGGGTCTTGATCCGCAAAACCTCGGCGCGGGTGGTGCGGGCGAAGCCGGGAATGATGCCGACACCCACGGCAATGGCCACCGGAATGGTGCCGAAGCCGATGGCGGTGACGATGGCCAGGGCCAGCAGCAGGCCGGGCAAGGCCAGCAGCACGTCCACCAGGCGCATGATCAGCGCATCCACACGGCCGCCGACAAAGCCCGAGACGATGCCCAGGCCAAGGCCGCTGACCAGCGCCAGACCCACTGCGAGCAGGGCCGCTTCCACCGACAGGCGCGCGCCGTACAGCACCCGGGTATACAGGTCGCGGCCCAGCTCGTCGGTGCCGAACCAGTGGCTCAGGCTGGGCGGCAGCAGCTTCGCCGAGGGCTGCGTGGCGTAGGGATCGACCTGGGTGAACAGCCACGGCGCCAGCGCGGCGACCAGAGTGAACAGCACCAGCAGCAGGGCGACCACGAAACCGGGCCGGCGTAGCAGCGGCGCGGCCTGGTCGAGCAGGCGTTGCAGGCGGCGGCGCGGACGCCAGGCGTCGGCTGCGGGCAGGGCACGGGCAAGAGGGCGGTGCAGGACGGTCATCTCAGGTCACCTTGGGCGCATGGGTGATGCGCGGGTCGAGGATCGGATAGAGCAGGTCCACCAGCAGGTTGACCAGCACGAAGGCGGCGGCGGACACCGCAACCACCGCCAGCACCAGGGGAATGTCCTGGCGCAGCACGGCTTCCTGGACCAGGCGGCCGACGCCGTTGCGGGCGAAGATGGTTTCCACCAGCACCGCGCCGGACACGGTGTTGCCCACCTGCAGGCCGACCAGGGTCAGCAGCGGCAGGGCGGCATTGCGAAACGCATGGCGCGCCTGGACCTGGGCACGGCTCAGGCCCTTGGCCCAGGCGGTGGCGATATAGGGCTCGCGCCAGACGTCCTGAAAGCCCCGTTGCAGCACCTGGGCGTACACCGCGGCGCTGGGGATGGCCAGGGTCACCGCCGGCAGCACCAGGCTGTCGAAGCCGACGCTGCCGGTGGCCGGGAACCAGCCCAGGCCGAAGGCGAACACCTGGATCAGCAGCAGCCCCATCCAGAACACCGGCACGGCGAAGCCCAGGGCCGGCAGGCGGGCGAGGAACACCTTGAGCGGTTGCCAGCGCACGTAGGCCGCCAGGTAGGCCAGGCCGACCCCGCCGACCAGCGACAGGAGGATGGCCAGCCCGGCCAGGCTCAGGGTCTGCGGCAGGCGTTCGGCGAGGATCTCGGTGACCGGGCGGTTCAGCGTCAGCGACTGGCCGAGATCACCCTGCAACACGCCCAGCAGCAGGTCGAGGTAGCGTTCGATCAAGCCTTGGTCGAGCCCGTAGTAGCTGCGCGCCTGGGCCAGTTGCTCAGGCGACAGCGCGTCAATCTCCATGCCCGAGGCGCTGAGCATGATGCTCAGCGGATCCCCCGGCAGCAGATAGAGGATGAAGTAGGTGATGCTGTACGCGCCCCACAGCACCAGCGCGGCCTGGGCGATGCGGCCGAGCAGATAGCGGCTCATGGCTTGACCTCGATGTCGTTGAGGAAGGCGAAGCCTTCGGCGCTCCAGCGGAAGTTCTGCACCCGTGGCGACGTCGCCGCCTGCCACACCCGCTCGTACACCGGGATCGCCGAGCCCTGGTCGATCAGCAGGTCCTGCAGCTGGCCGTAGGCATCGGCGCGCTGGCCTGGGGTGGTGGCGGTCAGGCCGGCGTCGAACAGGCCCTGGGCCTGGGGCAGCACGGCCGGGGCGTAGCTGTTGGTGGCCAGGGTCGAGCTGTTGGCGCTGCGCGGGTCGAGGATGGTCTGCAGGACGATCGGGTCGGCGCGGGTCATGTAGGTGTAGGTCAGGTCGTAGTTGCCGGCGGCGTTGCCCGCGGCCCACTCGGCGGTGGTCTGCACCCGCAGCTTGAGATCGATGCCGACCTTGCGCAGTTGGTCCTGGATCAGCACATCGCCGGGGGTTTCCTTGCCGGCCAGGCTGTAGACCAGGGTCAGGCGCTTGCCGTCCTTGTAGCGGTAGTTGTCCGGGCCCAGGCGCCAGCCGGCGCTGTCCAGCAGCTGCGCCGCGCCTTGCGGGTCGTAGGCGAGCTTGTCGCCCTGGCTGCGGAAGTACGGCGTGGTGACGTCGTACACCCCGTCGACCACCGGAAACGCGGCGCTGTACACCGTGCTCGCGTAGCTCTTGCGGTCGATGGCCTTCTGCACGGCCAGGCGCACCTGGTGGTCGGCGAGGATGCGCTGGTTGCGCGTGTTGGGATAGAGGTTCCAGGCCGGTCCCGGCAGGGAGCGGCTCTGAATGGTCGCGGCATTGCGCTGCAGCAGTTGCAGGTCGACCTCGGAGAACGGCACCCGCGGCCAGAGGATATCCACCTTGCCCTGCAGGAACAGGCCGTTGCGCACGCTTTCCTCGGGGATATAGCTGACCTCGATGGCGGACAGGTGCGCGTCACCCTTGTTCTGCACGTTGGCCGAGGCCCAGGCATAGCCTTCGCGACGCACCAGGCGCAGGCCGCTTTCCGGGGTGTAGTGGTCGATCTTGAACGGCCCGGTGCCGATCACCGCGCCGAGGGAGCGCTCCTTGACGCTCTTGCGGTAGGACTCGGGGGCGAGGATCGACAGGTTGGTGGTTGAGGTGGCCTGGAGGAAGCCGGCGTTGGGTGTCTTCAGCACCAGCTTGATGGTGTAGGGGTCGAGGATCTCGGCATGGTCGTAGCCGGCCAGGTAGGTGGCGCCGAAGGCGCTCGGCAGTTCCGTGGCGAAGGCCTTGTTGCTGTCGAAGGCGGTCTTCACGGCCTGGGCATCGAACACCTCGCCGTTGCTGAAGGTCACGCCCTGGCGCAGGTGGAAGGTGTACTCGCGGGCGTCGGGACTGATCTCCCAGCTTTGCGCCAGCCAGGGAATGATCTGGCCGCTTTGCGGGTCCTGGTCGGTCAGGGCTTCGACCACGTTGCGCAGGACCACTCGGTGTTCGATCCAGTAGACCTGGAAGGGGTCGATGCTGACCAGTTGAGTGTTGTCGCTGAAGAAGGCGATCTTCAGCGTGCTGGCGGCCTGGGCATCGGCCTGGCCGGGCTTGCAGCCACCAAGGGTCAGGCCCAGGGCCAGCAGGATGGCCGTGCTGGCCAGGGTTCGTTGCAGTCGCATGGGCGGGTCCTCGTCGAGGGCCGCACCGCATCCCGGCGGTGCGGCCGGATGGGCTTAGAAGTCGTAGGCGATCTTGCTGTACCAGTAGCCGCCACCAGGGTGGAACGGCGGGTTGCCGTAGGGCGCCAGGCCCAGCGGGCTGTATACCGCGTGCTTGTCGGGACGTACGTCGAACAGGTTGGTGGCGCCGACGCTGACGGTCAGCTGGTCGAAGAAGGTGTAGGCGATGTCCAGGTCGGTGATCCACTTGGCGCCGAAGCTGCGGTCGCCGCTGGGGTTGACCGCGAGGGTCTTGACGCTGCCGTAGCGGGTGGTCTGCAGGTTGATGGCGAGGTCGTCGACCTTCCAGTTGGCGCCGAGGATCCACTTGGTCTCGGGGCTGGCCACGGTCAGGTCGCCCTCGCGGTCGCGCCCCACCAGGGTGATCCCGGAACCGGCCAGCGAGGCCGGGGTATCGCGCACGTCCTGGATGCTGGTCTTGTTCCAGTTGAACGCCAGGCTCCAGCGCACGTCGCCCCAGGCGCCCAGGTCGGTGCTGTGGTCGGCGACGATGTCCAGGCCCTTGGTCCGCGTGTCGTAGGCGTTGGTGTAGTAGTTGACCCAGGTCCCGGGGGCGACGCCCTGGCTTTGCAGGATGCTGGTGATCACGCCGTTGCCCTGGTCGTAGATGTTGCTGGTCAGGGTGATGCGGTCGTCGATGTCGATCAGGTAGGCATCGGCGGTGATGCTGGTGCGTGGCGCCGGTTGCCAGGTCAGGCCGAGGCCGAGGTTGCGCGACTTCTCGGGCTTGAGCTTGTCGCCGCCGAGGGCCGCGGCCAGGCTGCTGTCGGACGGCGTCAGGCGGGTCACTGCCGGGACCACGTTGCCGTTGACGTCGGTGGCGACCCGGTTGTCGGCCACGGTGTAGCCGATCTGGGTCAGCGAGGGGGCGCGGAAGCCGGTGCCGATGGTGCCGCGCACGGCCACTTGATCGGTCAGTTCGTAGCGTGAATTGAGCTTGAGGCCGAAGGTGTTGCCGGAATCGTCGTCGTAGTGCTCGACGCGCCCGGCCAGGTCGAGGAACCAGCGCTCGGTGAGGTCGAAGCCAAGATCCAGGTAGGCGGCGTAGTTGTTGCGGATCAGGCTGACCTCGTCTTCCGGGCGCAGGGTAACGGCGGCCTGGGCCCCGGAAGCGGCGGGGTAGCTGCCGGTGATGTAGGCCTCGCGGTCGCCGGCGAAGGTGCTGAAACGCTCCCAGCGATGTTCCAGGCCGGCCGAGACCTGGACCGGCGAGGTCAGGCCGAACAGGCTGTCGTAGCGGCGGGTCAGGTCGAAGTTGTTGACCCATTGCTCGAAGCGGAAGGTCGCCAGGTTGTCGAACTTGGTCGGTGTGGCCGTGCCCAGCGACGGGTTGATGTTGAAGTCGCTGGAGTGATGGATGTTGTTGCGCCCGTAGGTGGTGCTCAGGTCCCAGTGCCAGTCGGCGCGCTCGCCCTTGCCACCGAAGAGGAACTGGTAGTCGCGGTCCTTGATGTTGTTCAGCGGGTAGTAGCCGTCGGGAAACAGCTCGGGGACCGCTGCCGTGCCGGTGGGCAGGCGGAAGTAGTTGTAGGCCTCGGCGTCGCGTTCGCCGTAGGTGGCGTAGGAGTAGAGGGTCAGGGCGTCCAGCGGCAGCTCGGCGTTCCAGGCGACGTTGAAGGCCTTGATCTGCGGATCGCCGTTCTTGATCGCGACGCGGTCCCAGGCCGCCTGCTTCGCCGGGTCGGCGAAGGCACGCACGCTGCTGTCGGCCTTGTCGTTCCACTGCGCGGTGCCGCGCTTGCGGGCGTCGGCGGAGAGGTGCAGGAAGCCGCTTTCGCCGAGCTTGAAGCCCTGGTCGCCGGCCACCTTGATGGTCTCGCCCTGGCCGGAGTAGAGCTGGCCGTAGCTGCTCTCGACATGCCCGCCCGAGGCACCGGACTTGAGGATGATGTTGATCACCCCGGCCACCGCGTCGGAGCCGTACTGGGCGGCGGCGCTGTCCTTGAGCACTTCGATATGGTCGACGGCACTGACCGGGATCAGGTCGATGTCCACCGCGTTGGCGCCGCTGTTGTCGATGTTGCCGCGCTGGCCGACGGCGCCGTTGTGGCGGCGCTTGCCGTTGACCAGTACCAGGGTGTAGGCCGGGCCCAGGCTGCGGTTGCTCAGGGGCCGGGTGACCGAGTTGTAGCCGGCGATGTTGGTGCCGAAGTTGAACGACGGCAGCAGGCGCGAAATGGCTTCGGAGAGTTCGGCTCGGCCGGTCTTGAGCAGTTGTTCGCTGTTGATCACATCGATCGGTGCCGGACTGTCGGCGACGGTGCGCTCCTGGCCACGCACGCCGGTGGAGATCACGGTGACGGTGTCCAAGTGGGTGTCGCCGCTGGCGGCCTGGGCGGTGGGCGCGAGGCCGGCGAAGAGCAGGGCGGTGGTCAGGGCACTGAAAGGCAAGTGTCGGGGCATGCGGGCTTGGTCCATCGAAGCTGGCACTGGCCCGGGGTATGGGTACAGAGGGATCGCCTGGGGTCTTGAAGGGGTGACGAGATCGTCTGGGATCGATCTTATTTTTATAAGAACAGGAGTGGAAATTCTTTATTGGAATATCAATATTATTCTTTTAAGGAATTATTGATATTTATCAATATGCATTTAAATCATTTTATGAGTTTACTGAAATACCTGTAGGAGCGGGTTCACCCGCGATGGCGTCGGTGAATTCACTACCGCCATCGCGGGTGAACCCGCTCCTACAGGGGAAATGTGTGCCTGTTGAAGACCTGTGTCAGATCACGAAGAAGCCATGGGTGCCATCCCGGCGCAACTGCTCCACCAGGCCGAATTCCCAGTCCAGGTAGCCCTGCATCGCCTCCCGCGGGTTGTCCGTTCCTTCATAGGGGCGGCGATAACGGTCGCTGCGTGGCACCGCCAGGTGCGTCTCGCCATGCTCCAGCGTGCGGCCCTCGGCAATCCAGCGCCCGGTGCCGCCTTCCAGCAGGAACACCGGCTTGCGCGTCAGCGCCTGCAGGTCCTCGGCGGCGAAGCGTGCCAGCAGGCTGCTGCCGCAGGTCACCACGTAGCGCTCGGCCACCGGCAGTCGTTCCAGCGCCTGTGCCAGTTGCGCTCGGATCGCCCAGTGCGCGCCGGGGATATGCCGCTGCACGTAGTTGGCGCTGGTGGTGAAGTCCAGCAGCACGGTGTCACCGGCGGCCAGCCATTGCTGCAACTGCTCGCCATCGACCGACGGTGGCTGCGGCAGTGCCGGCAACGGCGGCTGCCAGTCGCCGCTATCACTGAAGTCCTTGCCGTCCAGGCCGTCGAGCACCGCCACCTGCCAGCCCATCTGCGCCAGCCACGAGCCACTCATGTTGGCGCGCACGCCATCGTCATCCACCAGCACGATGCGCGCGCCACGCACGCTGGCGTTGTGATCGGTTTCCTGCACCAGTTGCCCACCCGGGGTCGAGCGGCTGCCGGGGAGGTGGCCGTGGGCGTATTCCTCGGGGGTGCGCACATCGAACAGGTAAGTGGTGCGGTCTGCCTCGGCCTGCCAGGCCTGCAGGCCCTCCCGGGTGATTCGTGCCACGCCGGCCTTGTCCGCCACGGCACGGGCACGCACGGCAGCGTCGTCGCGGGTGGCCGGGGCGACCTCGGCGAAGCGTTGCGATTGGCCGTGGGCCAGGGTCTGCCCGGCCAGAGTCCAGCCGATGGTGCCGTTGCGCAGGGCCGATACCGGGTTGGGGATCCCGGCATTTACCAGCGACTGGGTGCCGATGATGCTGCGGGTGCGCCCGGCGCAGTTGACGATGACCCGGGTTGCCGGGTCCGGCGCCAGCTCGGCGACCCGCAGCACCAGTTCCGCCCCCGGCACACTGATGCCGCCGGGAATGCTCATGGTCTGGTATTCGTCGAAACGGCGGGCGTCCAGCACCACCACGTCGGCCTTGTCGTCCAGCAGGCGCTGCACCTCCTCGGCGGCCAGCGATGGCGTGTGGCGCAAGGACTCCACCAGTTCGCCAAAGGCCTTGCTCGGCACGTTGACGTCGCGGAACAGCTCCCCGCCCGCTTCGCGCCAGCCGGCCAGGCCGCCGTCGAGCAGGGCCACGTCGCTATAGCCCAGGGCGCGCAGACGCTGCGCCGCGATGGCGGCAAGGCCCTCGCCATCGTCATAGACGGTCACCGCCGTATCCCGGCGCGGCACCCGGGCGTAGATCTCGATTTCCAGTTTTGACAGGGGAATGTTGGCCGCGAACAGCGGATGCTCCAGGGCGAAGGGCGCTTCCTCGCGCACATCGATCAGGGCCAGTTCGTGTTTGTCCAGCAGGTGCTGGCGCAGCTCGGCATAGGAGCGGGTGGTCGCGGTGCTCATGGGGCGGGGTTCTCTTTGGACAGGTCCCAGATATTGGGCAGGCGGGTGTTGGAGTAGCCGGAAATGAAGGGCTTTTCGCTGCCGTCGGCGAGGAACACGGCACGCTTCACCGCGCCGATGTTGGCGCCGTACACATGGATGCTGATGGATACGCGATCGTCAAAGGCATTACTGACCTGGTGCACATCGCCGATGCGTGGAGACACCGCTTCCACGTGACCCGGTTCCAGGCGAACCGGGTTACCCGCCGGCACCAGGGCGCCGCTTTCGGTACGGGCGAAGCCCTGGGAGTACTCGGCGCCGCGCAGCATGCCGATCAGGCCCCAGACCCGGTGGTCGTGGATCGGGGTCTGCTGCCCCGGCCCCCAGACGAAGCTGACCACCGAGAAGCGCTGGCGCGAGTCGGCGTGCAGGAGGAATTGCTGGTAGCGGGTCGGGTCGGGCTGGGCCAGTTCCTCGGGCAGCCAGTCGTCATGGGCGACCAGTTGCTGCAACAGGTTCTGGCCGCGGTCGAGGATGGCGGCTTCGTCTTGCTCATGGTCGAGCAGTTCGGCGAGATCGCCGATGAACCGGCGAAGGCGGTCCAGGCGGAACGGTTGGGTCATGGTGGTCAGGCTCGGCTGCGGTTTTCCATGACCCTAGCAATGCGCGGATGATTCTCAAAATTCAATTTGTGCATAAGCTAATATGCAGAAAATTGATTTTAAGCTGGCCGTTACTTGCCTACGAAATACAGAGGCTCACCTTTTTTCAGGATTCGTGCCGGGACCGAGTCCTTACGCAGCCGCTGGCCCGGATAGTAGATGTAGATCCATTCCGGCAGGACCTTCGACATAAGCACCATGGAGTCCAGCGGCTTCATGTTGTTGCTGTACGCGTCTCCCCAATATTGCTCGTCGTGGACGAAGATCGGACCGTATGCCTGGCCGACATTGACCACTGCCGGTGAAGGTGTGGCCGGAGTGTCGAGTTGCACTGGCCGATGGTTGAAGATATCGCTGGCGTCAGCATAGACGCGCCCGCTGCCCGGCATGTACTTGCCCACTGTGAGTCGATCCGGAGAGCGCTTGTTCGGGAACACCTTGATCCGTGCGTCCTCCATGGTCTTCAAAACCAGGGAGGAGGCTTCTTCCGGGGAGTTCACCAGGTTCGCCGGCACCCATGCCACTGTCTGCACGTGCGCCACGGGAGGTCCCGATCCGCCCAGCAGCATCAGGCCGAGACCCAGGCCCAGTGCTGCACCGCTACTGAAACCGCTGGGGGGCGAAACGAAGTTGCCTGCGGTGATCGCGGCGTCACCAGCCGATGCACCATTGATACTGGGTGCAGCAGTCGTGGGACCGGCCACGGCCAACTCAAGGGGAATGTCCCGCTGTCCGGTAATGCCCATGGCATCCAGGATCAACATGGCGTCCGACCATTTTTCCCGCGGTACATCCTTGGGGTCGGGCAGCTCGATGGTTGGTCTGGAGGAGCAGCCGACCGCCAGGGTGATGGATACGGCCAGGAGGCTTGATAGGAGGGGGCGGGCATTTATTTGCAAGAAGAAAGTCCTTTTCGTTGTTGGGCGCCTTGCCGGCTAGCGCCGGCGCGAGTGAACGATGTCAAATTGACATTGGTTCGTCCATCGACAAAGCGCTTGTCACGCCGAAGCCATCGCCTCCTGCGGCAGCAACCATTCCGCCATCCGCCCGTTGCGCGCCAGTCGCTGCTGCGCCGAGTCCTCGCCGTGCAGCAGCGACTGGCTGATCTGGTAGGCGTAGACCAGGTAGGCCCGGTCCCGCGCTTCCTCGGGCGATGTACCGGCCTGGATCAGCAGGCCCTCGATGTAGTTCAGCCGATGGCGGTCCACTTCATCGATGGCCTGGCGGGCTTGCGGGTCGCGCCGTGCCCAGGCGCGAACGCCCAGCTCCATGGCCGCGGCTTCCTTGGCGGACGGGCCCTGGGCAGGCCATTCAAGCAGGCGCTGCAACTGTTTCAAGGGCGAGCCGTGGGCCTTGCGCAGGCTGAGGATGACTTCCTCGGTGGCACGGGCACGCCAGTTGCCGAGGATGCCTTCGAGCAGTTCGCCGCGGCTCTTGAAGTGGTAGTAGAAACTGCCGCGGGTGATCTTCAGTTCCTTGGCCAGGGTATCGACCCGGACGGCGTCGACGCCGCTGCTGACCAGCACGTTCTGCGCTGCGTGAATCCAGTCTTCGCGGGTGAGGTTGGGGCGTGATGACATCGTGTAGGGACCTTTTCATCGAGCGGGCCAGGCGACGATCCGCCGGACTCACCGTGGTTTTCCTGAAGTACACAGCTGTAGGTCGAACCCCATTATTTTCCACGCTTTGCGGTTCTTTTCCTTGACGCACGTCAAGGTCGTTTCGGGGATAGGCGTACAGAATTGTATGTGGGGCGAAATGCAAGAAAGGGCGCCTTCCAGGTGCGATTGCAGTTTGCCATCATTTGGCTATTAACCTACAATATTTGTGGTTTTTCAGGCGCACCGCCAACCCAGAAAACTTGAGGAACGCTCGATGCGGGTCAGAAATCTCTCCATTGGCGCCAGGGCCGGCTTTGCTTTTGCAATTCTGGCGGTGCTGGTACTGCTGTTGGGTGGCGTCGCCATCTTCGAAGCCGAGAAAATGGATTCGTCGACCGACAAGATCACCGGTTACTGGCAGCCCGGCAGCCATGCCCTGGCCGAAGTCGGCCTGGCCCTGGGCCGGGTCCGTGCCTTGACCCTGCGCTCGATCCTGCAGCGCGATCCCGAGGAGCGCCAGCGCACCCTGAGCCTGATCGGCGAGCGCCAGGACGAGATCGCCAGCAACCTCAAGTCCTACCAGGACAGCATCGACACCCCACGCAATCGCGAGCTGTTCGAGGCGTTCACCAGCGCCTACGGCCAGTACGCCATCGAGCAGGGCAAGCTCCTCGACGCCGTGCGCGCCGACCGCCCGGACCAGGCCACCGACCTGTTGAACGGCCCGATCGTGGCCCATGCCGACAACATGATGAACGACCTGAGCAACCTGATCGGCTACAACTACGACGGCCTGCTGGAGTCGGGACGGATCAGCAGCGAGGCCTACGACCGTGCCGTGGTGATCATGGCGGTGACCCTGGTGGTGATCCTGCTGGCGATGATCGCCATCGCCGCGGTGCTGACCCGCAGCATCGTCCTGCCGCTGCACGAAGCGGTGGTGGTCGCCGACCGGGTGTCCCATGGCGACCTGACCCAGGAAATCACCGTGATCGGCAAGGACGAACCGGCGCTGCTGCTGGAGTCCATGCGCACCATGCAGGAACGCCTGCGTACCACCATCCGCCAGATCGCCGAGTCCTCGGACCGCCTGGCCTCTGCCTCGGAAGAACTCCATGCGGTAACCGACGACACCAGCCGCGGCCTGCTGCAACAGAGCGCCGAGATCGAGCAGGCCGCCACCGCGGTGAACGAAATGACGGCCGCCGTCGAGGAAGTGGCCAGCAACGCGGTGACCACCTCGGATGCCTCGCGCCGCGCCGACGACACCACCCAGCATGGCCGCTCCCAGGTCGACCAGGCGCTGGCTTCGATCCAGAGCCTGGTCAGCGATGTCGGCGACACCGCACAGGAGGTCGAGGACCTGGCCAACCATGTCAACGACATCAGTCGCGTGCTCGACGTGATCGGCTCCATCGCCGACCAGACCAACCTGCTGGCGCTCAACGCCGCCATCGAGGCCGCCCGCGCCGGCGAGGCGGGTCGCGGCTTCGCCGTGGTCGCCGATGAAGTACGCGCCCTGGCTCACCGTACCCAGCAGTCCACCGAAGAAATCGAGCAGATGATCGGCGGCGTCCAGGCCGGTACCCACCGAGCCGTGAGCACCATGCACAGCAGCCAGAGCCAGGCCAGCCAGACCCTGGTGGTGGCCCAGGCCGCCGACGAAGCACTGAAGGTCATCGCCGAGGCCATCGCCGCGATCAACGAGCGCAACCTGGTGATCGCCAGCGCCTCGGAAGAACAGGCCTCGGTAGCGCGGGAAGTGGACCGCAACCTGGTCAACATCCGCGACCTGTCGATGCAGACCTCGGCCGGGGCCAACCAGACCAATGCCGCGAGCCAGGACCTGTCGCGGCTGGCGGTGGAACTGAACGTGATGATTTCCAAGTTCAAGGTCTGATTCATCGGTTGCCAAGAAAAGCTGGCTGTGTGCCAGCTTTTTTATCCTGGTCACCGACCAGATCATGGCCAATGAAACCGGTATCAGTCTGGCCCGGGGCTTGCGCCAGCGTTATTCGGACCTGGCGGCGCTGGTGATCACCGGCTACGCCGACCTGCCGCCTTGGGCGTTGCCAGCGATGGCCTCCGTGCTGCAATCAATCTGAACACCCGCCGCGCCCATCCTGTCCCAGCCTTTATCGATCCGAACGATAAAGGAGGCAGAACATGTCCAGCACCGTAGGCGACTTTCTCGTGGAACGGCTCAGCCAATGGGGGGTGACGCGCATCTTCGGCTACCCCGGCGACGGCATCAACGGCGTGTTCGGCGCCTTGCGCCGTTCCGGCAAGATCGAGTTCGTCCAGTGTCGCCACGAGGAGATGGCCGCCTTCATGGCCAGTGCCCATGCCAAGTTCACCGGTGAACTGGGGGTGTGCATCGCCACTTCCGGCCCGGGTGCCTCGCACCTGATCACCGGGCTCTATGACGCGCGCCTGGACCATATGCCCGTCCTGGCGATCTGTGGCCAGCAGGCGCGCACTGCGTTGGGCGGGCACTACCAGCAGGAAGTCGACCTGGTGTCGATGTTCAAGGATGTCGCCGGTTCCTTCGTCCAGCAGGCATCGGCGCCCTCCCAGGTGCGCCACCTGCTGGACCGCGCGGTGCGCACGGCGCTGGGCGAGCGCAAGGTCACCGCGCTGGTGCTGCCCAATGACCTGCAGGAAATGCCTTATGAAGACCCGGCACGGGCCCATGGCACGCTGCATTCCAGTGTCGGCTATCGTCCACCGCGGGTGCTGCCGCGGGAGGATGACCTGGCCGCTGCGGCCAGCCTGCTCAACGCGGGCAGCAAGGTCGCCATCCTGGTCGGCGCTGGCGCGCTGGGTGCCAGCGAACAGGTCCGCGCGCTCGCCGAGAAGCTCGGGGCGGGGGTGGCCAAGGCGCTGCTGGGCAAGGCCGTGCTGTCCGACGACCTGCCCTGGGTCACCGGCTGCATCGGCCTGCTCGGCACCGAACCGAGCCTGAAGCTGATGAACGAATGCGACACCTTGCTGATGATCGGCTCGGGCTTCCCCTACGCTGAGTTCCTGCCGAAGGAAGGACAGGCCCGGGGCGTGCAGATCGATATCGCACCGAACATGCTGGGCCTGCGCTATCCCATGGAAATCAACCTGGTCGGCGACGCCGCCGATACCCTCGATGCACTGTTGCCGATGATCGAGACGAAGGGCGACAAGCGCTGGCGGCGCAAGATCGAAGGGTGGCGCAAGGCCTGGGACAGCAAGCTGGAACGTCGCGCCCTGACCCACGCCGAGCCGATCAATCCGCAGAGGGTGGTGTACGAGCTGTCGCCGCGCTTGCCGGATCACGCCATCGTCACCAGCGACTCGGGTTCCTGCGCCAACTGGTTCGCCCGCGACTTGCGGATCCGCCCCGGCATGCGCTGTTCGCTATCCGGCGGGCTGGCGTCGATGGGCGCGGCGGTGCCCTATGCGATCGCTGCGAAGTTCGCCCACCCCGGGCAGACCGTGGTAGCGCTGGTGGGGGACGGAGCGATGCAGATGAACAATCTCGCCGAGCTGATCACGGTGGCCAAGTACTGGAAACAATGGGGTAACGGACGCTGGATCTGTGCGGTGTTCAACAACCAGGACCTCAACCAGGTGACCTGGGAGCAGCGGGTGATGGAGGGCGATCCGAAGTTCTCCGCCAGCCAGGACATCCCCGACGTGCCCTATCACCTGTTCGCCATTTCCATCGGGCTCAAGGGGATCTGCGTGGAGCGCGACGAGGATGTCGCGGCGGCCTGGGAGCAGGCGCTAGCCAGCGAGGTGCCGGTGTTGCTGGAGTTTCGCACCGACCCGAACGTGCCGCCGTTGCCGCCGCATATCAACCTGAAGCAGGCGCGGCAATTCGCCGGGGCGTTGTTGCAGGGGGATCCGGATGCGGTCGGGGTGATCCGGCAGACGGCCAGGCAATTGATGAGCAGTGTGTTGCCGAAGAAATGAGCGGCTTTGACCGCCATCGCTGGCTTGCCAGCGATGGCGGTGGAGCATTGTTGAATCAGCCAGCGGTCACAGCGCCTCTCGCCCGGACACCCCATCCACCAACCGCACGATCCCCAGTGGATTGCCATCGCGCAGCGCCTCCGGCAACAACGCATCCGGATAGTTCTGGAAGCACACCGGCCGCAGGAAGCGTTCGATCGCCAGGGTCCCCACCGAGGTCCCGCGGCTGTCCGAGGTGGCCGGATACGGCCCGCCATGCACCATGGCGTCGCAGACTTCGACACCGGTCGGGTAGCCATTGACCAGCACCCGGCCGACCTTTTCCTGCAGCAACTCACTCAACCATGCCTGTTCCAGCAGTTCCTGCGCTTCACCGATCAGGGTCGCGGTCAGCTGGCCACGCAGCGCCTGCACGGCAGCGCGCAGTTGCGCCAGGTCATCGACCTGGACCAGCACGGTGGCCGGGCCGAAGACTTCTTCCTGCAACAGCTCGTCACCCTCCAGCAACAGCCGCACATCGGCTTCGAACAACTGTGCCTGGGCCTGTCCCTCGCCCTGCGCGGCGCCGGCCAGATGGCGCACGCCGGGGTGGGCGTGCAGGTGCTCCAGCCCCTTGCGGTAGCTGGCCAGGGTCCCGGCGTTGAGCATGGTCTGCGCCGGCTGGTCGGCCATCCGCGCCTTGAACTGTTCGATGAACGCGGAGAACTCCGTCGAGCGCAGGCCGATGATCAGCCCCGGGTTGGTACAGAACTGCCCACAACCCAGGGTCACCGAGCCGCTCAGTTCGCCAGCGATGCGCTCGCCACGCTCGCGCAGGGCCTGGGGCAGGAGGATCACCGGGTTGATGCTGGACATCTCGGCGAACACCGGGATCGGCTGCGGCCGTTGCGCCGCCATGCGGCACAGGGCATCGCCGCCGCGCAACGAGCCGGTGAAACCCACGGCCTGGATCGCCGGATGCTTCACCAGCCACTCGCCGACACCGCCGCCATAGACCATGTTGAACACCCCGGCCGGCATGCCGCTGCGCTCGGCCGCCCGCAGGATCGCGTCGGCCACGGCTTCGGCGGTGGCCATATGGCCGCTGTGCGCCTTGACCACCACCGGGCAGCCGGCGGCCAGCGCCGCAGCGGTGTCGCCGCCTGCGGTGGAGAAGGCCAGGGGGAAGTTGCTGGCGCCGAACACTGCGACCGGGCCGATGCCGATGCGCATCTGCCGCAGGTCGACCCGTGGCAGCGGCTGGCGCTCGGGCAGGGCGCGGTCGATGCGTGCGCCGAGGAAATCGCCACGGCGCAGCACCTGGGCGAACAGGCGCATCTGTCCGCTGGTGCGACCGCGCTCGCCGAGGATGCGGCCAGCGGGCAGGGCGGTCTCGCGGCAGACGGTGGCGACGAAGTCATCGCCCAGGGCGTCCAGTTCGTCGGCGATGGCGTCAAGGAACACGGCGCGCTGTTCCGGGGCCAGGTTACGGAAGGCCGGGAACGCCGCCGCCGCTGCCCGCGCCGCGGCATCGACCTCGGCTTCGGTAGCCTGGAAGAACTCGCCGGGAAGCGCCTCGCCGGTGCTGGCGTCGAGGCTGCGCAGGCGCGTGTCGCCCTGGGCGGAGCGCTGGCCGCCGATGTAGTTGTGGCCGAAAGTCATTGGGTTCTCCTGTATCGGACAAGACGGAAAATCAGGTGATCGCACCGATCTGCCACGGCACGAACTCGTTCTGCCCGTAGCCGTGCTGCTCGCTCTTGCTGCGCTCGCCCGAGGCGATGCGCAGCATCAGGCGGTAGATATGTTCGCCGCGTTCCTCGATGGTCATGCTGCCGTCGGCGATGCCGCCGCAGTTGACGTCCATGTCCTCTTCCTGGGTTTCCCACAGGCGGGTATTGGTCGCCAGCTTGATCGACGGCGAGGGCGCGCAGCCGTAGGCCGAGCCGCGGCCAGTGGTGAAGGCGATGAGGTTGGCGCCGCCGGCCACCTGGCCGGTGGCCGAGATCGGGTCGTAGCCGGGGGTGTCCATGAACACCAGGCCATGGGCGCGCACCGGCTCGGCGTATTCGTAGACGTCCACCAGGTCGCTGGAGCCGGCCTTGGCCACGGCACCGAGGGACTTTTCCAGGATGGTGGTCAGGCCACCGGCCTTGTTGCCGGCGGACGGGTTGTTGTTCAGCTCGGCGCCCATGCGCTGGCAGTAGGCTTCCCACCACTGGATACGCGCGATCAGCTTTTCGCCCACCGCCTGGCTCACCGCGCGGCGGGTCAGCAGGTGCTCGGCGCCATAGATCTCCGGGGTTTCCGAGAGGATCGCGGTGCCGCCCGCAGCCACCAGGCGGTCTACCGCATTGCCCAGCGCCGGGTTGGCGGTGATGCCGGAGTAGCCGTCCGAGCCGCCGCATTGCAGGCCGACGGTGAGGTGGCGGACGCTGACTGGCTGGCGCTCGACCTGGTTGGCCTCTGCCAGCAGGGATTTGACCTGGGCGATGCCGCTGGCGATGGTCTTCGAGGTGCCGCCGGTGCCCTGGATGGTGAAGGTGCGCAGGGTGTTGCCGCTTTCCAGGCCCTGGGCAGCGAGCAGGTCGGGAATCTGGTTGGTCTCGCAGCCGAGGCCGATCAGCAGCACCGAATGGAAGTTGGCGTGCACCGCGTAGCCGCCCAGGGTGCGCTGGAGCATGGCCAGGGCCTCGCCACCGGGATCGACGGCGCAGCCGACGCCGTGGGTCAGGGCCACCACGCCATCGACGTTGGGGTAGGCGGCCAGCGCCTCGGGGTGGATGTCGCGGCGGAAGTGGTCGGCGATGGCCCGGGCCACGGTGGCCGAGCAGTTCACCGAGGTGAGGATGCCGATGTAGTTGCGCGTGGCGACGCGACCGTCGTCGCGCACGATGCCCATGAAGTGGTCTTCCAGCGGCGCCTTGATGCCCTTGGCATCGACGCCGAAGGCGTAGTCGCGGGAGAAGTCGCCCATCGCCAGGTTGTGCACGTGGACATGCTCCCCGGCGCCGATGGCCTGGCTGGCGAAGCCGATGATCTGCCCGTAGCGGCGCAGCGCCTCGCCGGCAGCGATGTCGCGGGCGGCGACCTTGTGCCCGGCGGGAATCGCCTGGCGCACACGGATGCCTTCCGGCAGTTCCAGGCCTTCCACCAACGGCTGGCGGGCGATCAGTACGTCGTCCAGCGGGTTGAGTCGGATCACGGCGTTGGCAGTGCTGGCACTGCCTGTTGTTGTAATGAGCTGCATGACGGATACCTCAGATAACAGCGGGGGCTCAGGCCAGCCCACGCTCGCGATAGTCGATCAGGCCGGAGAAGAACATCAGGCCGAAGGCCATGACCACGAAGAAGATCAGGGCCAGGAAGTAGGAACCGGTGAACTGCACGATCAGGCCGATCAGGATCGGCACGATGACGCCGACCATGTTGCCGCAGAAGTTCATGCTGCCGCCCAGCACGCCGGCCTTGGACTTGCCGCCGAGAATGGCCGGCAGGCACCAGTACATGCCGCACCAGCGGATGAAGAACAGGGCGACGCAGAGCAGGCCGATCACCAGCGCGGCATCCGGGGTGTAGGCCACCAGCAGGATGCACAGGGCGGCGACGGCGGCGGAGCCGGCGAACATGCTGCGCATCACGGTGTTCGGCTGGCCGCCGTTGGTGCGCCATTTGTCGGCGATCCAGCCGCCGACCAGTTCGCCGACGAAACCGCACATGAAGATCAGGAAGGTGGCGCCGCCCATGGCCTTGATATCCAGGTTGTGGGCCTGGTGCAGGTAGCTCGGCATCCAGGTCAGCAGGCCGTAGAACACGCTGTTGTAGCAGGCGTAGCCGGCGAACATGCACAGCACCGAGCGGCTTTTCAGCAGTTCCTTGAGCACCGCCTTGCGCTCGCCGTTGGACAGGCTGGCGGCCTCGTTGGCCTGGGTGATGTAGTCCAGCTCGGCCTTGTTCACCAGCGGGTGTTCGCTCGGATGGTTGCGGATGTACCACCAGGCCCAGATGCCCACCACCACGGTGCCGACGCCGGCAATGATGAAGGCGATGCGCCAGGAATCGAACCAGGTGATCAGGCCGGCGATGATGATCGCGCCGAAGGCGGTGCCCAGCGGCGCGCCGCCGTCTACCAGGGTGGCGCCGCGGCCACGTTCGTTGGGGGTCAGCCAGGCACCGTTGAGCTTGGCGCCGGCGGGCATGATCGGCGATTCGGCAACGCCGAGGCCGATGCGGGTCACCAGCAGGGTGATCCAGTTGTGGGCGAAACCGCCGAGGGCCTGGAAGGCGCCCCAGCCGACGGTAGCGACACCGACGATATTGCGCACCTGGAAGCGGTCGAGCAGCATGCCGCTGGGAATCTGCATCAGCGCATAGGACCAGAAGAAGGCGCTGAGGATCAGGCCTTCCAGGGCCGGGGTCAGTTCGAACTCGCTGGAAATCAGCGGCAGGGCCACCGACAGCGAGGCACGGTCGATGTAGTTGATCGCCGCCAGCAACAGCAGGATCAGGAAGATGCGCCAGCGCACGTTGGTCGGCCGGGCGCTGTCGGCAGTGGCGAGGGCGGGCGAGGGGGCCGCCGCGTAAGGGCTGTTCTTCATGCTCATCTCACTCTTATGTTTGTTATGAAATGTCGGGTTGGCGCCTCCCTGCGCCCGTATTCACGGTTCAGAGCGTGGCGACGGCTCCCGGTGGCAGCGGGCTCTCGGCCTGGCCCACGGCATTGCGCAACGGTGCGCCGAACTCGGCCAGGCTGATCTCGAAGACATCGCCGGCGACGGTGCTGATGCGGTCGGCGAACGACAGGGTCGCGGTGCCGAAGAAGTGGATGTGCACATCGCCCGGGCGGAGGAACTGCGGGTACTTGAAGTGATGGTATTCGAGGTTTTCCAGGGAGTGGCACATGTTGTCCTCGCCGCTGAGGAACGGTTTTTCCCAGAGCACGCTGTCACCGCGGCGGATCCGGCTGACGCCCTCCAGGTGGCGGGGCAGTTCGCCGACCCGCAGTTCCGGGCCGTACGAGCAATTGCGCAGCTTGGAATGGGCCAGGTACAGGTAGCTGCGGCGCTCCATCACATGGTCGGAAAACTCGTTGCCGATGGCGAAGCCCAGGCGGTACGGCCGGCCATCTTCGCCGATCACGTAGAGCCCGGCCAGTTCCGGTTCCTCGCCGGCGTCCTCGGCGAAGGCCGGGCTCTGGAACGCCTGGCCCGGACGTACCACGGTGGAGCCGTCGCCCTTGTAGAACCACTCCGGCTGGGCCCCGACGCTGCCGGCGGCAGGACGGCCACCCTCGATGCCCCACTGGAACATGCGCGCGGTGTCGGTGAGGGCGGCGCTGTCGTCGAGCTTCTGCTGGTGCATCTTGTCCCGGGTCGAGGCACTGCCCAGGTGGGTCAGGCCGGTGCCGCTGATCAGGCAGTGGGCGGGGTCCTCGTGGTCCAGCGGCGGCAGCACGCGGCACTCGGCCAGCGCCTGGGAATAACTTTCGGTTTCGGCGTCCAGGCCGCGGGCCAGGACCTCGGCACCCAGGCCGCGCTGGTTGCGGATGGCGGACAGCGCCAGTTCTCGCATGTGGGTGGTGTCGCGGACCCGCTGGATCAGGTCGCCTTCGACCACGCCGACGTGGCGCTGGGCGGTTGCGGTTTCGAATTGGATCAGGCGCATGCTGGCTCCGGATTGTTCTTGTGGGGATCGAATGGAGCCACTTTAAATTCCGCGGATGATGCTGCCTAATGACAGCTGTTCGCCCCGTGATAACTTTTGGTGATCCCCCTATGCTGCCACCCCTGAGTTCAATGGCCTCGCGCCTGCGCCTGCGCCAGTTGCGCCTGTTGATCAGCCTCGACGAGCTGGGCTCGATCCACAAGGCTGCCGAGGCCATGTCGATCACCCAGCCTGGCGCCACCAAGGCCCTCAACGAAATCGAATCGACCCTCGGCGCGGTGCTGTTCGAGCGCACCAGCAAGGGCCTGGAAGCCAATGACCTGGGACGCTGCGTGGTGCGCTATGCGCGACTGATCAACACCGACCTGGCCCATCTGCGCGAAGAGATGATCGGCATCCTGCAGGGGCATGGCGGGCGCCTGTCGGTGGGCACCATCATGGGCGCGGTGCCGATGCTGGTGGACGGCCTGGCGCGCTTGCGCGAAGGGCAGCCGGACCTGTCGGTGACCGTGGTCGAGGACACCAGCGACCGCCTGCTCAGCCTGCTGGACCAGGGGCGGCTGGACGTGGTGATCTGCCGCACCAGCGTGAGCCGCCGGCCGGACGCCTACGACAGCCGGGTCAAGCACCAGGAGCAACTGGTGCTGGTGGCCAACCCCAACCATCCGCTGGCGGGCAGCGAGCAACTGAGCCTTGGGCAACTGGCGGATTCGCGCTGGGTGGTGTTCCCGGTGAACATGCCCATGCGCCTGACCCTGGAGCGCGAGTTCCGCGAGGCTGGCCTTGGGTTCCCGCAGTATCCGATCGAGACCTCGTCGACCTTCACCACCCTGTCGCTGCTGCGCCAGGATGCCGGGTTGCTGGCGGTGATGCCGTGGGATGTGGCCAAGGTGGCGGTGGAGCACGGGATGCTGGTGCGGCTGCCGTTGCAGGTAAAGTCGCGCAGCGAGCCGTACGAGGTGGTGACCCGCAAGGGGGTGGAACTGAGCGGGGCAGCGCGGGTGTTGGTGGAGATCCTGATGGCGTGAAAGGCATCAGGCGGCGATCGTTCGCGTCGCGCCGTTCTCCTGCCTGATGGTGATGTTGTCTGCAGCAGCGTTGTATTTGCAGAACAGCTTGCTCCTGGCCTTGTTGTTCATGGTAAACGGCACTTCGTCGCCCTTGAGCAGTGTCGCCTGGAAGTCCTTGATGAAGGCTTTCTGGCAACCCATCGTCGTGCAGATTTTCTTGATCAGGGCATCGGCCTTGGCCTGTTTGGCCGCGTTTGCCAGTCTCAGCGCCGCCTGCCTTTCAGCTTCTGCCTTGGCCTCTGCCGCCAGCCTGAGCTGTTCCTGGTAGGCCGCGAGGGTAATGCTGTTGCGGCGCATCAGCGGATGGAAAAGACCGGCGCGGTCGGCGACCACCGGCAGTTCCTCGGTGGTGCCGGCCTTGGCGCTGACGGACACGATCTTCCAGTGGAACGGCGCGTTCGCGTCGAGGGCCCCCGCGACGTTGCTGGCCATGACGTTCAGGTGGTAGGTGAAGGCGTTGCTCGACAGTTGCGCGGTGATGTGCGCGTCGTGGCGCTGGTGCAGACCCTTGGTGATCTTCAGGGTGTGGTTGACGTTGGCGTCGTCGCAGGCGTTCTTGAACTCGCCGAGCCGCTGTTTCGGGGTATTCCCGGTAAATGTGCCGGCGGGGTACACGGCCGCCGTGATCACGGCGATGGCTTCGTTGATGATCCGCGTGTGTTCGTCCTGGGAGATCTTGCTGTCGAGGTTGGGGCCTTCCGGTGAGCGCCCGGTCCATCCGGCTACCGCAGGTACTTTCGGCTTTCCGGCAGCGGCGGGGATCTCGGCGGCTGCGGCTTCGTAGATGATGACGATCATGTGGGGCCTCCCTGGCGGGCATTCGCGGATGCCCAAGCATAGCCGTGAAATATGTATCTGGATGACGGCGCTGCTCATTCGATCGGGCGCCGCCTTTGTGGCGCATTGCATGGCGGGTATTGAGGTGGCCGCGGTGAGCGTGCTAAATGCTCGTCCCGTCTCCGGAAACCGCTGCCCATGTTCTACGCCACCACCTACCAGTCCCCCGTCGGCCCCCTGCACCTGGCCAGTAGCGACAGCCACCTGATGGGCCTGTGGATGGCGGGGCAGAAGTACTTCGGCGGCAGCTCCCCGGGCGAACTGGTGGTCGACGACGAACTGCCCTTCCTGGTCCAGGCGAAAACCTGGCTCGACCGCTACTTCGCCGGTGAACAACCCCCCATCGCCGACCTGCCCATGGCGCCGCTGGGCAGCGACTTTCGCCAGGCCGTGTGGACCTTGCTCTGCGAAATCCCATATGGCGAGACCACCACCTACGGTGAAATCGCCAAGGCCGTGGCCGCCCGCACCGGGTTGGCAAGCATGTCCAGCCAGGCCGTGGGTGGGGCAGTGGGGCACAACCCGATTTCCATCATCATTCCCTGTCACCGGGTGATCGGCCGCGACGGCAGCCTCACCGGCTATGCCGGTGGCATCGAGAAGAAGATCCACCTGCTGGAGCATGAAGGGGCGTTGTCGTCGCTGTTCTACACGCCCACTCGCGGTACTGCTCTTTAAAGGCTGCCGCGAACTGCCTCCAGTCCCCACAAACTGAACTGACACTTGCCCACGATGGCCGAATGCTCGATAACCACCGATGCTTCGACCCATTCACGAGGTTCGCCATGTCAGACGATACTTATGTTCCACCCCGGGTCTGGACCTGGGACAAAGCCAGCGGCGGCCAGTTCGCCAGCATCAATCGGCCCATCGCCGGTGCCACCCACGAGCGCGAGCTGCCCCAGGGCCGTCATCCCCTGCAGCTGTATTCCCTGGCCACGCCCAACGGCGCCAAGGTCGGCATCATGCTCGAAGAGCTGCTGGCCGCAGGCTTCAAGGACGCCGAGTACGATGCCTGGCTGATCCGCATCGGCGAGGGCGATCAGTTCGCCAGCGGCTTCGTCGAGCTCAATCCCAACTCGAAGATTCCGGCCCTGCTCGACACCCGGGTCAAGCCGGCCGTGCGCCTGTTCGAGTCCGGTTCGATCCTGCTCTACCTGGCCGATTCCTTCGGCGCCTTCATTCCCAAGGACCCGGCAAAACGCGCCGAATGCCTGAACTGGCTGTTCTGGCAGATGAGCGGTGCGGGCTTCGTCGGCGGTGGTTTCGGGCATTTCTTCGCCTATGCGCCGGAGAAATACGAGTACCCGATCAACCGCTACACCATGGAGGTCAAGCGCCTGCTCGACGTGCTCGACCGCCAGCTGGCGGAACATCGCTACGTGGCGGGCGACGAATACACCATTGCCGATATCGCCTGCTGGCCGTGGTTCGGCGAGATGCTGCGCAACAAGGTCTACGGCGCCGCCGAGTTCCTCGATGCACAGAACTACACCCATGTGCTGCGCTGGGCCGACGAAATCGCCGAGCGCCCGGCGGTCAAGCGCGGGCAGCGGGTCAACAAGACCTGGGGCGAGGAGGCGGAGCAGTTGCCGGAGCGGCATGCAGCCAGCGATTTCGATTGAATCGCTGACTGGCGCGAGGAGCACAGTGGCGGGCCTGCAGGGCACAGCGCGGCGAGCGCCGACGGTTTGCAATGGAGGCTTTCCACGAGGGTATTCCGATGCATGCAATCGCTTATCTGATGAAACGCAAACCCGGCCTGAGCCGCGAGGAGTTCGAGCGGCGCTACGCCGAGCACGGGGCGGTGATGGCCCGGGCCGCCATAGGGCTGTTGAGCTACACGCAGTACCCCGGGCGGGCGATGGGCGTCGGTGATATCTACACCAGCGCCGAATCGCAGTGCTACGACGCGCTGTCGGTGTACGTCTTCGCCTCGGCCGAGTGCGCGGCGCAGACCACGCTGTTGCCGGAGGTGATCGCCGACAGCGAGTCTTTCATCGACTTCGCCAGCATGATCACCTTGCCGGTCACGCCGCGACAGGTGGTTTGATGGCGCGTTAGTCCTTGCTGCCGCTGCCGATCAGCGGCAGCCTCGCCAGCATGTTCTTCAGCTCCAGTGCATCCCAGGGCAAGTGCTCGGCGATACCGATGCCGACCACGTCGGCCACGGCCGCCACATCCGCCAGCACACGCACGACCTGGGCAATGCTCATCCGGCCCTGGGGCACCTGGTCCCAGACCCCAGGCGTCTGCGGGTTGGCGAAGAGCAGGGCGCGGAACTGGCCGGGGTCGAGAACGTCGAGGTCGAGGTGGATCGCCAGGTGGCGGGCGCCGGTGGACTTGAACCAGTCCAGCACTGGCTGGCTGGACGTGGCCAGCGCCTCCGGACCTGCCGCCTGCAGGCCGAAGCGGCGGATGAAATCGGCTTCTCCCGCCGAGGTTCCCCGCAGCCCGGCATACATCACGTGGCTCGGCTTGAGCGGCCGCTGCACGCCGTCGGCGAACTGGCGGTCGCCCTGGCCCAGCAGGTTGCCGAGGACATGGGCGTGGGCATGGCCATAGTCCGCCGGGGTCATCACGTCCGGGTGGGCGTCGACCCACAGCACCGCCAGTTCACCGTCGTAGCGTTCGTTGAGGTAGGCGAAGGGGGCCAGGTCCACCAGGCAGTCACCGCCGAGCACCACCAGGCGGTCGGGCTGGTGCCGCTCGATCAGCCGGCGTGCCTCCAGGTACTGCTCGAACAGCGCGCTGCGCCCGACGATGCCGTCTTCCAGCGGTAGCGGCGCGTCGTCGGGAAGGGCCACGGCCACTTCCTCCCGCGGGCCGTCGTGGTCAGGGGCCAGCCATTCCAGCAGCTGCGCGCCGAAGTGGTAGGGCGGGTTGTTGCCGCCCTGCCACTGGGGGAAGAACAGGCGCAGGGTCTTGGAGTCTTTGTCGTTCATGGAGTCACCATCGGTCAGGGGTGGAGCAGGATGGCGCCGGTCGCTTCGCGTGAGGTCAGGCGAGCGTAGGCGTCGGCGTGTCGTTCGAGGGGGTAGCGGCTGTCGATGCGCGGCTTGAGCAAGCCCTGGGCGACGAAGTGCAGGATCCGTTCGAAGGCTGCGGCGATGTCGGCGGGGGTTTCCAGGTGGGCGTCGTAGCCGGCGATGCGTTTTTCGTGGATCACCACGTCGGCAACGTCGATCTGTGCCTGCGTGCCGCCGACGAAACCGATGCACACCACGCAGCCGCGCGGGCGCAAGGCGGCCAGCAGCGCGCCGGTCAGCGAGCCGCCGACGGTGTCCAGCGCCAGGTCGGCGCCCCGGCCGTCGGTGAAGGCCAGCACGCGTTCGCGCAGGACATCGCGGGACAGATCGATGACCCGCTGCGCCCCGGCCTGGCGTGCCTGCTCGACCTTGGCCGAGGTGGACACCACGGCGATCGGTCGCGCGCCGAGGGCCAGGGCGGTTTGCACCAGGGCCTGGCCGACCGAGCCGGAAGCGCCGGACACCAACACGTCCTGCCCGGCACGCACTTGGCCGACGCGGTTCAGCGCCTGGAACGCGGTGAGGTAGTTGATCGGCAGCGCGGCGCCTTCGTCGAGGCTGAGGCCGGCAGGCAGTTCGATCAGGCGCGCGTCGTCGATGGCGACCCATTGCTGTTGCAGGCCATCCTGGGTGATCCCCAGGGCTTCGCCGCCGTAGATCAGCACCGGGGTGCCGGCGGCGAAGCGCTGGCTGTGCTCGACCACCCCGGCGCCGTCGTTGCTCAGCACCAATGGCAACGCCGGGATTGGCAACTGCCCGCTACGCAGCAGCTGGGACAGCGGGTTGGCGGTGGCAGCATGCACGCGCACCAGCGACTGGCCGGCGGCAACCACCGGCATGGGACGTTCCTCGATGACCATCAGCGGCGTCGTGCCGGCTTGCTGGAGAACCAGGGCTTTCATGCATTTCCTCCCTTGTTTGCGGATGGAAGCATGCTGGGCCGTGGCGCTGGCGGGCGCTTTGTTCAGATGGTCAGGGGCTTTGGGCCAGGCGCCAGTTCGCGATTCAGGTGGTCTGGGCGGTGTCTGCCGTGGCCAGTGGACTGCTTTCGGCGGCGATGATGGAGATCGTCACCAGCAGCAGGGCGATGGTGTCGCTCAGGTGCAGGGTTTCACCGTAGAAGGCGATGGCGAAGAAGGTGGCGGCCAGCGGCACCACGGCAATGGCCATGCCGGTGGCGCTGGCGGGAATTCGCGTCACCCCCATGAAGAACAGCACATAGGGCGCCGCCCAGACCAGCGCGGCGTAATACACCATCACCCACCAGGTCGACGCGCCCAGGCCGTGCCAGTCGAAGGTGGCGGCCTGGCCGAGGGCCATGGGCAGGGAGAACAGGCAGCCGGTCAGGCACACGCCGGCGGACAGGGTGATTGGCGGCAGGGTCACGTCCAGGCGATTGGCGGCGATCACGCTGATGGCCGTGCACAGGGTGGAGAGCAGCAGGAAACCCACGCCCAGCCAGGTGGTGTGGCCACCGTCGGCAGCGGGCAGGGTCAGCACCAGGATGCCCGCCACCGCGAGGGTGATGGCCAGCAGCTTGCGCAGGGTCAGGCGCTCCTTGAGCAGCAGCGACGACAGGCTCAGCACCAGTGCCGGCGCCAGGCTGGTGAACAGCGCGGCCATGATCGCCGAGGCCGACTCAAGCCCGTACAGCAGGAACACCGTGTACAGCATCGCGCCCAGCAGTGACTGCACGCTGACCGCCAGCCACACCCGCAGGCCGATGGCGCGCAGCCTGGCCTTGTCGACGAACCTGGCGAAGGGCATCAGCATCACGAAGGCCATGGCGAAGGTCAGGGAGGTGAACAGCCAGATCGGCACCTGGTTCATGGCTTCCTTGGCCACCGGATAACTGATTCCAATCAGGAAATAGCACAGCAAGACGTACACGTAGCCGCGGTTCATGGCAGACCTCTGTTATTGATTGTCATGGCAGCGATGAAAAGGGGAGGCGTGGCTGTTGTTGGAGGTATCGGCGCATCGTGCCGCCACGCTGCGTCGATCCTGCGCCGGCGTGGTCTGTGGTGCTTGATTGCAGGCGCCAGGCGTTGCACCCGGCGCGCCAAAGCTAGCGACTATGCAGCAACTGTTGTGGCGTCACCCCGTAGGTGCGCTTGAAGGCATGGCTGAAGTGCGACAGGTTGCTGAAGCCGAACGACAGCGCGGCTTCGGTCACCTGGTTGAAACGCCCGGACAGCAGGGCCTGGTGACAGGCTCCCAGGCGCTGCTGCCACAGCCAGCGGATGGCCGTGGTGCCCTCGCTGGCGAACAGCCGGTTGAGGGTGCGCGGGGCGACGAAGGTGGCCTGGGCGATGGCGTCGATGTTCAGTTGCGGGTCATGCAGGTGGTCCAGCAGGTATTCCTTGATCCGCTGCAACTGGCGGGCCTGATGGGGTTTGAGCGCGGTCGCGTCGTCCTGGAACTCTGCCTCGAACGCCGTGCCCAGCACATCCAGCAGCGCACCGTTCAGGCGCTCGGCGGCGGGCGCGGGCAGCTCGGGGGTTTGCCACAGTTCGCCGAGCATCGAGTTGGCCAGGCGTCCCAGGGGCGACCTGACCGACAGGGTGCGGCTGAGAAAGTGGCTGGCCCGGGGAATGTGGGCCAGCAGCAGCGGGCGTGGCACCACCATCACCAGTTGATGGTCGCCCCTGGGGAATTCGCAGCGGTAGGGCTGGGCGCCGTCGTACAGGACGATATCGCCCAGGGCCTGGCGCGAATCGCGGCCCGACTGGGAAACGAAGGTCTCCTCACACAGGGTCACGGAAACGAAGAACTGCTCGCAATCCTCATCGGGGCGCTGGCGCACGTACTCCATCGGCACCGAGCGGATCCGCGTGTAGCCCACGCCCCCGAGGGTGCGGGCGTCCAGCTCGCCGTCGAAACGGTCGTCGCTCAGGCGGGTGTTGCGGGTGGGGCCATAGGTCGTGCAGACCACATCCTGCCAGTAGGCGTAGCGTTCCTTCGCCGGCAGGCTGTCCACAGGATAGAGTGTATTCATGACCTGACCTCGGGGAAGACGGGCTGTGCTGCCGCCCACCTTACCAGAGGCCAGGCCTTGCCTGTGCTCAGATTGCCGCGCTGGGCCGCGTCAGCGGATGAAAGGCACGGCTGAAATACACCAGCCCGTCGCCGCTGTCGCGCACCTGGATATCCTCCAGCTCCACCAGCAGCACCGAGTGGGTGCCGACTTCCTGCACCTGGGTCACGCGGCCTTCGAGGTTGGCCAGGGCACCGGCGAGCTTCGGTTGGCGGGCGTCCTGGAGTTGCCAGTCGTGCAGGCCGAAGCGCTGCTCCATGGTCACCTGGGTGATCCCGGCGAAATGCCGTGCCACCTCTTCATGCTCGCTGGCCAGCACGTTCACGCAGAGCCGGCCGTTGGCCTTGATCACCTCGTTCAGCGCGCTGTTGCGGTTGACGCAGACCAGCAAGGTCGGCGGCGTGTCGGTTACCGAGCACACGGCGGTGGCGGTGATGCCGCAGCGCCCGGCCGGGCCGTAGCTGGTGATCACGCTGACTGCGGCGGACAGGTGCGCCATGGCTTCGCGAAAGGCTTGCTGCTGGCTGTTCATTGGCGGATCCGCTCCAGCGCGTTGATGTCGTCCGGATTGTGCAGGTGCGGCACGGTCCAGCCTTGCTCGTCGTAGTCGGACAGGCACTGCTCAACCAGCCCCTGCATGCCGGCCATGGCGCCGCTGGCGCGGGCGTAGGCCAGGGTCTGCAGGCGGATATCGTCCTGGTTGCCGGCGTAGTTGATCTCGTACAGCTCGTGGCGGCCGCCGAATTCGCTGCCGATGGCGTCCCACAGCAGCTTGAGGATCTTCACCCGCTGGCGATGGTCCATGCCGCCGGAGCCACGGCAGTAGGTGGCCAGGTACTTGTCCAGTTCCGGATTGGCGAAATCGCGCACGCCGCTGGGCAGGTAGATCAGGCCGCTGGCCACGGTCTGCTCGATGATCTTCTTGATCGCCGGGTAGGCGGTCGGCGCCATCACCCGGTAGACCTGCTGCGCCTGGTTGCTCGGCAGCAGTGCCGGGACGCTCCAGTTGTCCTGGCGCTCGGGTGCACCGCACATGGCGTCGGTCAGCGACCAGAACAGGTTGCGCCAGGCGATCACCTCGCCGACCTGCGCCGAGACACCGCGAAACTCCAGGGAGCCGGTGCATTCCAGGGCCTTGGTCAGCAGTCCGGCAATAAAGTCCAGTTTCACCGCCAGGCGCGTGCAGCCCTGCATCGGGTACAGGCGGCCGAAGCCGCCGGCGCTGGCGAAGCGTCGGCAACGGTCGTAGTCGCGGTAGACCAGCACGTTTTCCCAGGGCACGAAGACATCGTCGAGGATCAGGATCGCGTCGTTCTCGTCGAAGCGGCTCGACAGCGGGTAGTCGAACGGCGAGCCGGTCAGGCCGGCCTGCAATTCGTAGGACGGCCGGCAGATCAGCTTCAGGCCGGGGCTGTTCATCGGCGCGAGGAACATCAGGGCGAAGTCCGGATCGTCGCCCATGACCTGGGCCGAGCCGAAGCCGATGAAGTTGTAGTGGGTCAGGGCCGAGTTGGTCGCTACCACCTTGGCGCCCTTGACGATGATCCCGCCTTCCACCTCGCGCACCGCGCGGATGAACACGCCCTTGACCTCGTCGCTGGGTTTGTCGCGGTCGATGGGCGGGTTGACGATGGCGTGGTTCAGGTACAGGCAGGATTCCTGGATGCGCTTGTACCAGGCCCGGGCGTTGTCGGCGTATTCGCCGTAGAACTCCGGATTGGCCCCGAGCACCGCGCCAAAGGCCGCCTTGTAGTCCGGGGTACGACCCATCCAGCCATAGGACAGCCGCGCCCAGGCGGCGATGGCGTCGCGCTGCTCGCGCAGTTGCTCGGCGGTCTCGGCGATGCGGAAGAACTTGTGGGTGTAGCCGCCGTTGCCGGTATCGGTCGGCCAGCACAACTGCTCGTGGTGTTCGGGATCGTGCAGGGCGTCGTAGAGGCGGGCGATGGACGCGGCGGAATTGCGGAACGCCGGGTGGGTGGTGACGTCCTTGACGCGGTCGCCGTAGATGTAGATTTCGCGATCGTCACGCAGGCTTTCGAGGTACTCGGCGCCGGTGTAGGGGCGGCTGGTCTCGGGCAGGGCAGTGGGCATGGGGGTCTCCGCTGATTGTAGTTATCGGAAGCCTTGGGGCTGCGGAGAATGATGGCGGCGAGTGGTTGTGGGCTGAATGACGGTTATGCTGGGAAACTTGTATTTTTCGTAAGCTGCCCGGCGCGGTAGTCGCGAGGGCTGACACCCACCTGCTGAGTGAAGAAACGCGAGAAGTAGCCAGGATCCTTGAACCCCAGTTCGTAGCAGATCTCGTTGACCGACATCCCGCTGTGCAGCAGCAACCGCCGCGCCTCCTGAGCCTGGCGTTCCCAGACCACGCGCTTGGCCGACATCTGCGCGATGCGCCGGCAGACCAGGTTGAGGCGGGCGGTGGTCAGGCCCAGCAGCTCGGCGTAGCGGGGCATTGGCCAGTGTTCCTGAAAGTGCTGTTCCACCAGCAGGTTGAAGCGGTGGAACAGCAGCAGGTCCGGGCGGTTGACCTGCCAGTCGGGATGCGCGTTGCCGGTGAGGCGCAGGAGAGTGACGAGGATCAGGCGGACCAGCGCCTGCAGGTTGAGGTCGCGGCCGGGGAGGTCGCTGCGGAATTCCCGTTGCAGAAGCAGGAACAGCTGGTCGATCTGCAGGGCTTCGGCGGCCAGTTCGCCGGGCAGGTCGGCAAGGCTCACGCACAGGGGGATTTCCAGGCGCGGGTCCGGGGCGCGCTTGCCGTCGCTGAACATCTGCCAGACCCAGGGCTGGCGCAGGGTGATCACATGGCCCTCGCACTCGGCGTCGGTGACGAAGGCGTGGGGGACGCCCGGCGGGGTGAAGAACAGCATCGGGCCTTGCAGGCGGTACGGGGTGTCGTCGAGGTAGACGTGGACCTGGCCCCTGGTCATGTAGTGGAGCTGGAAGAAGCGGTCGTGGCGGTGTACGGCGACGTTGCGGCCGAACACGGCGGACAGGCGGCCGTGGGCGTCGTAGTGCAGGTCGGCGTCGGCGTAGCGCTGGTCGTAGTCGCGGCCGAGGTCGAGGATGGGGATCGGGGTGGTGGTCATGGGATTGTTGTTATGGGTGGAGGCGGGTGTTTCTAGCCGAGGGGAGTGGTGGTGTCAAACCGGGCCTCATCGCTGGCAAGCCAGCTCCCACAGGATCTTGGGCCAACCGCGACATTCGGGTTCGACACCCAACCCTGTGGGAGCTGGCTTGCCAGCGATTGGCCAGTTGCATCAACACCAGGATCACCTGGTGTGCCCAGCTGATCTGTGAAATCACCTACAAGAAAGTCGGAGATGATGGAGTTTTCGTGGCTTTTTGCGACAGACATCCGGTGGTGCTCTTTCCAGGCTCGTCGCTAGCATGGCTGCCCCTCTCATCCGGCGCTGCTCCGTCGGCCACATGCGAACCGGCCCGCATACGTCTGTTCGCACACGGCCACGGTATTGATGCATCGCCAAATTGGCGATATCTTCCACCATGTCTACCCGATACCGATTCCGCGACAAGTACCGTATCGAACTGCGAGAAAGAGACCACCTGCCACCCCATGTCCACCTGACCGGTGGTGGGGTAGATGTGGTGATCAGCCTGGAGTCGGTGAGCGTCATGCAAGGTGCCGCACCCGCCAAGGTGGTGCGTGAGGCCCTCGCGTGGGTTGCGGCCAATCAGGCCGGTCTGTTGAAGGAGTGGAACAAATGGCATCGATGAAACGTCCTCGCCTGCGGGCTGTGCGGCCACGCCCGGAGGCACGCCTGGAGCTCACCTTTACCAATGGGCAGCGCTTCGACCTGGACATGAGCGATGCGCTGGCGTCGTACCCGGGCCTGGCACCGCTTGCCCAAGGCAAGTCATTCGAAGGCGCCGTCCTCGGGGATGGAGGATGGACGGTCGAATGGCCGGCGCTGGATATCCAGATCGGCGCAGACACCTTGTTGCTGGACGCCCTTGCCCAGGCGGCGCCGGACGAAAACACGCGGATCTTCATCCGTTGGCGGCTAAGGCATCGAATGACGCTCGACCAGGCCGCCACTGCATTGGGCGTCAGTGCGCGCAGTATCAGCCGGTACAGCAGTGGCCGCGAAGTCGTGCCGCGGACCTTGGCCCTCGCTTGCCTGGGTTGGGAAACGCTGGAACAGGACGCTGCCTGATAGCGAGTGCTGCCCCTGTGGAAGCGACCAGGCTCGCTCCCACAGGTTCAGCACGCTACCGGCGCAACGTCCGGCAGAACCGCCCGATCGCCTCGCAAGCTTCCACCAACTCCCCGTCCTCCAGCGCGTAGGCAATCCGCAGATAAGGCCCGAGCCCGAATGCACTGCCGTGCACTACTGCCACATTGGCTTCCTCCAGCAACGCCAGCGCCACATCCTCATCCGTCGCCAGCACCCGCCCACCCGCCGAGGTAGCTCCGATCAGGCCGGCACAATCGGCGAAGGCATAGAACGCGCCACCGGGCTTGCGACAAGACAACCCGGGAATCGCATTGATGATATTGACCATCAGGTCCCGTCGACGCTGGAACGCCGCGCGACTCTCCTGGAGGAAATCCTTCGGCCCGCGCAATGCCGCCAGCGCCGCATGCTGGGCAATCGAGCAGGCGCCGGAGGTCTGCTGGCCCTGCAGCTTCTCCATGGCCTCCAGCAACCACCGCGGCCCGGTGGCGAAGCCGATGCGCCAGCCGGTCATGGCGTAGGCCTTGGACACGCCGTTCATGGTCAGGGTGCGCGATGCCAGGCGCGGTTCCACCTGGGCCAGGGTGAGAAACGCCTGCCCGTCGAAGATCAGGTGCTCGTAGATGTCGTCGGCGAGCACCAGCACCTGCGGATGGGCCAACAGCACTTCGGCCAGCGCCAGCAGTTCCTCGCGGTTGTACACCGCGCCGGTGGGATTGGACGGCGAGTTGAGGATCAACCAGCGCGTGCGCGGCGTGATCGCCGCTGCCAGGGCCTTGGGCGTCAGCTTGAAACCACTGTCGGCATCACAGGTGACCAGCACACTGCGCGCGCCACACAACTGCACCATCTCCGGATAGCTGACCCAGTACGGCGCCGGCACTATCACCTCGTCCCCGGGATTGAGGCTGGCGGCCAGGGCGTTATGGATCACCTGCTTGCCACCGCTGCACACCAGGGTGTCCTGCCAGTCGACGTCGAGTCCGTTCTCGTCGCGGAACTTGTCCGCCACCGCTTCACGCAGGGCGCGCAGGCCGGCGACCTGGGTGTAGCGGGTATGACCGGCGTCGATGGCCTGCTTGGCTGCCTCGCGGATGTGCAGCGGCGTGTCGAAGTCCGGCTCGCCGGCACACAGCGAGATGATCCGCGCACCCTCGGCGCGGCGCCGGGCCACGCGGTCGATGATGCCGTAGGTAGCCGAGGGCCGGGCATTGGCCAGGTTGGGGTTGAGGCGTCCCGGATCGCTCACGAATGCGTCCTCCATTGGGTCAGGTTCATCAGTTCGAGCGTGGTTCGACCGCCGCTGATGGCGTCCATCATCACGCTTTCCTTGTCGGCGCGGGCCTGGCCTTCGGCGAGGATCCGCGCGGCTTCGCCCTGGGGCAGGATGACCACGCCATCTTCGTCGGCCACCACCAGGTCGCCCTGGGTGACCCACGCGCCGTTGAAATTGAACGGGCTGCCAAGGGACGCCACGCTGGCCTTGACCGTGCCTTTCACCGAGATGCCCCGGGCAAACACCGGGAACTGCCGGCGGCGCAGCGCGACGATATCGCGCACGCCACCGTCGATCACCAGGCCGATCACCCCGGCGGCCTCGGCGGCCACGGTCAGTACTTCACCCCAGTAGCCGGCGATGAAGCTGCCGGTCCCCACCACCAGCACGCTGCCGCGGGGGACCCGCTCCATGGCCAGGTGCAGTGCCAGGTTGTCCCCCGGCGCGCATTCCAGCGGGTAGGCTGGACCTGCGACGAAGGCGCCGTCCCATACCGGGCGGATGGCGCTGTCCACGGCGGTGGGCAGGTGCGAGGCCTCGTACAGGGTCGAGGTGCCGAGCAGGCGGGCACGTTCCCGGTAGTCGGCGGGGAAGGGCAAGGTCGGGTTCATCAGGCTTTCCTCTGCAGGTTGTGATAACCAAGCGCTTCACGGGCCTGGCGCAGGGTCTTGCCCTGGCTGATCTGGGCACGGATCTCGGCTTCCACCGCTTCGATGCGCCGCGCCGTCTCGGCGACTTCCCGGGCACGCTCGCGGGGCACCACCAGCACGCCGTTGGCATCGGCGACGACGATATCGCCGGGGCATACCCGCGCGCCGCCGATGGACACCGGCTGGTTCAGCGCCTGGACCTGCACCCGGTCCTTGCCGGTACGCATGTAGCGGCCCTTGCTGAAGATCGGGTAGCCGTCGCCGAGCGCCTTGCTCACGTCGCGGCAGACGCCGTCGATCACCGTGGCGGCGATGCCTTGCTGGCCGGCGTACTGGGTCATGATGTCGCCCCACACGGTGCAGTCGCTGCGGCCGTCGTTGGCGATCACCACCACCGCACCCGGGGCCACGTCGTCGATGAAGTCGCCGACAGTGCCGGGCGGGGTGCTGGCGCTGACGTACTGCACGGTATAGGCCGGGCCGACCACGACCCGCTCGTAGTTGGCCAGGGACATCACGCCCAGGCACTGGCCGGGCAGGCCGAGCTTGTCGAGGGCGTCGGAAACGCCGGGGGTGTCGAGGCCGGCGAACAGGTCGACGAGTTGCTGGTCGGGGTTGCTCATCGCTGCGTCTCCAGGTTGATGGCTTCGAACTGGCTGTCATGCATCACTTCGGCGACCGAGCGTCCGCCGCGCACGGCCTCGACCATGCCGGCCTGGCGCCGGGCGATGCGCTCGCCGAGGTCGAGGACCTGCTGGATATGCGCCTGGGCGACGAACACCGTGCCGCAGTTGTCGGCGATCACGTAGTCGTCTTCGCGCACCGTCACCCCGGCGACCTCGATGGCACAGGCAGCATCCACCTGGACCACGCGGTTGCGCGCGCTGACCATGGTCACGCCGCGGCCGTAGACCGGGTAGCCAATGGCCGCGCTGCCGTCGATATCACGGCTGCAGCCGTCGATCACCGTGCCACGTACGCCGCGGGCATGGGCCGCATTGGCGAGGATGTCGCCCCAGCAGGAAATGCCTTCCAGGCCGCCGGCGATCACCAGCACCCGGTCATCGCTGGCGATGGCCTCCACCACCGGGGTGATCAGGTGCACGGTGGGCGCGGCGTCGGTCTTGGCAGCGAGCCGGACGGTGCTGGCCCGACCCACCAGCGGCGGGCAATTCCACAGCGGGCGCAGGCCGAAGGTGGCGCCGGGCAGGCCGAGGAAGTCGAGGGCGTCGGAGACGGTGTTGCTGTCCAGCGCCGCCAGGCGGTGCAGAACGGTGTCCTGGTTCATGAAGCAACCTCTCTGGTGTTGGGAGGCGCCGAGTGTTGAACAGCTGCTTCGATAGGTATATTCCTTATCAAGGATGTCTCCCATACGCCCAACCTATGGAAAAGCCATGATCAATTTCCGCCTGATCCGTCACCTCTGGCTGTTTCTCGCCGTCGCCGAAGAACAGAATTTCGGCCGCGCCGCCAAGCGCCTGGGCATGACCCAGCCACCGCTCACCGAGCAGATCCAGATCCTCGAACAGGCGCTCAAGGTCAAGCTGTTCGAGCGTTCCCGCCGCGGTGCGCGACTGACCCCGGTGGGCCAGGCGATCCTGCCGGCGGTGCGCAAGTTCGCCGACCAGCTGGAACGCCTGGAGCTGGCGGTGGAGGAGGCGGTGGCCGGGCACCAGGGCATGCTCACCATCGGCGCGATTTCCTCGGCGATGTTCGACGTGCTGCCCGGCGCACTGGAGCGTTTCAAGCAGGACTACCCGCAGGTCAGCGTGTCGGTGCGCGAGATCGACAGCGTCGAGGCGGTGCCGGCGCTGGAGTCCGGGGATATCGACGTGGCCTTCGCCCGCCTCGATGGCGACCTGGGCAATGCCATCCAGTGGCTGCCGTTGACCGAGGAGCGGCTGATGGTGGCCCTGCCGGCCGAGCACCCGCTGGCGGCGCGCAGCCGGGTCAGCCTGGCGAGCCTGGCCAGCGAGCCGCTGGTGATGTTCGCGCGCAAGGTCAGCCCGGTGTATTTCGACAACCTGGTCGCCACCTGCCGGGCCAACGGCTTTTCCCCGCGGGTGCTGCACGAGGTGCGTTCGGTGGCCTCGCAGATCGCCTTCGTCAGTTGTGGCCAGGGCATCGCCCTGGTGCCGGCGGCGATGAAGAAGCTGGCGCCGGCCAACGTGGTGCTGCGTTCATTGACCCAGAAGGTCAGCGTGGTCACCACGACCCTGGCCTGGAACAGCACCCGGAGCAACCCGCTGGCGGAGGCGCTGGTGGCGCAGATGCGCGGCGGGGTGGTTTGACACCGCCTCTGTGGGAGCGGGTTCACCCGCGATTGCGTCAGTGAATTCGATACTGCAATCGCGGGTGAGCCCGCTCCCACAGGGGTAGTGTCAAGCCTAAGACATCATAGGTTTGCCGTATGGAATCCATTCTTGAAGCGGAATTTACAGATCGATGCATCGAGCCGAGAGTGACGGCCTGACCACCAGAGGAGCCTGCGCGTGACCGCATCGTCCACTTTCCGCCAAGTCCGGATTCCCCTCAGCATCGACGGTATCGATCTGGATGTCGCCAGTATCCACCGTGATGGCGACGGGGCGCCGATCCTGTTTCTCCATGGTTTCGGCTCGACCAAGGAAGACTACGCCGGCCTGACCCGGCAACCAGCCTTCGCCGGCCGTGCCTTCATCGCCTACGACGCCCCGGGCTGCGGCGAGAGCCAGTGCAGCGACCTGTCGCGGGTCTCGATCCCGTTGCTGCTGAAGACTGCCTTGCAGGTGCTGGAGCACTACGGCATCGAGCGTTTTCACCTGGTAGGCCACTCCATGGGCGGCCTGACCGCCTTGCTGCTGGCGCATCACTGTCCGCAGCGGGTTCTCAGCTTCGTCGATATCGAGGGCAATATCGCGCCGGAAGACTGCTTCCTCAGCCGGCAGATCGTCGAGTACCCGGCGGAAGGCGCACAGGCTTTCTTCAACGCCTTCATCGAGCGCACCCGGCACTCCAGCGACCCGGCCAGCGCGCTGTACGCCGCCAGCCTGCCGTACAAGGTGCGGGCCGGCGCGGTGCGGGGCATCTTCAGCTCCATGGTGGAACTCTCCGATCAGGGTGAACTGATGGACAAGTTCCTCGGCCTGCCGTGCCCGCGGATGTTCATGTACGGCGAACAGAACGGCCATCTGTCCTACCTGGCCAACATACAGGCGCAGGGCGTCGAGCTGGCCTGCATTCCCGGCTGCGGTCACTTCCCCATGTACTCCAACCCCATCGAGATGTGGCGGCGCATCGCCGACTTCCACCAGCGCCATCCGGCCTGAGTCCCTTTTCCTGTGCCCACGGCATGGCGCCGTATACCGTTCGGCATATGGACGCTCCCAGTGACCGCCTTTAGTTTCTTCTCCATCGATTCTGTGGTGGACAGTCAGGAGAAGAACAATGGGACGCCTTGCAGGAAAAGTCGCTCTGATTACCGGCGGTGCAGGAGGATGTGGTCTTGCCGCTTCCGAGCTGTTTGCGCGTGAAGGTGCCAGGGTCGCCATTCTCGACCTGCCGGGCAGCGAGGGTGCTGCCGTGGCCGATCGCATCGAGTCCGCGGGTGGCAGCGCCTGCTTCATCGCCACTGACGTATCGGACGCGGCGCAGGTACAGGCCGCAGTGACGCACGTCGAGCAGCACCTGGGGGCGATCACGGTGCTGCTCAATCATGCCGGCACCATTCATGTCGGGCCATTCCTGGACACCAGCGAGCATGACTGGGACCGCTTGATGGCGATCAACGTCAAGAGCATGTTCCTGGTCACCCGCGCGGTGCTGCCCGGCATGATCGCGGCGGGCGGCGGCAGCATCGTTTGCACCTCTTCGATTTCCGGCGTGGTGGGTACGCCGATGGAGGTCCTGTACTGCACCTCCAAGGGCGCCTGCCATATGTTCGCGCGTGCCATCTCCGTGGAATTCCGCGACCGCAACATCCGTAGCAACGCCCTCTGTCCCGGCTTCATTGGTACCGCCCATGGCCGCCGTGAACTGGAATTGTTGAGCGAGCATGGCGCGCATATCTCCGACGCCGCGCTCGAGGGCATGCAAGGCCGCCTGTGCGACCCGGCCGAGGTGGCCAGGGCGGCGCTCTTCCTCGCCAGTGACGACGCCAGTTTCGTCAATGGCACCCATCTGTTCGTCGACAACGGCTATACCGCCGCCTAGCCCTACGGAGCCCGCGCACCCTTACAAAGCGCGGCTCCTGATCACCTGTACTGCCAAAAAAACCTACAACATCCCGGCAAGAAGGAACGTTTTATGGAGATCGAAAGCAGAAGCGTGGAGTTCATTCCCGAGAATGAACGTTATGGGTCGCCCAAGCGGCTGTTCACCATCTGGTGCAGTGCCAACATGCAGGTCACCACCATGGTCATCGGCGCACTGGGCATCGTCGCGGGGCTCAACCTGGGCTGGACCGTGCTCGGGCTGATCCTGGGCAACCTGATCGGCTCGATCTTCATGGCGGCACACTCCGCGCAAGGCCCGCACCTGGGCATTCCGCAAATGATCCAGAGTCGAGCGCAGTTCGGCGTGGTCGGCGCCGGTTTGCCGCTGGCCATCGTGGTGCTCGCCTATATCCTGTTCACCGCCGCGAATGGCGTGGTGATGCGCGACTCCATCAAGGCGGTGGTGCCGGTCTCCGACAACGATGCAATCATCCTGTTCGGCGTGCTCACCCTGATCGTCGGCTATGTGGGCTATGAGTTGATCCACCGGATCGGCGTCTGGATGAGCGCCATCTCCAGCATCATCTTCGCACTGGCGGCCTACACCGTTCTGCAGCACGGATTGCCGGAGGGCGTGTGGCAGTTGTCGGCGAGCACCTTCAAGTTCGCCGTTTTCTGCCTGGTGGTGACCCAGGCCGCGTCCTGGACACTGGGTGCCGGTCCCTACGTGGCCGACTATTCACGTTATCTGCCGACCAGCACGGCGACCCGTTCGACGTTCTGGTACAGCTACCTGGGCATCCTGGTGGGCTCCTCGGTGGTGATGCTGCTCGGCGCCATCATGGCGACTGCCGCCCTGGACGTGCTCTCCGATCCCGGTAGTGCCATTGCCCGGCTGTTCCCCGGCTACGAGCAACTGGCGTACTTCGTCATCATCATCGGCGTGCTCGAATGGAACGTCATGAACCTGTACAGCTCGTACATGTCCACCACCACCATCTTCACCGGCTTCAAGGGCACTGCACGGATCGGCAAGCTGGCCAAGTTCGTCATCATGGCTGTCGTCGCCGTGATCGTGACCTGGATCGCGATCGCCGCCCAATACAACTTCGGCGCCTACTTCAGCGACATCCTGATCGGCCAGGTCTATGTGCTGGTGCCGTGGAGCGCGATCAACCTGGCGGACTACTACTGGATCCGCAAGGGCCGCTACAGCGTGGCGGCGATGTACGACGTCAACGGCATCTACGGCAAGGTCAACTGGAACACGCTGTTCATCTACGCGGCCGCCGTGGTGATACAGATCCCCTTCATGGAACTGTCCTTCTACAAGGGCCCGGTCGCGCAACTGGTCGGCACGGACATCTCCTGGCTGCCCGCGCTGATCGTTCCCGGCGTGCTGTACTACCTGGTGAATCGCAACAAGCAACTGCATCTGACGCCGTTCGAGCGCACCTCTTCAGTCACCGCCCCGATCAGTCCTCTCAAGCAGGCATGACGCGGACGGGGGAGCACTGGCAGCGGGTAGCGAGGGAGCGCTATCCTTCCAGGCTCCCTCGTACTGGAGGATTTCGATGGACAGCCAGGACGCCAGCGTCGCGGCAAGAGTGGTCGCTGCCATCGGTAGCACGAACATGGGGCGGAGCCTTTGTGCATTGCTCGATGGCCGGGTGGGTTTCGCCATGAGCTGCCTTTATCTGTTTCGCTTCGACCAGCCTGCCGAGCTGCTGCACAACGGCTACGGCGGGCTCGTTTCCGCACGGACCCTGGATGCCTACAGCCGTGGGGGGTACCTGCTCGATCCCTTCTATGTCGCCAGCATGAATCGCCATCCGGGCGGGCTCTGGCGGATGACCGACCTGGCGCCGGACAGTTTCTTTTCCTCCGGCTTCGCCATTTCCCCCGACATTCATCCCTGCGTCTCGTCCACCCATGGCACCGAGATCGACGAGATCGGCTACATCGTCCATCTCCAGGCACGTGCCGCGCTGGTGTTCAGCGTGATGAAGGCACAGGAGCAGGGGCCCTTTACCGATGACGAGATCGCTTATCTGCAGCTGCTGACGCCGCTGGTCCGCGCGGCGCTGGAACAGCATGGCCGCCAGTTGCCTTACCAGGTGGAGGCCACGGATGTGGACAGCAAGCTGGAGAGCGCTTTCGTCGGCGTGCTGGGCCAGCTCACCGAAGCCCAGCGCCATATCGCCAGGTTGCTCCTGCAAGGCCACAGCAATGCGTCCATCGCGCGTCAGCTAGGCATCTCCGAAGGCACGGTGAAGGTGCACAAGCACAACCTCTACCAGCGCCTGGAGATTTCCAGCCATGCGGAACTGTTCCGCCTCTTCATCAGCTATATCGCCCAGGCGGCGGATCGTGTTCCGGAGCCTGGTGACGCTCATCGTGACGCTGGCCACTGAATGCCGCGCCGACGCCAGGCCAGCCAGCGCCCGCCACTGACCAGCCAGACCACTCCGGCAATCACCCAGACCCCGTGCAGCATCCCCTGCACCCCGGCCTGCCCGATCAGTTTCCCGGCGATGAAAGGAAACCCGAACACGCCTATGAAATACGCCAGGCTGAACAGCAGCAGCGCTTGCGCCGTCAGCCGTTGCGGCGCCTCGTTGGCGGCCAGTCCATTGATCACCGAGTAATTGAGCCCATAGCCGACGCCAAGCAGCGCTGCCGTCAGCACATAGCCCACGCTGCCGTGCACCCACTGCCCGAAGCCGAGCACCGCCACCAGCATCAGCGTGGTCAGCACCCAGGAGCTGGCGTATGGATTGCGCTTCACCACACACCCCGCCACCAGCAGCCGGCAGCAGATAGCCGCGCCCATGAAGCCGATGAAGAACAGCGAGTAATCCAGGCCGAGGCTGGCGGCGTAGCTGGTCTGGAAGCTGCCCAGGCCGCCGAAGATCGCACCACCCAGGCCCACCAGCAGGATCGAGAACGCCGAGCGTGACCCGAGCACGCGCAGGGTGGCGGCGAGGGTGATATGTACCGGTTCGCTCGGGCGCTGTTGTTCCTGTCCAGCACCGAGGCGCCAGAAATAGGCGCCGCTGAACGCCGCTGCCAGCGCCGCGCAGGCGAACGCCAGCTGCACCGGCAGGCCCGCCAGTGCCGCCAGCTTGCCCAGCAGCGGACCGCTGCCGATGCCGGTGAGCATGCTTCCGGAGAGCAGGGCGAAGCAGTGGGTCCGACGGGCCGGTTCGACCATGGCGGCAACCATGATCGGGCCGAGGGTATAGAAGATGCCCCAGCCGATCCCCAGCAACACGCCGCAACCCAGCAACGCCGTGCCCAGGCCAGGCACCGTGGCAAAGCCCAGCGAGGCCGCCACCAGGCACAGCGCGGCCACGGCGATGCTGCGGGCGGCGCCGATGCGTTGCATCAGGTGTCCCGAGCCGAGCACCGCCAGCAGGGTGCTGACCATGGCCACGGCGAATACCTGGCCGGCGTCCCGTTCACTGCCGCCGAAGGAATGGACCAGCAACGACAGGAGGAAGGTGGCCCCGTAGGCAATGGACAGCAGGAAGCAGGCGATGCAGAACAGGGTGAAGCGGGATGCGGCGGACATGGGTACCTTCCGGGCCGGGTGAAGGTGCCTTTCTAGCATGGGGCCGGGCAGGGAATGTCATGGGAATGCCGGAGTTGAGTGGGGCAGAAATGCATCTGTCGGCGTGCCCGGTCAAACCAGGCTCACATGTTGTTCCAGTAGGGGCTTGCCCGGCATGACGCCTTCGCCGCCGAACTGGCGTCTGACCGGCGCCAGCACCGGCCCCGGCCGCAACTGCTGCCACAACTGCGCCATGCTCGACCCGAACTCCGGATGCCGCAACTGCGGTGCCAGCAACTGCAACGGATAGAGCACGAACGCCCGCGTCAGGATCTCCCCCCGCGGCACCCGCACCCCCTCCACCAGCCCGGAGAAATCATCGAACAGCAGCAGGTCGATATCCAGCGCGATCAGCGTCTGCTGCCCACGCCGGCGGCCATGCAGTTCCTCGATTTCCTTGATCCAGGCAATCAGTTCGCGGGCGGACAGCCGGGTGCTGGCCGACACCACCAGGTTGAAGAACGGCGGCTGCTCGCCGTCCAGCGACGCGCTCTCGTACACCGGCGAGCAGCGCATGTCGTGCAGGTGCTCGCCGAGCATGTTCAAGGCGATATCGATATGGGTTTCCCGCTGGATATTGCTGCCCACGCCAAGGAATACGCGATGCTCTGTCATGGTCGTCTGGCTCGCAAAAGGGCGCCTTCCGTGGCGCGGTGTAGTTCAGCAGCGTCTCCAACAGGGCGACGAGCGAGGCCATCACGGTACCTGTGGCGATCTTCTTCAGCGCTTCTGAAAGCGACACGTTCAAGTCCTCCTTGACCACCCATCGCGACGAATCGGTGGCATGGGGCCAGCCGATCGAGCCGGCGGCAACACTGCGGGATCAGCGGCGGGGCATGGTCCATGCTTGTCTCAGGGTGCCAGCATCCGCCAACTTTCAGTGATCTCCCGGCACAACCTTTTCACCCGGGAAACCCCGTCGACTTTGGGGCGAACCCCTGCCACCAACCGGGGCGACTTTCCTGCTGCTGATAGCTCTGCACCTGGTCCGCCGCACTGCCAAGCAAGGCTTCCACGCTGCTGTCACGGCTGGCGACATAGGCGTCCAGCTCCTCGATAGCCTTGCTCAACACCCCATACCCTCCGGTAAACACCGCCGAGGTCATCTCCGTGGCACAGGCCCCGGCCAACAGGAACCGCGCCACATCCAGCCCGCTGCGCGCACCATTGGTGGCGATCAGCGGATAGTCGTCGCCCATGGCCTTGCGCGTCAGCATCAGCCAGCGCGCGGTCAGCGGCAGGGCCCAGGCGCCGCCGATCGCCGCGCTGGTGCCCAGCAGTGGCTGGCCGGTCTCCAGGTCCGGCAAAAAGCCCATGAACCTGCCCATCATCACCACGCTGTCGGCGCCACCACGGCGTGCCGCGCGGGCCAGGCCGACCACGTCCTCGCTTTGCCCGGTGAGCTTGATCCACAAGGGCAGGGTGGTCGCTTCGCGGATACCCCGGACGATGGCCTCGATGCGCTCGGCACCCCGCTCCAGGACGATGGCGCCCTTGGCCGCTTCCTCGCCGTGGGGCGCGCCGATATTCAGTTCCAGCACCCGCAGCCCGGCCTGCTCGATGCGCCGGGCATACTCGGCGCATTGCTCCAGGTCACTGAGGATCAGGCTCGGCACCACATAGGCATCCAGCACCCGGGCCTCGCGGTCGAGGCCGGCGAGTTCCTCGATCCACTCGTCGAAGTCACGCTGCACCAGCCCCGAGCGACCGAACAGGTTGGCATCCGCCGGCGGTGCGAAGTCCCAGGGCAGGCGCTGCCATTGGCTGTCCAGCAGCACGTAGTCGGTCTTGTCCAGTTGCTCCTTGGCCGCCTGCGACTCGTTGGTGGACTTGGCGATCACCGCCGCCGCGCCGGTGTGCAGTGCGGCGCGGATGGCTTCGGCGGTCATGGTCTGCTCGCCGGCGCCGCAGATCACCGGGTTCTTCAGCACGAGCTGGCCGATGCGGGTACTCAGTCGGGTCATGGCGGCGCTCACAGGTTCATCAGCCGGGCAGCGTTGCCGGAGACCATCTTGCGGATGTCGGCGTCGCTGTAATCGAGGTCGATCAACTGGCCGATGACGTTGCGGAAACCGTCGGCGATGCTCGGGTTGCCCTGCTGGCCGAGGTCGGAGCCGAGGATGGTGAGGTCGATGGTGCCGGCCTCGATCACCTGGCGCAGGAACACGTCGTCATAGAACTTGAACTTGGAACCCGGTACCCACATGCACATCGAGTGCTCCATGAACACGCCTTCCTTGGCCAGCTGGCGCATGTCGTCGAGGGTGGCGTCGACGACATAGGTCGGGTGGTTGACCAGCAGGCGCTTGACCCCGCGCTTGCGCGCTTCCTCGAACAGCGGCCAGATCTCGCGGATGTTCAGGTGGCCGGCGGAGAGCACCACGTCCTGGGCGGCGATCAGGTCGAGGATGGCCTTGACCTCTTCCTTGAGCTTGCCGTCGTCGTCCAGCACGGTCAGCGGGATCGGTTGCAGCATGCGCTGGGTGGTCTGCGGGAATTTCTCGACGAACTTCACGTCCTGGTGGTGGTGGGCGATATGGTTGGCCGAGGAAAAGGTCGGCATCCACACCAGCTTGGCGCCCAGGTTGAGGCCGTGTTCCACGGCATGCACGTTGAGGCCGCCCACCGAGTTGTTCAGCGGCACGCCGGAGAGCATGTGCACGTTCAGCTCGCTGAAGTGCTTGTTGAGCAGCTCGGTGACCGGCGTGCAGCTGTAGTAGTGGTCCTTGAGCAGCACGGCCTTGAGCCCGGCCTCGGAGGCTTCGCGCATGGCTTCTACATGGTCGCAGTAGCGCGGCATCACCGAGGGGCCGCTGTGGCAGTGCAGGTCAATGGCGCCGCGCAACAGGCTGTCGATGCGGGCCTGGCGTTCTTCGTTGGCGGTGGGGGTGAGGATGGCGTTCATTCGGGTGTACCTCTCTTGTTATGGGGGCGGTCAGCGCAAGTGCTTGACCTGCTGGCTCCAGCCGGCGCGCAGCAGCGCCTGGTCGGAGCCGAGAATGAAGAAGCTCACGCCGCGGGCGGCGAAGCGGTCGAGATCGTCGAGGCTGGCGACGAAGAGCCCGGCGGCCTTGCCGGCCTCACGGGCCGCCTCGATGGCGCGCAGGGTGGCGTCTTCCACCCGCGGGTCGTCGAGGCGGCTGGCACCGAGGGACACGCTGAGGTCGGCGCGACCCACCAGCAGGCAGTCGATCTGTTCGACGGCGGCGATGGCGTCCAGGTGGTCGAGGGCTTCGGCGTCCTCGATCTGCGCGACGATCGCGTGGCGACCATCCTCGGCCGCCATGTGCTCGGCCAGGTTGGCTCGGCCGTAGCCGCCGGCCCGGGGCGAGTTGGAGAAACCGCGGCAGCCGTCGCGGTAACGGGTGGCACGCAGCAGTTCGCGGGCCTGGTCGGGGTGGACGACATGCGGCAGGACCAGGCCGTCGGCACCGAGGTCGAGGGCCTGCAGCAGGGTGGCCGGCCGCTGGTCGGCCACCCGCACCAGGCCGCCCAGGCCGCTGGCGCGGCAGGCGAGCAGGGCGGTGTCCAGGCTGGCCGGGGTGAAGGGTGCGTGCTCGGCATCCAGCACCACCGCATCCAGGCCGACATCCCCGGCGATCTCCACCACGGCATGGGCCGGCGTCTTGATGAAGCTGCTGAGCAGGGTTTCCCCGGCGCGCAGGCGCTGGGTGAAGGTGGACCGGCTCATGCCGAGACGCCCGCATCGGCGAATTCGCCGGCCTGGTATTCGATCAGGTGGCGGTAGTCGTCGCGGATCGGCGAGAACACGTCGAGGTTCATCACCACTTCATCACCCACCGGCTCGGCGTAGTGAACGACATGGGGCGGGATGCGGATCATGCTGCCGGGCCCGCCCTCGACCACCTCGTCGCCCAGGTGAAAGCGCACCCGGCCCTGCACGATGATCACCAGTTGCTCGAAGGTGTGGCTGTGGGGGAAGACATCCATGCCCGGGCTCAGCCAGTTCATCACGCACAGGGTGTCATCGCCGCGGAAGGCGACGCGTTCCACGCCCTTGCGCACGACTTCGCGGGGCAGATCGTTCCAGTTATGCAGCAGGGCTTGGGCGAGGCTCATCAAGGTGACTCCTTTTGTTTCTTTTGTAGGAATATTGTTTCGCTGTGGGATAAAGCTAATCCTCGCCGACGGCGCCGGTCAAGTGCCTTTTTCATGCCTTGACAGGCCGCGGATCGCCCTCATAGGATGTGTCACACATCAAAACAATATTTCGATGTAAGAAATAGGAGCTGGTCAATGCGCGTAATCGAATCCCTTCTAATCGACGGTCAGTGGTCCGCCGGCAGCCATGAGCGCCAGGCCGAGGTGTTCAACCCGGCCACCGGCGAGCTGATCGCCCGTCTCGGCCTGGCCTCCACGGCCGACCTGGACCGCGCGCTGGACGCCGCCCAGCGTGGCTTCCAGGCCTGGCGCAAGGTCAGCGCCTATGAGCGTTCGAAGATCCTGCGACGTGCCGCCGACCTGGTGCGCGAGCGGTCCGACGAAATCGCCGCACTGATCACCCTGGAGCAGGGCAAGCCGCTGGCCGAGGCGAAGATGGAGGCCTTCGGTGCCGGCGACCATATCGACTGGTACGCCGAGGAAGGCCGCCGCGCCTACGGCCGGGTGATCCCGCCCCGTGCCCGTGGCGTGCGCCAGGTCGTGCTGCGCGAGCCGATCGGCCCGGTGGCCGCGTTCAGCCCGTGGAACTTCCCGGTCAGCCAGCTGGTGCGCAAGATCGCCGGGGCCCTGGCCGCCGGTTGCTCGATCATCGCCAAGGGCCCGGAGGAAACCCCGTCGTCGTGCATCGAGCTGTGCCGCGCCTTCCAGGACGCCGGTGTGCCGGCGGGCGTGCTCAACCTGGTGTTTGGCGTGCCGGCGGAGGTGTCCGACTACCTGATCCGCTCCGAGGTGATCCGCAAGGTGTCGTTCACCGGCTCGGTGCCGGTGGGTCGCAGCCTGGGCGCGCTGGCCGGGCAGTACCTGAAGCGCTGCACCCTGGAGCTGGGCGGGCATGCGCCGTTCATCGTCTGCGATGACGTTGATGTAGAAGCGGTGGCGGCCCTGGGCGCCGGGTTGAAGTTCCGCAATGGCGGGCAGATCTGCGCCTCGCCGACCCGCTTCTATGTGCAGGACGGGGTCTACGACCAGTTCGTCGCGGCGTTCTGCCGTGCCGGCGCGGCGTTGAAGATGGGTGATGGCCAGGACCCGTCCAGCCAGCTCGGCCCGCTGGCCAACCCGCGGCGGGTGGCGGCGATCCAGGAGTACGTCGATGACGCCCTGGCCGTGGGCGCGCAACTGGCCCTGGGTGGCCAGCGCGGGGAGGGTGGTGGCTTCTACTATCCGGCCACGGTGCTGACCGATGTACCGGAAAACGCACGGGTGATGAGCGAAGAGCCGTTCGGCCCGATTGCCTCCATCGTCCGCTTCGGCAGCGTGGAAGAGGTGATCGAAAAGGCCAACAGCCTGCCGTTCGGCCTGGCCGCGTTTGCCTTCACCCGCTCGATCCAGCGCGCCACCTTGCTGGCCGACGAACTGGAGTCGGGGATGGTGTCGATCAACCACTTCGGCCTGGCGGCGCCGGAAACGCCGTTTGGCGGGGTGAAGGACAGCGGCTACGGCAGCGAAGGGGGCAGCGAGGGGCTGGATGCCTACTTCACTACCAAGTTCGTCAGCCAGGTCGGCTGACATTCCAGGGTCCTTCCGGGTTTAGCGAAACCCTGTGGGAGCGCGTCACACAGAGAACAAGAACAATGCAAACCTTCGACTACATCGTCATCGGCGCCGGTTCCGCCGGCTGCGCCCTCGGGGCGCGCCTGGCCCGGGCCGGGCGCCAGGTCCTGCTGCTGGAAGCAGGACCTGCCGACAATCATCCGTACATCCATATCCCCGGCACCTTCATTCGCGTCCACGGCACCCGGCGCACCTGGATGTACCGCACCGAGCCGGAACCCTTCGTCAACCAGCGCCAGGTGTTCATCCCGCAAGGCCGTACCCTCGGCGGCGGCAGCGCGGTCAACGCGATGATCTATATCCGCGGCCAGGCCGAGGATTATGAAGAATGGAAGGCCAGCGGCTGCCCCGGCTGGGGCTGGGACGACGTGCTGCCGGTGTTCCGCCGCTGCGAGGGCAATGCGCGCCTGGGCGGACAGCTGCACGGCCAGGACGGCCCGCTCAAGGTCAGCGACCCGCGCCACCGCCATCCGCTCAGCGAAGCCTTCGTCAGCGCCGCGGTCCAGGCCGGTGTCCCCGCCAGCGATGACTTCAACGGCGCCCGCCAGGAAGGCGCCGGCTTCTACCAGACCACCACCAGCGAAGGCCGGCGTGCCAGCTCGGCGGTGTCCTACCTCAAGCCGCTGCGCGGCGACCCACGGCTCACGGTACTGACCGAAACCCTGGCCACCAGCCTGCTGTTCGACAACGATCGCGTGGTGGGTGTCGAGGCCCGCGACAGCCATGGCCAGCCGGTGACCTACCGCGCCCGGGCCGAGGTGATCGTCAGCGCGGGGGCCATCGCCTCGCCGAAACTGCTGATGCTTTCCGGCATCGGTCCGCGCCAGCACCTGCAGGACATGGGCATCACCCCGCGGGTCGACCTGCCGGGGGTCGGCGAGAACTTCCAGGACCACTTGAGCGCCTCGGTCTATGCCCGCACGCGCAAGCCGGATAGTCTGCTCGGCCACGACCGCGGCCTGCGCGCCCTCGGCCACGGGCTCAAGTACCTGGCCTCGCGCAAGGGCCTGCTCAGTTCCAACGTGGTGGAGAGCGGCGCCTTCGTCGATGCCACGGGCTGCGGCCGTCCCGACGTGCAGTTCCACGTGGTGCCGGCGCTGGTGGGCGATATCGACCGCCTGCCGCCGGAAGGCCATGGTGTATCGATCAACCCCTGTGCCCTGCGCCCGCGCTCCCGCGGCCGGCTGCGCCTGAAAAGCGCCGACCCGCTGGATGAGGTGGCGCTCAATGCCAACTACCTGAGCGACCCCGAGGACATGAAGACCATGGTCGCCGGGGTCAAGATGGCCCGGCGCATCCTCCGTGCTCCGGCGCTGGCCGCGGTGGTGGAGGGCATGCTGATGCTGCCGGACGAGGATGACGTGCCGGACGCAGTGTTCGAGGACTACGTGCGCAAGGTCGCCAAGACCGTGTTCCATCCCGCCGGCACCTGCCGCATGGGCCAGGACCCGGGCGCGGTGGTGGCGCCGGACCTGCGCGTGCACGGGGTCAAGGGCCTGCGCGTGGCCGATGCCTCGATCATGCCGACCATCGTCAGCGGCAACACCAATGCGCCGAGCATCATGATCGGCGAGCGCTGCGCGGACTTCATCCTCGCTGCGCAAGCCTGACCGGAGGTCTTCCCGCAAGGATGCGGACTCACTACTTCGCCGATACAACAATTACAAGAGTGCCGCGATGAACCTCATAGCCCGCAACACCTTCGACAACGAGCAGGACAGCGTCCTGTACAACCGCATTGCCTGGCGTCTGCTGCCGTTTCTCTTCGTGCTCTACATCATCGCCTTCCTCGACCGGGTCAACGTCGGCTTCGCCAAGCTGCAGATGGCCGCCGATATCGGCCTCAGCGACCTGGCCTTCGGCTTCGGCGCCGGGGTGTTCTTCATCGGCTACTGCCTGTGCGAGATCCCCAGCAACATGATGCTGCAGAAGGTCGGCGCACGCTTCTGGATCACCCGGATCATGGTGATGTGGGGCCTGCTGTCGGTGTCCATGCTGTTCGTGCAGACGCCCAACCAGTTCTACGTGCTGCGCTTCCTCCTGGGCATGGCCGAGGCCGGCTTCTACCCCGGCGTCGTGCTGTACATGACCTACTGGTTCCCGTCCTACGCCCGTTCCCAGGGCATGGCCTGGTTCAACCTCGGCATCGCCATGGCCGGGGTGATCGGCAGCCCGCTGTCGGGCTGGATCATGCAGACCTTCGCCGGCGTGGGCGGCATGGCCGGCTGGCAGTGGCTGTTCCTGCTCGAAGGGATGCCGGCGGTTATCCTCGGCATCGTGGTGTTCTTCTACCTCGATGACCGTCCCGGCAAGGTGCACTGGCTGAGCGCCGAGCAGAACGCGCGGGTGGTGCGCCAGCTCGCCGAGCAGCGCAGCGCCCAGGAGCAGGCCGGTGCCGGCCACAACTTCCGCGCGGCCTTCGTCAACAAGGACCTGTGGCGCCTGATCTACGTGAACTTCGCGCTGCTCTGCGGCACCTACGGCGTGTCGTTCTGGCTGCCGCAGATCGTGCGTAACCTGGGCATCGAGAGCCTGACCCGGACCGGGCTGATCGCCGCGATCCCGTTCGCCGTGGCCTCGGTGGTGATGATCCTGGTCAGCCGCCATTCCGACCGCACCCGCGAGCGGCGCTGGCACGGCACCTTGTGCAACCTGGCCTCGGCGGCGGGCCTGGCCATGGCGGCGTTCTTCCATGACCAGCCGGTGCTGTCGCTGGCCGGCTTGAGCCTGGCCATGTCCGGCGGGTTGGCGGGCTTCTGCGTGCTCTGGGCCTTGCCCGGGGTACTGCTGACCGGTACTGCGGCGGCGGCGGGCATCGCCCTGATCGCCACCATCGGCAACCTCGGTGGTTATGCCAGCCCGTTCATGATGGGCTGGGTCAAGCAGAGCAGCGGGCACCTGGAATACGGCTTGTATGTGCTGGCCGTGATGACGGTGCTGGGCGCGCTGGCGATGTCCGCGGTGAAGCCGCCGAGCAGCACGCAGCCACGCCCGCTGGGACAGCCTTCGACGATTTAGTGTTGCGCACCAACACAAGCGTTTCGCCGAGCGATACAATCGATCACTTTCCCCCACCGTGGAACGAGGTGATCGATTGGACCAGCAAGAAGAAAAGCCCAGCAGCGGACCTGCGCTGCTGGAGTCGGTGGAAATGGTCTTCCGCCTGCTCGATGAACTCACCGCCGCCCGCCGTCCGCTGGGCGTGACCGAACTTGCGCAACTGCTGCAGACCGCCAAGCCACGTACCTACCGCCACCTCGCGTCCATGCGCCAGCTGGGCATCCTCGAACAGGACCCGGCCACCGAGAAGTACATGCTCGGCGCGCGGTTGGTGGCCTATGGCGAGGCGGCCGGCGAGCAGTTCGACCTGCGCGCCATCGCCGATCCCTACCTCACCCGCATCCGTGATGCCACCGGGCAGACCGCCTTGCTTGCCGTGGCCACCCATGACACCGCGCTGGTGGTGTCCTGTGTCGAGTCCAAGGCCAATGTGTGCATCTCGGTCAAGCCGGGCAACCGCGTGCTGCCGTATTGCTCGGCCCAGGGCCGCACGGTGCTGGCGTTCGCCGACGCGGCCAGCCAGCAGCGGGTGATGCGGCGCAAGATGCCGCAGTTGACCGAGCGTACCCTGCATGAGCCGGAGCAGTTGGCCCAGCGTCTGGAACTGATTCGCGAGCGGCTGTACGACGATGCGGACGGCGAGGTGACCATGGGCATCAATGCCTTGTGTTGCCCGATCTTCCGCGAGAATGACCAGATTGTCGGGACCATCGGCATCGTCGGGTCGAGTGCGGCGATTCCGTCGCCGCCACCGGCGGCGATGCTGCGGGAGTTGCAGTCGGCGGCGGCGGAGATCAGCGAGCGGTTGCATGCGGGGACGTATCAGCGGTTGTGATCGTGTGGGTTTTTGGTCCTTGCGTCGGGGGCATATCCATTTGATTTATTGACCCTTAGTCACCTTTCCGCCCTTACGGCGGCTTACTTTGGAAAGGCCCCAAAGTAAGCAAAGGGCCTCCCGACCTACATACGGCCCTGCGCTTCGCTCCGGGTTCCTTCCTTCCGCGTACGCTCCGTGGGGGCCGCGCCGACGGGCCCTCCTTGGCCCTACGGCGCTTGCGGGCCATCCATGGCCCTTACCCCCACTCCGCGCATGCTCCACTCAGCCTCCTGAAGGCCGGGGCAGATCAAGATCAAAATCCAAAGCCAAAGCCAAAGCCAAAGCCAAAGCCAAAGCCAAAGCCAGAGCCAGAGCAACAGCTGAGATAAGGCCATTGGATATCCATGTCTGGGTGGCGTCGGGGACGCACATACACTTGTGTCCGTCCCCGACACCCCTTTGTCCGGATAACGCCCCCCTCCACGGTTGTCCTGATACCCCAGCCTGCCAAGATGAATCCACGGATTCATGACGCAGGAGGTGGAAGGTTTGGGGGCGCTTGCCAGTATTTCGAACAGCGAGGCGGTGTTGCATTTTGGCCGCTTCGCGCTGCACGCCAACCAACGCCAGCTCCTCGCCGGCGACGAGCCGCTGCGTGTCGGCGGTCGGGCCCTGGATATCCTCCAGGTGCTGCTGGAACAACCCGGTAGCGTCGTCGACAAGCAAACCCTGATCGCCCGCACCTGGCCCGACAGCGTGGTCGAGGAAATCAACCTGCGGGTGCATATCGCCGCCCTGCGCCGGACCCTCGGCGATGGCTTCATCGACCATGTGCCAGGCCAGGGCTACCGCTTCGTCGCACCGGTGCGCCGTGAGGGGCAGGGAGCCGCACATAACCTTCCCTCCCGCCTGACCCGCCTGATCGGCCGTGACGATGAACTCAGCGTCCTCGGCAAGTTGCTGGCGCAGCGCCGCCTGGTGACCCTCGGCGGTCCGGTGGGCGTGGGCAAGAGCGCCCTGGCCCTGGAGGCGGCGCAAGCTCAGATGCAGCGCTGGCGCGATGGCGTCTGGCTGATCGATTTCGCCCAGGCGCAATGCCCGCGGGAAGCGGTGGCTACGCTGCTGCGCGAGAAGGGACTGGATCCGAGCGAGGACTGTCCCCTGGGCGGTCTGCCGGGTTATCTGCTGGAGCGCCACCTGCTGCTGGTGCTGGACCACTGCGAAGCAATGTCCCAGGGCAGCCGGCGCCTGGCCGAGGCGCTGCTGGCGCTGGCACCGGGGGTGACGATCCTGGCGGTGAGCCGCGAGCCGCTGCGTATTCGCGGCGAAACCCTGTTGTCGTTGCTGCCCCTGGCGGTGCCCCCCAGTAGCGACGGGCACAGCGTCGAGCAGTTCATGAGCTATGCCGCGGTGCGCCTGTTCGTCAGTTGCGCCCAGGCCCGCCAGGCGGATTTCTGCCTGCGTCCGCAGGACCTCAAGCCGCTCTGGGAAATCTGCCGACGCCTGGACGGCCTGCCGCTGGCCCTGGAGCTGGCGGCGGCGCAGATCGACGTGCTGGCCCTGGTGGGCCTGCATGCGCAACTCAACCAGGGTTTGCAGGTGCTCAATCGCGGCCGGCGCACGGCACAGGCCCGTCACCAGTCCTTGCGCGCGGCGCTGGACTGGAGCTTCCAGCAGTTGTCCGCCACCGAGCAGCAGGTGCTGCGCCGCCTGGCGCAACTGGGCCGGGCCTTCAGCCTGGAGCAGGCGGTGGCCCATGTCGCCGGCGCGGATATCGGCCCGCTGCGGGCGGTGCGGGCGGTAGAGCAACTGGCGGCCAAGTCGCTGCTGACGGTGCACGAGGCACCGTTGACCTACCGCGTGCTCAACAGCACCCGCTGGTATGTGCAGCAGGACGCTCAGACTGCGTAACGGCTCGGCGATGCCTCGCGGCCAGGCAGTTGCTCCAGCAGTTGCCTGGCCTGCAGCAGCTCGGGGGTGTCGAAGCCTTCACTGAAACGGGCATGCACCGGCGCCAGCAGTTGCCGCGCCGGCAGCGGTCGCCCGTCTTCCAGCCACAACTGTGCCAGGGCGCAGGCACTGCGCAGTTCCCAGACCAGCGCCTGTTGCTTGCGCGCGAGGCCCAGGGCCTTGAGCAGCAGCACCTCGGCGTCCTGCCGGTGGCTGTCCAGCAGTTGCGTGGCACGGGAGCAGAGCAGGGCGGCGCTGGCCCAGCCGGCGTGGCCACTGTGGGCGCGGGCCAGCCGGGCCGCGTCGACCCGCCCCGGGACCAGGGTCGCCAGCAGGTCGCCGATCAGCCCGCCAGCCGGTCTCGGCGCTGCCTCGGTGACGCCGAATGCCTCGGCGTAATGCCCGGCCCAGTCCTGGAACAGCCACAGCGCATGGCGCTCGGCGTAGTCACGGAGCAGGCCGACCCGTTGCCGGGCCAGGTCGCGCTCGCCGTTGTACCAGGGAATCACGCAGCCGCTCAGGGCCAGGGTGTAGCACACCGTGGTGCCGTGGTTGATCTGCAGGGCCAGGTCGAGGGCTTGATCGGCGGTGCGCGCGGCCTGTTCCACCAGGCCCTGGAGCCAGAGGACGCGCGCCAGCAGGGTCAGGGCGGCGACGCTCTGGTCGTACTGCACGCCGAAACCATGGGTGAAGCGGTTGAGGCGGCCGCTGTGGGCCATGCGCTGCAGGGCATCCTCGGCTTCGCGACGGGCCGCTTCCTGGTCGCCGGAAAAGTGCAGGCCGAGGCTGCGCAGGCGTTGCGCGCTCAAGGCCAGCAAGGGATCCTCCGCCGGCCCGTGACGGTCGAAGTCGCGGCTCAGTTGCAGGGCCTGCGGGTATTCGCCGCGGTACAGGTTGACCGCCATATGCCCGGAAATCGCCCGTAGCTGGCCGGGCAGGTCGCCATGTCGCTCGGCCAGTTCGCGGGCGCTGGCGAAGGCTTCCAGGGTCTGCGCGACGCCGCCCTGGCCGTGATAGCTGAAGGTGCCCATGGCCAGCTTGAGGTTGACGTGCAACTGCCAGCCGGGATGGGCTTCGCTGTCGAGACGGCGCAGCGCCTTGCGGATATGCCGGCCATGCTCCGCGAGAAGCGACATTTCCTGCCAGAGGGGCGCCGAGGCGGCCGTCAGATGCGCGCCGAGCAGGCCCGCGTCGCTGCTGGCGAAGGCCCATTCCAGGGCCGCGCGCAGATCGTCGAGGCAGCGTGCGTAACGCTCCAGCCACTGGCCGGTGCTGGTCTGCGCCCATTCCCGTTCGGCCTGATGCATGATCGCCAGCAGGCGCTCGGCGTGGCGCTTCTGCGCATCGGGCAACTCGCCGGCCTGTTGCAGCTTGCCCAGTGCGTAGCAACGGGTGGTGTCGAGCATGCGGTAGAAGACTTCCTCATCGCCGACATCGACATTCAGCAACGACTTGCTCACCAACTGGCTGACCGCGTCGAGCACGTCTGCCGGGGCCAGGCGTTCGCCGGCAGCCAGGGCCATTGCCGAATCGAGGCTGAAAGCCCCGCGGAACACGCTGAGGCGGCGCAGGCAGGTGCGCTCGCTGTCGGCAAGCAACTGGAAGCTCCAGTCGAGGGTGGCGCCGAGCAGGTGCTGGCGGCGTTCTTCGCTGGGCGGCGGCGCGAGGTGGCGGCGCAGGTCGTCGAGCAGGCCGTCGAGGCCGAGGCTGGCCAGTTGTGCCGCAGCCAGTTCCAGGGCCAGGGGAATGCCGTCGAGATAACGGCAGATGGCGGTCACCGTGGCCAGGTTGTCCGGGCCCAGCTCGAAGCTTTCCTGGCTGGCCATGGCCCGTTCGACGAACAGTTGTACCGCGCCATAGTCCAGGGCCAGTTGCGGGTCGGCCAGGCCTTCGGCAGGCGGGCATTCCAGGGCGTCCAGGCGCTGGAGGCATTCGCCCTCGGCGCGCAGACTTTCGCGGCTGGTGACCAGGATCTGCAGTTGCGGTGCGCAGCGCAGCAGGTGTTCGACCAGGGTGGCGACCGAGTCCACCAGGTGCTCGGCGTTGTCGATCACCAGCAGCAGGTGGCGCTCGCGCAGCCAGACGCAGAGGGCGTCCAGCGGTGCCTGGTCGGGCAGGGTCAGGCCGAGTACGCCGGCCAGGTTGCTGACGATGGTGGAAGGGCTGTTCAGCGGGCTGAGGTCGAGCAGGCGTACGCCGTCGCGGTAATGGCCGAGCAGTTGTTCGGCGACGCGCAGGGCCACGGTGGTCTTGCCGATCCCGCCGGGACCGGCGAGGGTCACCAGGCGCTGGCAGGTCAGTTGCCCGAGCAACTGGTTGACCAGCATCTGCCGGCCGATCAGGCGGGTGCGGCGCAGCGGCAGGTTGTGCTGCGCTTCACCGCGTGCCGGGGCCGGGGATTCGCCGGCCTGCAGCAGCGGGGCGACGAAGCTGTAGCCGCGCTGGGCGACGGTGACGATGAAGCGCTGGCCGTTCTGGCCATCGCCGAGTGCCTTGCGCAGGGCGGCGATATGCACCCGCAGGCTGATTTCCTCGACCACCGTGTCGGGCCAGACCCGGGCCATCAGTTGCGCCTTGCCGACCACCTCGCCGGGGCGCTCCAGCAGCACCAGGAGAATGTCCATGGCGCGCCGGCCCAGGCGCAGGGGGCGGTCGTTCTCGGCGATCAGGCGCTGGCCGGGGAAGACCCGGTAGGGGCCGAACTGCACGGCCTGTTCACGGTTACGGCTCACATCTGGCTCCTGACCCTGTTCCGACTATCGGCAGAGGCCCAGCAAGGGCTCTGGCCTGTGGTTTTCGCGCATGGTGGCAGGTTTGTGCGGTAACGCAACGCCTGCGCTGCTGATGGTTGTCATCCGGGCCGTCTACGCTTGTGCCTCCCGAGGAAAGACATTACGTCGCCAGGGGGAATAATTAACAACGATTAACTCGTGCATCACCCGCTTCACGCCCAAGAATTCACTGGATTCAGCGCTAACGGGGAACATCGCATGATCGAATCATCCACGCCGCGGCCACTGGCAGGCCAGGCCGGCGCGACCAGTGGCGAGGTGGTGACCCTGGTGGTGCGCCACCGCATCAAGGCCGGCTTCGAAGTCGACTACGAAACCTGGCTGCGTCGCACCGTCAGTGCCGCCGCGCAGCGCCCCGGCCATCTCGGTGTCGACGTGATGCGCGGCCACGAAGGCGGCCTGCACACCTTCACCAGCGTCCTGCGCTACAGCTCGGTGGACGCCCTGCAAGCCTGGCTGGACTCCGACGAGCGCAGGCAATTGGTGGGCCAGGCCGAGTCGATGCTGGCCGATGGCGACCAGGTCGAGTTGCACCCTTTCAAGGAGTTCTGGTTCACCCCGCCGAACGACGCCGACGCCGGGCCGCCACCGCGCTGGAAACAGGCGGTGGTCACGCTGCTGGTGATCCTGCCCCACACCCTGCTGGTGCCGATGTTGTGGCAGCCGTTGTTCAAGCTGGTGCCGTGGCTGTCCGGCTACTTCGCCGCCACCTTGCTGATCACCCTGACCATCGTCCTGTCGGTGGTCTATGTCTGCATGCCGGCGGCCAGCCGCCTGTTCGCCCCCTGGCTGCAGCCCACCCCGGAGGCCGGCCATGACCGACAAGGATGATCGTACCGATCCCACCCGCCGCCACCTGCTGGCGGGCTCCCTGCTGACGGCTGCCGCGGCGCTGCTGCCACGGCTGGCCTTCTCTTCACCGACACCAGACCAAGGACCTGCGATGAACGCCGATCTGATTCTGTTCAATGGCCGCTTCCACACCGTGGACCGCGAAAACCCGGAGGCCACCGCGGTGGCCATCAAGGACGGGCGCTTCCTCGCCGTTGGCAGCGATGCCCAGGCCATGGCCACCCGCGGCAGCGCCACCCAGGTCATCGACCTCAAGGGCCGCTGCGCCATTCCCGGCCTCAACGACTCGCACCTGCACCTGATCCGTGGCGGCCTCAACTACAACCTGGAACTGCGCTGGGAAGGCGTGCCGTCGCTGGCCGATGCCCTGCGCATGCTCAAGGACCAGGCGGCGCGCACGCCGACCCCGCAGTGGGTGCGGGTGGTGGGTGGCTGGAACGAATTCCAGTTCGCCGAAAAGCGCATGCCGACCCTGGACGAGCTCAACCAGGCGGCGCCGGACACCCCGGTGTTCGTCCTTCACCTGTACGACCGCGCGCTGCTCAACCGCGCCGCACTGCGGGTGGCCGGCTACACCAAGGACACGCCGAACCCGCCGGGCGGCGAGATCGTCCGTGACTCCCGTGGCGAGCCCACCGGCATGCTGGTGGCGCGGCCGAACGCGATGATCCTCTACTCGACCCTGGCCAAGGGGCCGAAGCTGCCGCTGGAGTACCAGGTCAACTCGACCCGCCAGTTCATGCGCGAGCTCAACCGTCTCGGCCTGACCAGCGCCATCGATGCCGGCGGTGGTTTCCAGAACTACCCGGACGACTACGAGGTGATCGAGCAACTGGCCAGGGAAGACCAGCTGACGGTGCGCATCGCCTACAACCTGTTCACCCAGAAGCCCAAGGAAGAGCTGGCCGACTTCAAGAACTGGACCAGCAGCGTCAAGCTGCACCAGGGCGACGACATGCTGCGCCACAACGGCGCCGGCGAGATGCTGGTGTTCTCCGCCGCCGACTTCGAGGACTTCCTCGAACCGCGCCCGGACCTGGCGCCTTCCATGGAGCAGGACCTGGAACCGGTGGTGCGCCACCTGGTGGAGCAGCGCTGGCCGTTCCGCCTGCACGCCACCTATGACGAATCCATCAGCCGCATGCTCGATGTGTTCGAGAAAGTGAACCGCGATATCCCGTTCAACGGCCTGCCGTGGTTCTTCGACCACGCCGAGACCATCACCCCGCGCAATATCGAGCGTGTCCGTGCCCTCGGTGGTGGTATCGCCATCCAGGACCGCATGGCCTTCCAGGGCGAGTACTTCGTCGAGCGCTACGGCGCCAAGGCCGCTGAGGCCACGCCGCCGATCAAGCGCATGCTCGCCGAAGGCGTGCCGGTGGGCGCCGGTACCGACGCCACGCGGGTGTCGAGCTACAACCCGTGGACCTCGCTGTACTGGATGGTCAGCGGCCGCACCGTCGGCGGCCTGGCCCTGCACCAGGAAGGCCTGCCGCGCTCCACTGCCCTTGAACTGTTCACCCACGGCAGCGCCTGGTTCTCCTCGGACCAGGGCAAGAAGGGTCAGGTCAAGGTCGGCCAGCTGGCCGACGTGGCAGTGCTCAGCGCCGACTTCTTCAGCGTCGAGGAAGAAGCCATCAAGTGGATCGAGTCGGTCCTGACCGTGGTCGGTGGCAAGGTGGTCTATGGCGCCGGCGACTTCGGTCCGCTGGGTCCGAAGGACATTCCGGTGCTGCCGGACTGGTCGCCGGTGGCCAAGGTTCCGGGGCACTGGCGCCCGACCTCGCCGATGGTCGCCCAGGTGCACCAGTGCAGCGGCCCTTGCGCGGTGCACTCCCACAGCCATGAGCGGGCGCGCCTGTCCAATGTCCCGGTCAGCGACTTCCAGGGTTTCTGGGGCGCCTTCGGCTGCTCCTGCTTCGCCTTCTGAGTTCCACCCCGGCGCGGGCAGGGGCCCGCGCCTCCTTCAATGCAGAGGAGTCATGAGATGAGCAACGACTACAAGCGCCTGAACAAAGACGATGCCGTGGTGTTGCTGGTGGATCACCAGACCGGTCTGATTTCCCTGGTGCAGGATTTCTCGCCGAACGAGTTCAAGAACAACGTCCTGGCCCTGGGTGACCTGGCCAAGTTCTTCGGCCTGCCGACCATTCTCACTACCAGCTTCGAACAAGGCCCGAACGGCCCGCTGGTGCCGGAGCTGAAGGAACAGTTCCCGGACGCGCCGTACATCGCCCGTCCTGGCCAGATCAATGCCTGGGACAACGCTGACTTCGTCCAGGCGATCAAGGACACCGGGCGCAAGCAACTGATCATCGCGGGCGTGGTGACCGACGTGTGCGTGGCGTTCCCCACCCTGTCGGCGCTGGCTGAAGGCTATGACGTGTTCGTCGTCACCGACGCTTCCGGCACCTTCAACGAGACCGTGCAACAGGCGGCGTGGGCGCGCATGAGCGCGGCCGGCGCACAACTGATGAACTGGTTCGCCGTGGCCTGCGAGCTGCACCGCGACTGGCGCAACGATATCGAAGGCCTGGGCAACCTGCTGTCCCAGCGCCTGCCGAACTATCGCAACCTGATGAACAGCTATGCAGCGCTGAAGTAAGGCGCGATCCTGCGGTTTACTCATCGCTTCAAGCGAGCTCTCATAGGACACCGCCTAACTCGTTGATTCACTGGAGACTTGTGGGAGCGGGTTCACCCGCGATTACGATGGTGGTATCACCGACCCTATCGCGGGTGAACCCGCTCCCACAGGATTGGACCTGTTCTCTGCGCGACAGCGCAGCCAGAAGGGCTGGGCGGTCTCCCACAGGGTCCGCAATGCATGCGGTACTTGTGGGGGCCGGCGTCCTTCAGGTTGATGGCAAAACGCTATTTCCCCTGTCATCCCATCTCCCTACAATCGGATGCTCATGCAGCCGGCTGGGTGGTCCAGCCGTTTCAGGGAGAAATGTCTCGATGATCAATTCACCGCTTCAGTTCGGTATCTCCATTTCCGCTCGCATGCTGGCCGAGGAAACCGGCCTGGCGTCGATACCCGGTGCGATGATCGAGGTCTGGAACGCCTTGTACTGGGATCACCAGGCCCCCGGCGAATTCCAGGCTTTCCACGGCATCCTGGAGGACCATCTCGAACCCCTGCAGCAAGCACGTGCGCGCATCGCCCGGATCGACCGGCAGGTCGCGCTCTATCGGCTGAACCTGGATCAATACCAGGTCGCCCCGGCTCTCACCGGGCTGGAAAACCTCTACCGCGACTACATGCAGGCCCTGGACTGGTTTGTCCTCTGTCTCCATGAAAAGGCTGCGGGCAGCCTGCGAGGCGAGGAGGACCGGAAGGCGGCCCTGAATCGCCTGACCGACCTGGGCTGGCGCGTCGCCCAGGAAGTGGGGCCCAACCTGCAGAGTCTGCAGCGCCTGCTCAGCACCGCCTATGCCCCGTACTTCCTGCGGCCGTTCAGCGAGGACCTGAAGCAGCGCGACTTCGTCTCGTTCTTCTACCTCAGCAAGTACTGCTACGCGCGCTTCTTCCTGGCCCAGGTGAAGGCGTACCTGTTGCTGCACCTGGTGCATGTCGATAACCGTTTGCCCTTCCAGATCACGAATGAAACCAAGGATTTCGAAACCCTGCTGGGCCGCCAGGAGAAGGAGATGACCTACTGGCTGGCGCCGCAGGTCCTGGCGCTGGTGCAGGAACTGGCGCTGGAGCCCCAGGACGTGCACGGCGCGGCGGCGGTATCGTTCCGTTCCGGGCTGGGCGACCATGGCCTGAGCTTCGGCGACGATGGTGGCGTGCATTTGTCCGGACGGGTTCAGGAATGGCGCCTGGAGCCCATCGAGTCAATGGCGTTCAACCCGTACATCGACCAGCGTTTCCGCATCCGGCACGCGGTCTCGGGCAAGATTCTCCAGCTCGGCGGCCCGACCGGGGCCATGGGCGTCACCGACTACAAGCAGGCCAAGGGCGGCTGGAAGATCAGCTGGAGCGATGCCCACAAGGTGTTCAACCTGCAATTCAAGGGCGCGGCCGATGACATCAACCACGACATGCGCCTGGTCTCCCGGGTCGGTCCGAACCACGCCAGCACCGAGGTGCGCCTGGATGGCAAGCGGGTCAATCATCCCTATGAATTCGAACAGCAGTTCTACCTGGAGCCTTACAACCAACCGTTCGCCGAGCGTGAGCGGCTGTTGGTGGGCGAGCACCTGACCCCGGGCGGCTACCTGACCTCGGATACGGGTGCCTACACCCTGCATTTCCGTCACAACGGTGCGGTGGAGGTGGTCAAGGCCCGCGATGGCAAGGTGGTGTGGTCGGCAGGGGGAGGGCACCCGGCGCGGCCGGTGCGCTTGATGTTGCAGCCGGATGGCAACCTGGTCGCCTATGACATCCATGGGTCGCCGTACTGGGCCTCGGGCAAGTACTTCAAGGACCAGCAGGCGCTGTACAAGCGCTCCGAGCTGCGGGTGCGCAAGGACGGGCGGGTGGAGATCCGAGTGCCGGGGCAGGAGATTTTCTGGATTACGCCGCAATAGAAGAGGGGGCCGCAAGGCGGCCCCGGAGATATCACTGAAGATGGGCTTTCAACTCGACCGCCGCCTGGCGCATCGCTGCCTGCACCGCCGGTACCTTGGCCAGCGGGTTGAGCAGGCCGTAGTCGTGGATCATGCCGTTGTAGCGCACCGCGGTCACGGTCACGCCGGCGGCGTCGAGGTGGCGGGCATAGGCTTCGCCTTCGTCACGCAGCACGTCGAACTCGGCGGTCTGCACCAGTGCTGGCGGCAGGCCCTTGAGCTGTTCGGCGCTGGCGCGCAGCGGCGAGGCGTGGATCTGCGCACGGGCGCCCTGGTCGGTGGTGTAGCTGTCCCAGAACCATTTCATCATCCCGGTGGTGAGGAAGTGGCCCTCGACGAACTGTTTGTACGAACCGGTCTCGAAGCTGGCGTCGGTCACCGGCCAGAGCAGCAACTGGAAGCGCAGGGCCGGGGTTTTCTTCTCCTTGGCCATCAGCGCGACCACCGCTGCCATGTTGCCGCCGACGCTGTTGCCGGCCACGGCCAGGCGCTTGCTGTCGACGCCGATCTCCTTGCCGTGCTCGGCGACCCACTGGGTGGCGGCGTAGGCCTGGTTGATCGCGGTGGGGTAATGGGCTTCCGGCGACGGTGTGTAGTCGACGTAGACCGCGACCGCTCCGGAGCCGACCACCAGGTCGCGGATCAGGCGCTGGTGGGTCGGGAAGTCGCCGAGGACCCAGCCACCCCCGTGGAAGAACATGAACACCGGCAACTCACCGGCGACCTTGGCCGGACGCACGATCTTCAGGGTCACCTTGTCCTGGCCGACGCTGATGACCTTCTCGCTGACCTCGATGCCGGAGAGGTCGACCTGGACCGAGGACTGGGCGCCGGTGAGGACCGCGCGGGCATCTTTCGGCGAGAGCTGTTCCAGCGGTTTGCCGCCGCCTTTTTCCAAGGCTTCGAGGAACGCCTGGGTGGTGTGCTCGACACCCGGGCTGCCAGCGGCGAAGGCATTGCCGACGGAGAGGGCGAGGAGGGTGGCGGCGAGGGTCTTGTTCAGGGTGTTCATGTGCAGATTCCTTATCGGGCAAGGCGGAGTTGGACAGTCTGGTTGGCTTGGTTCTTTCGGCCAGCGCCGCCGGTCGTTCGGCTTCGCTGTAACGTGGGCACAGATTATTCAGTTGCCCTGATGTGAAAAAGCGGCTATCAAGCGTTTGACTGTCTACCAGAGAGTGACAATGAACCCGTTCGAAGACATGCGTATCTTTTCCCAGGTCATGGAGTCCGGCAGCTTTACCGCTGCCGCCGACAAGCTGGGCCTGTCCAAGCAATTCGTCAGCCGCCGGCTGATGGCCCTCGAAGAGCGTCTGGGGGTGCGCCTGCTCAACCGCTCGACCCGCCGTCTCGACCCCACGCCCCTGGGCCAGAGCTATTACGAATCGTCCCTGCGCCTGCTCAACGAGGTCGAGCAGGTGGAGCAGGGCATCGCCGGGCAGACCAGCGAGCCCCGCGGCACCGTGCGGGTCAGCGCACCGCTGTCGTTCGCCGTGGCACACCTGGGCTGCCTGCTGCCGGAGTTTCTCCAGCGTTATCCGCAGGTCAGCGTCGAGGTGGACCTGAGCGACCGTTCGGTGGACCTGCTCGGCGAGGGCTACGACCTGGCGCTGCGCATCGGCGTGCTGGAAGACTCGACCCTGATCGCCCGGCGCCTGGCGGCCATCGACCGGGTCTACTGCGCCAGCCCCGATTACCTGGCGCGCAAGGGCACGCCATTACGCCCGGACGAGCTCACCGCCCACGACTGCCTGCCCTACGGTCATGGCCGCCAGGTGCAGTGGCGTTTCCTTGAACAAGGCAAGCTGCGGGTGGTGACCGTCTGCGGACGCATGCGGGCGAACAACGGCGAGTTGCTGCGCGATGCGGCGATCAAGGGGATGGGGATTACCTACCTGCCGACCTTCATCGTCGGCGAGGCTTTGGCGGCGGGACAACTGGTGCCGGTCCTGCAGGATTTCGTCACCGAGCCGCTGCAGCTCTCGGCGGTCTACCCGCAACACCGGCAGAGTGCCCGGCCGGTGCAGGCGCTGATCGAGTTCATGCGCGAGCGCCTCAGCGCATGAAGTGCACCTTGCCGCTGTCGTCGTTGCCCATGTAGATGCCATAGACCCCGGCCTGGCGTTCCTCGATGTAGCGTTCGAGGATCTGCCGGATCGCCGGGTAGTAGATGGACTCCCAGGGGATCTCGTCGGGGGCGAAGAAGCGGCAGTCCATGGTCTCCGGACCGTACTGGCCGGTGATTTCCACGGCCACGGCGCGGAAGATGATGTACACCTCGCTGATCTTCGGCACGCTGAAGATCGAGTAGGGCGAGACGATGTCGGCGCGTACCCCGGTTTCTTCCCAGACTTCGCGCAGGGCGGCCTGCTCGGTGGTTTCCCCGGCCTCCATGAAGCCTGCCGGCAGGGTCCAGGTGCCCGGGCGCGGCGGGATGGCGCGCTGGCACAAAAGGTACTTGCCGTCGCGCTCGATGATGCAGCCGGCGATGATCTTCGGATTAACGTAGTGGATATACCCGCAACCGCCGCACATCAGGCGGTCGTGGGTGTCGCCGTCCGGCCGTCCCTGGTGCAGCGCGGCGGAGCATTGCGGGCAGAAACGCGGGACGGCGGGCATGATCAGCGACCTATGCGGGGTTCTTTGATGGCGATGGGGGTGGCGATTTCACGGATCTTGCCGGCGTCTTCCTGCTTGGAACGCAGGTAGTCCAGGGCCACCTTGGCGGCGGCGCGGACGTGGTCCACCGAGGCCTGGTGCGCGGCCAGCGGGTCGCCGCTCTTGATTGCCTCGACGATCTTTTCCATTTCCCGGTTGCTGGCGCCACGGCGGTTTTCCTGGGATACCGAGGTGGCCCGCAGGTAGCTGATGCGCGCCTGCAACTGGCGCAGCTGGGTGGCGGCAACGTGGTTGCCGGAACCTTCCAGGAGCACGTCGTAGAAGCCTTGCACCGACTCCAGTACCTGTTGCAGCTCGCCGTCGGTGAGGGCGTTGCGGTTCTCTTCCAGGGCCTTTTCCAGGGCGCGGATGTCCTTGGCCTTGGCATTGAGGGTGAACAGCTGGACGATCAGGCCTTCGAGCACGCAGCGCAGCTCGTAGATGTCACGGGCGTCTTCCAGGGTGATGATGGCCACGCGCGGACCCTTGGCATCGGCGAATTCCACCAGGCCTTCGGATTCCAGGTGGCGCAGGGCTTCGCGGACGGAGGTGCGGCTGACGCCGAGGCGGTCGCAGAGATCGCGTTCTACCAGGCGGTCGCCCGGCAGGAGGTGGAAATTCATGATCGCGCTGCGCAGTTTGTCGAGCACGATTTCGCGCAGGGTAACGGGGTTGCGGTTGACCTTGAAGCTGTCGTCGAGTGGCTGGCGTTTCATCGTCTGCGCTCTGAAATTGGCTGTTGCCAGCGACAACGGAGCCCGTGGTGGCGGGTGCTCCCTGCGGTGGTTTCGAACAGCCAGTATTTAACTGGTTGACTCCGAGTCGGCTTCGGCGAAGGCTTCGCGGGCCAGGCGGAAGCTGTCCACGGCCGCGGGAACACCGCAATAGATACCGACCTGGAGGAGGATCTCGCGTATTTGTTCACGACTCAGTCCGTTGCGCAAGGCGCCGCGGATGTGCAACTTGAGCTCGTGTGGCCGGTTCAACGCGGAAATCATTGCCAAGTTTATCATGCTGCGTTCTTTCAGCGACAAACCGTCTCGGCCCCAGACGTGGCCCCAGCAGTATTCGGTGACCAGTTCCTGCAGCGGTTTGGTGAAGTCGTCGGCGTTCTGGATGGAACGGTTGACGTAGTCTTCGCCGAGCACCTGGGTGCGGATGGCGAGGCCTTTTTCGTATTTTTCGTTGCTCATGCTCGGGTTCCTGCATGGGGGAAGAAAAACGGGGCGCCGCAAACCGAAGGTGAGCGATTGCGCGCGGCGCCCCTGAAAGCTTGGGTGGTCTTGAGGGCCCTATCGCGGGTGAACCCGCTCCCACAGAGACCGCATAACCCTGTGGGAGCGGGTTTACCCGCGATGAGGCCCGCAAGGTCAACCCAGGTTCGGCAGGGCGCCCAGCTTGCCCTTGTGGTAGATCATCGGCGTCACCGGCTGCTCGGGGAGGATCAGGTTCTTCACCTCGCCGACGATGATGGCGTGGTCGCCACCGTCGTACTCGCGCCACAGCTCGCACTCGATCACCGCCGTGGCGTTGGCCAGCACCGGGTTGCCCAGCTCGCTCAAGTGCCAGTCGATGCCCTTGGCCTTGTCCTTGCCTTTCCCGGCGAAGGCATAGGCTTCGGCGGTCTGGCCGGCGGCCAGCAGGTGGATGGCGAAGCGCTTGCTGTCGCGCAGGATCGGGTAGGTGTCGGAGGCGTAGTTGGGGCAGAACAGCACCAGCGCCGGTTCGATCGACAGCGCGCTGAAGGCGCTGGCGGTGATGCCGACGATGCCGCCCTCGGCATCCAGCGTGGTGACGATGGTCACGCCGGACGGGAAGGAGCCCATCACGTCTTTGTAGATGCCGGGTTCGATCATGTCAGTTCACCTGTCAACGCATCACGAAGGGGTCGGGCATGGGCGCGGTGGAGAGGTTGATCCACACCGTCTTCAGTTCCGTGTAGGCCAGCACCGAGTCGATACCGCTTTCGCGGCCATAACCACTGTTCTTGAAGCCGCCGATCGGCGCCATTGCCGACACCGCGCGGTAGGTGTTGACCCAGATGATCCCCGAACGCACGTCGCGGGCCAGGCGGTGGGCACGGCCCAGGTCGCGGGTCCAGATGCCGGCGGCAAGGCCGAACTGCGAGTCGTTGGCGATGGCCAGGGCTTCTTCCTCGGTCTTGAAGCGGATCACCGCGGCGACCGGACCGAACACCTCTTCCTGCATGATCTTCATCGAGTTGCTGTCGCACTCGAACAGGGTCGGCTCGTAGAACCAGCCGTCACCCTCGACCTCGGCACGCTTGCCACCCATGCGCAGGCGCGCACCCTCGGCATTGGCGGCTGCCACCAGTCCTTCGACCACGGCCAGTTGCTGGGCGGTGGCCATGGGGCCCATCTCGCTGGTCTCGTCCTGCGGGTTGCCGATGCGGATGCGTTTGGCGCGCTCGATCAGGCGTTCGACGAATTCGTCGAAGATCTCGTCCTGCACCAGCAGGCGCGAGCCGGCCACGCAGCTTTGTCCGGAGGCAGCATAGATGCCGGCCACGGCGCCGTTGATGGCGCTGTCCAGGTCGGCGTCGGCGAAGATGATGTTCGGCGACTTGCCACCCAGTTCCAGGGACAGCTTGGCGAAGTTCTCGGCGCTGCTGCGCACCACGTGGCGGGCGGTGGCGGCGCCGCCGGTGAAGGCGATCTTACGCACCAGCGGGTGGCGGGTCAGCGCCGCGCCGGTGCTCGGGCCGTAGCCGGTGACGACGTTGACCACGCCCGCCGGGAAGCCGGCTTCGAGGGCCAGGCGCGCCAGTTCGAGGATGGTCGCCGAGGCGTGCTCCGACGGCTTGATGACGATGGTGTTGCCGGCGGCCAGGGCCGGCGCCAGCTTGATCGCGGTCAGGTACAGCGGGCTGTTCCACGGGATGATCGCGGCTACCACGCCGATCGGCTCGTGCACGGTGTAGGCGAACAGGTCCGGCTTGTCGAGGGGCAGGGTGCCGCCTTCGAGCTTGTCGGCCAGGCCTGCGGTGTAGTGGAAGAACTCCGGCAGGTAGCCGACCTGGCCGCGGGTTTCGCGGATCAGCTTGCCGTTGTCGCGGCTTTCCAGCTGAGCCAGGCGCTCCTTGTTTTCGGCGATCAGGTCGCCGAGGCGGCGCAGCAGCTTGCCCCGGGCGGTGGCGGTGAGGCCGCGCCAGGCCTTGCTGTCGAAGGCTTTCTGCGCGGCCTGTACGGCGATTTCGACGTCGGTTTCATCGGCGTCGGGCAGTTGCGCCCAGGCTTGCGCGGTGGCCGGGTCGAGGCTGTCGAAGGTCTTGCCGTTGTGGGCATCGAGCCATTGGCCGTCGATGCACATCTGGAAGCGAGTGAGCGTCATGCAACGATCCCCTTGGCTGAATCGGAGAGGGTTCGGGCGTGCCCGAGGAAGTCCAGCAGCATCTGGTTGACCAGGCGCGGCGACTCTACCGGCATCATATGCCGCTGTTCGGCGAGGACCACGCTCTGCGCGCCGGGAATCCGTGCGGCGAGTTCACGGGTCATGGTCGGCGTCGAGCCGAGGTCGTGCTCGCCGGTGGCGATCAGGGTCGGTACCTGGATGCTGCCGAGGTCGCCTTCGCGGTACATGTCCTGGGTGGCGAACAGCTCGTAGGTGGTCAGGTAGCCTTGCGGGTCGTTGCCGGCCAGGGTCTGGCGGATGGCCGCTACCTGGGCCGGGTTGGCCGCCTGGTATTCGCGGCTGAACCAGCGCGCCAGGGCCGCTTCGGCATTGGCGTCGGGGCCGTGTTCGGCGGCCTGGGCGGCGCGGGCGATGACCCCGGCGCTCTGTTCCGGGCTGCGGTTGAACACGCTGTTGAGCACCACCAGCGCGGACAGGCGCTGCGGGTGGTGCAGGGCGAAAGCGCGGGCGACCAGGCCGCCCATGGAGAAACCGATCACCGTCGCTTGGGGAATCTTCAGGTGGTCGAGCAGTTCGACCAGCTGCGCGGCGTAGCCTTGCAGGTCGGTACCGGCCTCGGGGCGCGGGCTCTGGCCGTGGCCGAGCATGTCGTAGGCGATGACCTGGTAATCGCTGGCGAGGCCGACGAACTGTCCGCCCCACATTTCTTTGTTGAGGCCGACGCCGTGGATCAGCACGACGGGGTGGCCCTGGCCGGTGGCGATATAGCTGGTGCCGGCGGGTGTACGTTCAGCGACAGGCTGAATCATGGTGGGGCGCTCCTTCAGAGTCGGGCGTGGTGCGACCCACGCCCCGGCCCGGTGGAATTGTTGTTATTGGTTTTTTTCCGCTGCCAGCTCTTCCAGGTCGATGTAGCGGTTGCCGATGCGCGGGTGCAGGCGGCCGCCGTCGGCAGCGCCGAGGACCACGACGATCTCGTCGGCACGCGGGGCGTCTTCGATCTGCATTTCCAGGGTGATGTAGTGCGAGCGCAGGCCTTCGTCGTCCTTCTGCATCATCGGGATCTGGATCGAGGTGCCCGGGCCGCCGCGCTTGTTGGTGAAGCTCAGGTAGCTCTTGGCCTGGACGGCTTCACGGTAGTGGTTGCCAAAGCGCAGGGTGTGGATCACCGCCGAAGCGTGCTCGATCTCGCCGTCGGCACCGACCACCGCCGCCTTGCCATAGGCCTCGATCTTGTCCGCACCACCGATGGCTGCGGTCAGCCGTTCGACCATCAGTGCGCCGAGGTCGGAGCAGTTGGCACGGATTTCCGGCTTCAGGTCTTCGACGAAACCACGACCGGCCCACGGGTTCTTGATCACCACGGCCAGGCCGACCATGGTCACCGGCTTGTCGGTGGCCTTGCCGCCTTCGATGCGGGTCTCTTCGGAGTAGGTGACGATCTTGCGGATTTCGAAACTCATGGGGCGGGCTCCTGGGGAGTGTGTTTAGGTCTTGTTGTCTGATGGTATACCATAATATTTGATGTGCAAGAGGGGAGCGAAAATTTCTCTGGGGGAGGGGATAAGTGGTTGTGGCGGGAATGTGCAGGAGGGGCGAGCGGTGATCGTGTGGGAGCGGGTTTACCCGCGATTACGCCGGTGATTTCACTACCGCAATCGCGGCGGTCCGGCGTTCCGGTGAACCCGCTCCCACAGGGTGGGTGGTGCAGCGTCTAGTGGTGTTTGTCCAGTTGCTGATCCACCAGCCATCTGCCATGGGCCAGCGAGGCATGCTGGGCATTGTCCAGATCAGAGAGGTACATCATCGATACCGGCAACGGCAGGCGTCGGCTGGTATGGCCCTGGGGATCGGTGATCAGGCAGCCCCCGGCGTAGGGGGTGGGAATGCCGGGATGGGTTTCGACGCTGGCGGTGATGATGTGGTTGCGGTGCACGCATTCAAGGGTTTTCATCGTCCTGACCTCGCTGCGGAAAAATCGGAAGTCTCCTACCGATATACCACAGCGTCGGACCGGGGTTCCCCGGCCCGACGAACGTGCCCTCAGCGGAAGGCCGGTACCACTTCGTTGATGAACAGCTCCAGCGACTTGCGCTTCTCTTCGTGCGGCAGGCTGTTGTCGCACCAGAAGCTGAACTCGTCGACGCCCAGTTCCTGGTAGTAGCGGATGCGCTCGATGACGTCCTTCGGCGTACCGATCATCGCGGTCTTGTGCAGGCTTTCCAGGCCGAATTCCGGACGCTCGGCGAACTTCGCCTCGGGGCTCGGCGGCAGGAAACCGTTTTCCGGGGTCTGCTTGTTGCCGAACCAGGCGTCGAAGGTGCGGTAGAAGCGGTTGATCGCCTGGGCACCGATCTTCCAGCCTTCAGGATCGTTCTCGGCATGCACGTGGGTGTGACGCAGCACCATCAGTTGCGGACGCGGCACGCCCGGGTTGTTGGCCAGGGCGGCCTCGAACTTGTTCTTCAGGTCGACCACTTCCTCGTCGCCTTTCATCAGCGGCGTGACCATGACGTTGCAGCCATTGGCGACGGCGAAGTTGTGCGAGTCCGGGTCACGGGCAGCAATCCACATCGGCGGCATCGGTTTCTGTACCGGCTTGGGCACCGAGGTGGAGGTGGGGAATTTCCAGATCGCGCCATCGTGGGCGTAGTCGCCCTGCCACAGGGCGCGCACCGCCGGGACCATCTCGCGCAGGGCGGCACCGCCCTCGGAGGCCGGCATGCCGTTGGCCATGCGGTCGAATTCGAACTGGTAGGCACCGCGGGCCAGGCCCACTTCCATCCGGCCGTTGCTGATCACGTCGAGCAGGGCGCATTCGCCGGCGACGCGGATCGGGTGCCAGAACGGCGCGATGATGGTGCCGGCGCCGAGGTGGATGGTCTCGGTGCGCGCGGCCAGGTAGGCCAGCAGCGGCATGGGGCTTGGCGAGATGGTGTATTCCATGGCGTGGTGTTCGCCGATCCACACGGTGCTGAAGCCGCCTTTCTCGGCCATCAGGGTCAGCTCGGTCAGGTCTTCGAACAGCTGTCGGTGGCTGACCTGTTCATCCCAGCGTTCCATGTGCACGAACAACGAAAATTTCATGAGGCGTTTCCTCGGCTCTTGTTATCGATCACCCGTCGGATCAGGCGGGCGCATTGAGAAGAATAGGGGCTCAGGCGAAAGCCGGCAGGCTGGCCATCTTGCCGCGGCAGTAGACCAGCGGACTCGGCGCCTGCTCGGGAACGATGAGGTTCTTCACCGCGCCGACCATGATCGCGTGGTCGCCACCTTCATATTCGCGCCACAGCTCGCACTCGATGATCGCCGTGGCGTTGGCCAGCAGCGGGTTGCCCAGCGCGCTCAGGGTCCACTCGATGCCCTGGGCCTTGTCCTTGCCCTTTTTCGCGAAGGCGTAGGCCTCGGCCTGTTGCTGGCCGGAGAGCAGGTGGATGGCGAAGCGCTTGTTCTTGATCAGTACCGGGTAGGAGTCGGAACTGTAGTTGGGGCAGAACAGCACCAGCGGCGGCTCCATGGACAGGGAGCTGAAGGCGCTGGCGGTCAGACCGACGATCTGGCCGTCGTCGTCCAGGGTGGTGATGACAGTGACGCCGGACGGGAAGGAGCCCAGAACGTTCTTGTAGACGGTTGCGTCGATCATGGCGTGGTCCTCGGGAAACAGCGGTGGTCCGCGTTTTTATCGTTGATGTGTCTGATGGTATACCGTAATACCTAATTTGCAAGGGGAATTTTCCGGCCCTGACGAACGCGTTGATCCAGGTCAATGCCCAATGAATACGGGGCTTTGCGCCTATATAAGGCTGAAGAGGGGGCAGGAAAAAGCAGATCAGTTGGTCGGCAAATCAGCGAATCAGTGTTGTCAAAAGTTTGGAATACCATAATATGGTCTTCAGCTTCGACGTCGCTTGCCGCGTCCTGCAGGCGGTTTCTACAAAGATAAAAACAGAACCTTTCGAGCTTTTTGCCCATGTCCCAGTCGTCTTCGCAACACCAGTTGATCGAGAACCATACGGTCGATTACGTACCGCCAGCAGAGCGCCATGGGAAGGCGCGGGATCTGTTCACGCTGTGGTTCAGCACCAATATCGCGCCACTGCCCATCGTGACCGGGGCCATGGTGGTCCAGGTCTTCCATCTCAACCTGCTCTGGGGCCTGCTGGCCATCGTCCTCGGGCACTTGCTCGGCGGTGTGGTCATCGCCCTGGCCTCGGCCCAGGGGCCGCAGCTCGGCATTCCGCAGATGGTGCAGAGCCGGGGTCAGTTCGGCCGTTATGGCGCGCTGCTGATCGTGTTCTTCACCGCGCTGATCTATGTCGGCTTCTTCATTTCCAACATCGTCCTGGCGGGCAAGTCGATCCATGGCATCGCACCGAGCGTGCCGATGCCGGCGGCAATCATCATCGGGGCGCTGAGCGCCACGGCCATTGGCGTCATCGGCTACCGCTTCATCCATACCCTGAACCGCATCGGTACCTGGGTGATGGGCTCGGCGCTGCTGGCCGGCTTCATCATGATGTTCGCCCAGGACCTGCCAGCGGACTTCTTCAGCCGCGGTGGCTTCAACCTGTCCGGCTGGATCGCCACGGTATCGCTGGGGGTGATCTGGCAGATCAGTTTCTCGCCGTACACCTCGGACTATTCGCGCTACCTGCCGCGTGAAGTGGGCATCGCCAAACCGTTCTGGGCTACCTACTTCGGTGCGACCCTGGGCACCATCCTGTGCTTCAGCTTCGGCGCCATCGCCGTGCTCTGCGTGCCGGAAGGCACCGAGGCGATGGATGCGGTGAAGCAGGCCACCGGCTGGCTGGGGCCGATCCTGATGGTGCTGTTCCTGCTCAACATCATCAGCCACAACGCCCTGAACCTCTATGGCGCGGTGCTTTCCATCGTCACCTCGATCCAGACCTTCGCCAGCACCTGGACGCCGAGCATCAAGGTGCGGGTGGTCCTGGCCAGCGTGATCCTGCTGGGTTGCTGCCTGACGGCCCTGAGCGCGACCTCGGACTTCATCGGCCACTTCATCGGCCTGATCCTGGCGCTGCTGCTGGTGCTGGTGCCGTGGGCCTCGATCAACCTGATCGACTTCTACCTGATCAAGCGCGGCCACTACGACATCGCCTCGATCTTCGCCGCTGATGGCGGAATCTACGGGCGCTTCAACATGCACGCGATCATCGCCTATGCCTGCGGGATCCTGGTGCAACTGCCGTTTGCCAACACGTCGTTGTATGTCGGTCCCTATGCCAACCTGGTGGAGGGTGCGGACCTGTCGTGGCTGGTGGGACTGGCGGTGACGCTGCCGCTGTATTACTGCCTGGCGACGCGTGGACGGGGAGAGGCGCTGGTGGCGGCCTGGCGGACGGAGTAATACCCGGACCGGTACTGCACCCAAAAAAATGCCGCGATGATCGCGGCATTTTTCGTTTGTCAGAACTCGGTCGGCTGGATGATCTCGACCCAGTACTCGTCCGGATCCTTGACGAACGCCAGGTGCTTCATGCGGCCATCGCTCAGGCGCTTCTGGAAGGCCACGCCCAGCGCTTCGAAACGCTCGCAGGCGGCACGGATATCCGGCACCGAGATGCAGATATGGCCGAAGCCGCGCGGATCGGTGTTGCCATTGTGGTAGGCGAATTCGGGATCGTTCTCGGTGCCGTGGTTGTGGGTCAGTTCGAGAATGCCTGGGATCGACTTCATCCACTCGGTACGCTTGGCCGCATCGGCCGGGATCTGCGCCTTGTCCACCAGGGCGAGGAAGTACAGGCTGAACTCCGCTTCCGGGAAGTCACGCTTCTCCACCAGGCTGAAGCCCAGCACGCGGGTATAGAAGTCCAGGGACCTGGTGATGTCCTTGACCCGCAGCATGGTGTGGTTGAAGACGAAGTTGGCGGTGGCGGCATCGGGTTGCGCGGTGACGCCAGGGAAGGTTTCAAGTTCTTGCAGGCTCATGGGCACTCCGCATCGGTTCAATTAAGCCCGACATGATACGGAACTGAATCCATTGCGCAAATGACAACGCCCCGTGGCCGAAGCTCACGGGGCGTCTGGATTAGAAGCCCGCCGAAGCGGGCGTATGGGGCGCTAGTCCTTTAGCAGCCTTCATCCTGATCCAGCAGTTGTGAAAAATATGTGAAGGGAATTTCATTTACGCAGCCAGCTGTCGACCGTCGGTCCGCCGTACTGTTCTTTCCAGGCTTTGAGGCCACGGTGGTTGCCGCCCTTGGTTTCGATCAGTTCACCGGTGTGCGGGTTTTCATAGACTTTCACCACCCGTGCCCGCCGCTGTTTCGGCGTGCGGGTCACGGACTTGCCGACCGATGCCGGATCAAGGATGGCGATGATCTCGCGCAGGCCCTTGTCATAGGTTTTCATCAGGGCGACAAGTTTCTGCTCGAATTCGATTTCACGTTTAAGGCCGGCGTCCTTTTTCATCGCCTCCAGTTGTGCCATCTGTTCCTGAAGGGCTTTTTCGGCGGCACGAAACTCTGCAAGTCTGGACACGGTAATCACTCCTTTATCGACGGTGGGCGCACATGTTGCGCAAGACGATTGGCGCGAATAACACAACGACCACGAGGGGCTGTAACAACAGCATGCCCAACAGTGTAGCCAACGGCTCCCGGGACTAACAGCAAACTTTTAAGTGGCGTCGGGCGGAACTTTCAAACTTGTTTATGTTCGCCGCTCCCAGGTATTAACACCTTCGTTTCTTCAGGGCTTTCGACCTTGGTCCAATGGGCCGGGCCAGAGCGCTTGCGGATAATCCGTGAGCGCCGTGCGCAAGTGCACGACGTTCATCGCCCCGGCCCATGCAAACCGGGCTGCTCCTTCGCTTCTTGTTTGGATTTGTCTTGCTCATGCGTTTCCCTCTTTCCTGCTCTTCCGGGCCCTCCGTATGTGGTCTGGCGGGGTTTTTCGTCGCTGTTTCCGCGCAGGCCGGCGGTTTTATCGAAGACAGTAGCGCGCGCCTCGAAGCCCGTACTGTTTACTTCAATCGCGACTTTCGCGACGGCCATAGCAGTTCCGCGCAAGGCGCTTCGAAACGCGAAGAAACGGCACAGGGATTCATTCTGAATATTCAGTCCGGCTATACCGAAGGCTCATTGGGGTTCGGGGTCGACGCGCTGGGTATGTATGGGTTGAAACTCGACTCAAGTCCGGCCGACAGCAATAGCGGGCTGTTGCCGTCCCGCGGAAATGATCCGCGCCAGTCGGCGGATCAATATGCCAAGTTGGGCCTGACCGGCAAGGTGCGTTACTCGCGCACGGTATTGAAGTACGGCGCGATGCTGCCGGACATGCCACTGCTCAAGTACAACGATGGGCGCCTGTTGCCGACCCTGTTCCACGGCGTTTCCCTGACGTCCGAGGAAGTGCGCGACCTGCGTTTCAACCTGACCCGCCTGGACAAGTACACCGCCCGCGACTCCACCGATGCCCAGGACATCCGCGTGCACTGCAAGAACAAGCGCTATGCCTGCGACACCACGGCCGATCACTTCGACACGGCCGGGGTCGACTACCGCTTCAATGAGCGGCTCAGCGCGCAATACCAGGTGGCGAAGCTGGAGAACATCTATCGCCAGCACTTCCTCGGCCTGGTTGCCAGCCAGCCCTTGGCCGTCGGCAGCCTGTCCGCCGACCTGCGCCTGATCAAGAGCGACGATATCGGCCGTGCCCATGCCGGCGAGATCGACCATCGCGCCGTAAGCGCCATGCTCGGCTACAGCCTGGGCGGGCACAAGGTCAGCGCCGGCTGGCAGCGCATGTACGGCGACAGCGCCATGCCGTACCTGGATGGCAGCAACCCGTACCTGGTCAACTACGCCCAGGTCAACGACTTCGCCGCCGCCCGCGAGCGCTCCTGGCAACTGCGCTACGACTACGATTTCAAGGCCCTGGGCGTGAACGGCCTGAGCTTCTTCACCCGCTACATCAGCGGCGATCATGTCCAGGTACCCGGCAGTCTCGCCGAGGGCAAGGAATGGGAGCGCGACAGCGAGCTGAAGTATCAGGTACAGGCGGGCACCTTCAAGAGCCTCAGCCTGCGCCTGCGCAATTCCACCTATCGCAGCAACTACGAGAAATTCGCCCGCGACATGGACGAGACCCGGGTGATCGTCAGCTACAACTTCTCGCTCTGGTAAAGGGGGCCCGCTGCGCCGACAATGCGCGGATGTATTTCGGGAGTCCCCAGATGAAACAACTGCTGTTGATCGGCATCGGCCCGGGCAATCCGCGCCAGATCACCCTCGAAGCCGTCGACGCGCTGAACCGCGCCGACGTGTTCTTCGTCCTCGACAAGCACCAGAGCAACGACGACATGCTGCGCCTGCGCAAGGAGCTGCTGGAGCAACTGGTGCAGCGTCCCTATCGCCTGGTGCAGGTGGACGACCCGCAGCGCGACGGCCAGGCCGCCGACTACGTGGGCGCGGTGCGCGACTGGCACCAGCAGCGCGCGGCGCTGTACGGCCGGTTGATCGCCGACGAGCTGCAGGACGGCGAATGCGGCGCCTTCCTGCTCTGGGGCGAGCCGGGGCTGTACGACAGCACCCTGCGCATCCTCGAACTGGTCGAAGGCCAGTCCTTCAGCCTCGACGTGATCCCCGGCATCAGCAGCGTGCAGGCCCTGGCCGCGCGCCACCGGGTCCCGCTCAACCGCATCGGCGAACCGTTGCAGATCCTCCCCGGCCGGCGCCTGGCCGAGGTGGAGCCGATCGACAACGTGGTGGTGATGCTCGACGGCAAGTGTGCCTTCGCCGAGCTGGACGATCCCGAGCTGCACATCTACTGGGGCGCCTACCTGAGCACGGCGGACGAAATCCTCATCAGCGGGCCGCTGCTGGAGGTGAAGGAGAGGATCCTCGCCACCCGCGAACAGGCGCGGGCGCGCAAGGGCTGGATCATGGACACCTATCTGCTGCGTCGGCGTCCCTAAGCGGGGCGGTCCGATCAACGCAAGCGCTGGCGCAGCATCGCCCCGGTGAAGTTGTACAGGCGCTGGTCGTCCAGCTCCATCAGGGTCTGCTCGATGCGTTCTGCCAGCGCCGTGCCGTGGCGGCGTCCGTCGTAGCGGGCGCCGAGCAACTGGCGGGTGTCGCGCTGGGCCTGGTTCCAGCGCGCTTCGTCGCTGTACAGGCTGGCCGCGGCCTGGGCCAGGCCCTCGGCGGTCCCGGAGACCAGGCCGGGCCAGGGCAGGGCGCCCTGCATCGCTTCGGCGCCGATCGGCGTGGTCACGCTTGGCGTGCCGGCCAACAGGGCGTCGGCCAGGCTCTCCTTGAGTCCGGCACCGAAGCGTAGCGGCGCCAGGCATACCCGGGCATTGTCGAGCACGGCTTCGGCGTGGTCTAGGACCAGGAAGCCGCCGGCAGGATCGTGCAGGGCAGCGGCTTTCGGCGACGGCTGGCTGGCATGCAGGTGCAACTGCGCCTCGGGCAGGCGGCGACGGATCATGGGCCAGATGTTGTGCTTCAGCCACAGCAGCGCATCCGCGTCCGGCCCGTGGCGGAAGTCGCCGGTAAAGACGAAGTGCTCGCGTTCGGCGAACGCTTTTGTCGCTGCCTGCGGGGCCTTCAGCATCGGCGGGCACCAGTGCAGCAGCGCCGGCGGCACGCCGAAGCCATTGATCAGCAGGTCCATCTCCACATCGGACGCCACCAGGCTCAGGTCACAGCGGAAGATCGCCGCCAGTTCGCGCCGGGTCAGGCTGGCCGGTGCCATCTGCCGATACAGGTCGGGGCCGGAGGTGGCGAACAGCTCGCGGAAATCGTTGGGGTCCAGCCCCAGGACCAGGCGCCGGCGCAGCAGCGCATGACGGGCTTCGCCCAGGCTCTGCAGGCTGGAGACTTCCAGAACCCGCAAGGCCTGCGGGCAGTGCTGTTCGACGCGGCTGGCGAACTGTTCTTCCATCGTGAAGCGGTCGAACAGCACGACATCCGGGCTCTGTTCGCTGATGAAGCGGTCGAAGCGGCTTTCATCGGCGTCGATGGCCTGGCCGGTGATACCCTGGGCGGACAGGTCGGCGTAATGTTCGTCGGGCGCTGCCGGGCTGCAGAAGGTCACGCGCCAGCCGCGGGCGAGGAAGCTTTCGAGGATCTGCAGCAGATGGCCGCCGGCTGCCGGGGCGTTCGGCGCGGGCCAGGCCTGGCCGATGACCAGGATGTGCAGGGTGGATGCGGGCATGGGCGAGAGGGCCTTTGGGCAAAAGGGCGTATTAAAGCAGATCCCCTGCCGATCTTCAGCGCGGTGGGAGCGGGAGTGGCCCGGTCCCACCGGCATTGCGCAGAGCCCGCGTCAATGGCAGCAGTGCTTTTTCTCCTCGGCGCCTTCATACCGATCATGATGCCGCACCCAATCCATCGTCCCTTCCTCGTTGCGGCCCTTGGGCATCAGGTCGAGGAAGTTGTAGGTGCCGACCAGGATGTCCAGCCCGCGGGCATAGCTGGAATAGGTGTGGAAGATATCGCCGGCTTCGTCGCGGTAGAACACGCTGAGCCCGGGCAGCTCGGTCTCGTCGCCTGTGTAAGGTTCGTAGTTGTACTCCGCGCCTTCTGCCGCTGGCGTCACGCCGAAGTCGTGGTTGAAGCTGCTGCCGTGGGACGACACCCAGGGAAACTTCCAGCCCATGCGCTGGCGGAATGCCTGGAACTGCGCGAAGGGTGCCCGCGACACCGCCACCAGTGACACGTCATGGTGCGCCAGGTGCAGGTTGGCGCCATCGAAGTGATCGGCCAGGAACGAGCAGCCCGGGCAGCCTTCCTCCCAGCCGTCGGCGAACATGAAGTGATAGACCAGCAGCTGGCTGCGCCCGTCGAACAGCTCGGCCAGGTCCAGCTCGCCCGCGCCTGCGGCGAAGCGATAGTCCTGCTCCACCTTGACCCAGGGCAGGGCGCGGCGGGCGGCGCTGAGTTCGTCGCGTTGATGGGTGAACGCCTTTTCGTGCAGGAGCAACTGGCGGCGGGCGCCCAGCCATTCCCGGCGGGTCACCACCGGGTGTTTGCGATCGTTGTTCATTCGAGTGACTCCTTGCGTGGGTGTTCTGTTCTTCTGGTCGTCTGGAGGTGTCACCGTTCGACACAAGCATCACGCAATCTTCATGAAAGCGACGAGCGGACGGCTTCCTGCCCATCGAAAACATTGATAGCATCCGGCCACCTTTTCGAGAGTCATTTTTGTGACGCAGTTCTCTCTCCTGATGGGCCTTAGCCTGGCCCTGTCCCTCCTTGCGAATGCCGCCTGGGCAGGAAACACGCCATGTTCCGGACGCAAGGGCGGTATTGCCGGTTGCGACGGCGATACCTTCCTGTGCAATGACGGCTCGATCAGTGCCTCGAAGAAGAGCTGCAGCGCCTGGTTCGGCGGTCGTACCCCGCGCCCGATGGCGCAGTCATTGCAAGGTGCCAGTAGTGAATGCGCCTGCGGTTCCGGCAGCTACTGCACCGGTCCTCGTGGCGGCGTCTACTGCCTGACCCCGGGCGGCCAGAAAAGCTATCGCCGGCACTGACCAGCGGCGATTCAGGTTCCGCCAAAGGCGGCCGATACTCCATTTGAAATAATCCAGACCTTTACAGGGATGTAGCGAGATGAAGCAGGTAGTGTTGTGGGCGGCGTTGGCCTTGATCAGTGGTGTGGCCCAGGCCGCGAGCGAGAGTGATCCGTTGCTCGGCGGCGCCACCTCCACCGCCAGCGAGGTCCGCGGCGTACTGCGCGCCCGCTCCCAGGCCGTGCTGGCCAGCGAGTTGCCCGGCCGGGTGGTGGAAATGCCCTATGCCGAGGGCCAGTCGTTCAGCAAGGGCGACGTGCTGGTGCGCTTCGATTGCAGCGCCTACCAGGCCCAGGCCAATGCCTCCGCCGCTGCGGTGCGTGCCGCCCGTGAAGAACTGCGCAACAAGCAGCAACTGGCCGCGCTGAATTCGGTGGGGCGCTTCGAGGTGTCCCTGGCCGAGGCGCGCCAGGCACAGGCGCAGGCCGAGGCCCAGGTTTACCAGGTGCAGGTGCAGCGCTGCCAGATCAAGGCACCGTTCGATGGCCAGGTCGTGCAGCGCCGGGTCCAGGCTCACGAAAGCGTGGCCAGTGGCGCGCCGTTGCTGGAAATCGTCGACAACCGTTCCCTGGAGATCCATCTGCTGGTGCCCTCCAGCTGGCTCGGCAAGCTCAAGCCGGAACAGACCTTCAGCTTCGTCCCCGATGAAACCGGCAAGCCCATCGACGTGGTGATCAAGCGCCTTGGCGCGCGCATCGACGAAGGCAGCCAGACCCTGCTGCTGATCGCCAATGTCCCGGCCAATACCCCGGGCCTGCTGGCCGGGATGAGCGGTACTGCGCACTTCGCGGAGCCACGATGAACGCGCCTGTCCCCGGCGTTCCTGGCGCCCTTGAACAGTTGCTGGCGCACTACCTCAAGCTGGAGCGCCAGGCCCGCGCCGCCAACTCCACCGAGGTGCTGGCGTTCAGCATGGTCAACGACAGCCAGCCGCTGTTCGGCTATCGCCATGGTGCGCTGCTGATCGCCGGCAAGGTGCGGGCGCTGACCGGCATCAGCGTGGTCGAGCCGAACGCGCCCTTCGTGGTGTTCATCGAGCGCATGGCCGCGCGCCTTGCGGCGAGCGAGCGTTTCGCCCTGCCGGGCGCGGTGCCGCCGGACAGCGTCGACCAGGCCAGCCGCGACGACTGGCAGGCGCTCTCGGCCCCCCATGCGTTCTGGTTGCCGCTCAAGGATCGCGAGGGCCAGGTCTTCGGCGGCCTGTGGCTTGCCCGCGATGCGGCCTGGAGCGAGGCCGAGCAGGCCTTGCTCGCACAACTGGGCGATTGCTACAGCCATGCCTGGCGTGCCCTGCAACCGGGCAAGCCATGGCGCCTGCGCTGGCCGGCGCGGACCCGCTGGGCCCTGGCCGCCGCGCTGCTGCTGGTGCTGCTGGTGCCGGTGCGCCAGTCGGTGCTGGCGCCGGCGGAAGTGATGCCGCGCAACGGCCAGGTGGTTGCCGCACCGCTGGATGGCGTGGTCGCCGAGTTCCTGGTCAAGCCCAACCAGCCGGTCAAGACCGGTGACGTGCTGGTGCGCTTCGACGCCACCAGCCTCAGGGCCCAGGCCGATGTCGCCGAACGTACCCTGGGCGTGGCCGAGGCGGAACTGAAAGCCAATACCCAGCGCGCCTTTTCCGATGCCGACTCCAGTGCCCGCATCGACCTGCTGGCCGCGCGGGTCGAGCAGAAGCGCGCCGAACGCGATTACGCCCGCGACCTGCTGGCGCGCAGCGAAGTGCGCGCCGAGCGCGATGGCATCGCGGTGTTCGCCGATGCCCAGCGCCTGGTCGGCAAGCCGATGCGTACCGGTGAGCGCCTGATGGAAATCGCCGACCCGGCCCAGGCCGAGCTGCGTATCGAACTGCCGGTGGCCGACGCCATCGGCCTGGAGAAGGGCGCCGAAGTGGCGCTGTTCCTCGACAGCGATCCGCTCAACCGGCATGACGCCGTGCTCGAACGCGCCGCCTACCAGGCGCAGAGCAACCCGGCCGGCCAGTTGGCCTATCGTCTCGACGCCAGCTTCGCCAACGCACCGCCACGCATCGGCCTGCGCGGGACCGCCAAGGTCTTCGGTGACCGCGCGCCGCTGGCCCTGTACCTGCTGCGCCGGCCGCTGGCGGCCCTGCGCCAGGCGGTGGGCCTGTGAACCTGCCGGCGCTGCGTCCTGACCTGCAGCTTTCGGCGGGTGCGCCGGGCCTCGACGGCTCGCCGCAATGGACCCTGGCCGATCCCCTGCGCGGGCGTTACTTCAAGCTCGGTGCACCGGCCATGCGCCTGCTGCGCCACTGGGCGCTGGGTGATCCGCAGCGGGTGCTCAATGCTGCCAACGCCGAGCCGGGCATCCCCCTGACCGGGCAGGCAGTGGAGGAGTTGTTGCGCTTCTTGCGCGGGCACGACCTGGTCAGTGCCGTCGACGCCGAGCAGCGTGCCGGTTACGCGACCAAGGCCGCCGCACAGCGCCAGGGCATCTGGACGCAGATCCTGCACAAGTACCTGTTCTTCCGCATTCCGCTGTGGCGCCCGGATGCCTTCCTCAACCGCACCTGGCCCTGGCTCGAACGGCATGGCCCGAACCTGCTGCGCTTCGGCCTGCCGACCGTGCTGCTGCTCGGCCTGTTCCTGGTGATGCGCGACTGGGAACGTTTTCTCTCGACCTTCCCGCACCTGCTCAGCCTGGGCGGCATGGCGGCGTTCGGCATCGCCCTGGGCTTCGCCAAGCTGTGCCACGAATTCGGCCATGCCTACATGGCCAAGCGCGCCGGCTGCCGGGTGCCGAGCATGGGGGTGGCGTTCATGGTCCTGCTGCCGATGCTCTACACCGATGTCAGCGATGCCTGGCGCGTGCAGGACCGCCGCACCCGCCTGCTGATCGGTGCCGGCGGCGTGCTCGCCGAGCTGGTGCTGGCCTGCATCGCCCTGCTGGCCTGGTCGCTGCTGCCGGACGGGGCAGGGCGCACGGCGGCGTTCATGCTTGCCAGTGCCACCTGGATCACCACCGTGGCGATCAACGTCAACCCGCTGATGCGCTTCGACGGTTATTTCCTGCTCAGCGACCTGTGGGGTGTCGACAACCTGCAGGGCCGCGGTTTCGCCCTCGGGCGCTGGCACCTGCGCGAACTGCTGTTCGGCTACGGCGAGCCGATGCCCGAGCGCTGGTCGCCCAAGCTGCGCCGGCGCCTGCTGTGCTGGAGCTATGCCTCGTGGATCTGGCGTGCGGTGCTGTTCTTCGGTATCGCCCTGGCGGTGTACCACCTGTTCTTCAAGGTGCTCGGCATCTTCCTGATGATGGTCGAGCTGGTGTGGTTCATCGGCCTGCCGATCTGGCGCGAGTGGGGGCACTGGTGGAAGCACCGCAGCCAGGCCCAGCCGCGCAAGGTCCTGCTGCTCGGCGGCGGCTTGCTGGCCGTGCTGGCGGTGCTGGTGGTGCCATGGCGCGGCGGCGTCGAGGTGCCGGCGATGCTCGAAGCGGTGCGGGTCAGTGCCTTGCATGCGCCGGTAGCGGCGCGGATCAAGGATGTGCGGGTCAGGGACGGCGAGCCGGTTGCGCAAGACCAGGTGCTGGTGGAGCTTGAGTCCCCGGACCTGACGTCACGCATGAGCATCACCCGGCGCGAGATCGAGATCCTCCAGTTGCAGTTGCGCCGTCAGTCGGGGCGCAGTGCCACGGCGGCCGACAGCGGCATCCTCGAACAGCGCCTGGCCGAAGCGGTGGCCGAGTACCGCGGCCTGTCGGCCCAGCGCGAGCGCCTGAGCCTGCGCGCGCCGCATGCCGGGGTGGTGCGTGACCTGGCGGACAATCTCGTGCCGGGTCGCTGGATAAGCGTGGACCTGCCGCTGGCCCAGGTGGCGGAGGGCGGTTTGCGCCTGCGCGGCTATCTCGCCGAAGCCGACCTGTGGCGCGTGGCGCCGGGTGCTTCGGGGCATTTCGTGGCGGACGACGTGCTGCGCGATTCGCTTCCGGTCACGCTGGAAGATGTCGACGCCAACGGCGTCTCGTTCATCGACCAGGAAGCCCTGGTCTCGGACCAGCACGGGCCTATCGCCGTGCGTCGTGACGAGGACAAGCGGGCACAACCGCTGGAGGCCCAGTACGGGGTGCGTTTCGTGCTCGAAAACAGTGCGCCGCAGGCGGTGTCCCACCCGCTGCGAGGCCTTGTGGTACTTGAGGGAGAGGGTGTGTCGCTTTTGGGATCCGCCTGGCGACGATTGGCCGCTCTGGGCGTAAGAGAAAGTGGATTTTAGTAGTGCGATTGTAAGACAGTTAAGATAATCTGCTGTCAATTAGCCACATTGTTCACTGTGAACTAAGTCACACAAATAGTTTGCCCACCAAGTTATTGATTACAGGGAAGTTTGCTTTGATGTCGAAGTACGCTGTGACACTCCGTGCGCTGGAAACAACCGACATGGCGTTCTCCGAACATGTCTATGCCACCAGCCGTGCCGATGAAATGTCCCATAGCGGCTGGCCAGCCAGCGAGATCGCGGCTTTCCTGAAGATGCAGTTCAACGCCCAGCACACCTACTACCAGGAACACTTCCGTGGTGGTGACTTCCTTATCGTCGAACTCGACGGCCAGCCCATCGGCCGCCTGTACCTGTACGCCGGTGAAACCACCCTCACCATCATCGATATCGCCCTGCTTCCCGAGTTCCAGGGGCAGGGCATCGGAACCGACCTGATCCACCAGCAACTGCAGCGCGCCGACGACCTCGGCCTGGCGGTGGAGCTGTCGGTGGAAACCTACAATCGAGCGCAGCGCTTGTACGCTCGCGCCGGCTTTCACGTGATCAATGAATCCGGGGTCTACCTGCGCATGCGCCGGGAAGCCCTGGACCCTTCCCGAAGGATGGCCTCATGAGTGACCTCGATTTCCGGATTCCCACCCGGGAAGACCTGACCAACGGCGCCGCAGCCGGCGGTTTCACCCTGCAGGTCGGACCCGAGGAACATCTGCCGGTGGAACTGGTGGACCTGCGCGACGGCTCGGCGCTCAACGCCGGGTATGACTGCTACATGGCGACCTTCGCCTTGCCCCAGGGTGTCAACCTGCCGCAAGCGGTGTTCCGCCTGACCGGCCCCGACGCCCGCCAATGGCTTTTGATGTTGACCCCGGTGATGCCTGAGCCCGATGGCCGGCAAGCACTGGAACTGGTGATCCACACCCGCCGTGAGACCGCAGCGGCCAACTGAAAGCCTGTAGCAGGCGAGAAGGACTTCCCATGGCGTTTCCTTTTGTTGGTGAGATCAAGATGTTCGGCGGCAGCTATGCACCGAACGGTTATGCGCTGTGCAACGGCCAGCTCCTGCCCGTCGCGCAGAACAAGGCCTTGTACAGCGTGCTCGGTACCCAGTTCGGCGGCGACGGCGTGAACACCGTCGGCCTGCCCAACTTCAACGGCCGCTCGCCGGTGGGTACCGGTACCCTGGAAGGCAATCCCGTGGCTTTCACCCAGGCCAGCACCGGCGGGGCGGAAACCGCCACCCTGACCACCGCCAACATGCCCGGTCACAACCATACTCTGTATATCTCGACGGGCGAGGGAGACAGCGACAGCCCGATGGGCAACTTCCTGGCCACTGCCAACGACGGCAGCGGTAACCAGTTGCTGATCTACGGCAGCCAGAGTTCCGGCTCCATGGTGCCGATGTCTCCGATGTCGATCAGCACGACCGGGGGCTCGCAGCCATTCAACGTGCGCAATCCGTACCTGGTGGTGACCTTCATCGTCGCGGTCATCGGCGTGGAACCCCAGAAGTCATGAGCGCAGACAGCAGGCACGCAAGGAAGATGCGAAATGAGTGATCCGTTCATTGGTGAGATCAGGCTGTTCGGCGGCAAGTTCGCGCCCAATGGCTTTGCCTTCTGCGACGGCAAGGTGCTGCCCATCGCGCAGAACGTGGGTTTGTGGAGCGTGCTCAGCAGCAACTACGGTAGCGGCACGCCCAGCGGCACCTTCGCCTTGCCCAACCTGTGCGGGCGCATGCCGGTGGGCAGCGACGTCGGTACGGGCAACAACAACTACCCGCCGGGCAGTTCGGGCGGGGTCGAGCAGGTGACGCTGAGCGCCGGCAACATCCCGGCCCACAACCACCTGGTCAACGCCTACAACGGCGCGGCCACGGGAGCTTCGCCAAGCACCGTGTCGGCGGCAGGGGTGCGTACTCCCTATCCGCTGCTGGCCAACTCGACCAACACCGACCACGGCCCGGTGAATATCTACGGTACCGGCCTGGAGGATCCCTCGGTGCTCAACGAGGACGCCCTGCAGCCGGCGGGCAGCGACCTGCCCGTGCCTGCGGCGTTCTCGGTACGTAACCCGTACCTGGCCATCAATTTCATCATCTGCACCTCGGGGCAGGTGCTCGCGCGTGCCAACTGACGGCGCGAAATCAGGAATATCCCAACCACGCAACAAAGGAAGTGTTCGATGAGCGATCCCTTTATCGGCGAGATCAAGATGCTGGCGAGCAACTATGCTCCGCGCGGCTATGCCATGTGCTACGGCCAGTTGCTGCCCATCTCGCAGAACAACGCGCTGTTCGCCCTGGTAGGCACTGCCTACGGCGGCGACGGCCGCACCACCTTCGGCCTGCCGCACTTCGGCGGCCGTTCGCCGATCGGCCAGGGTGCCGCAGCACCGGGCGTGCCAAGCGTCTACCAATTGGGTGAAAGCGGCGGCAAGGAAAGCACCACCCTGCTGCAAAGCAACATGCCTATGCACCAGCACTTGCATAAAGTCTCGACCTCCCCGGCGACCACCGACAAGCCTGATGCGAACAGCTACCTGGCCGCGGCAGTGGATGGCAGCGGCAACGCCGTGAACATCTACGGCACCGACATCTCCGCTCCGACCACCCTGGCGCCGCAGTCCATCGTGCCAACCGGTGGTTCCCAGGCATTCGATATCCGCAACCCCTACCTGGCCGTGAGCTTCGTCATTGCCCTGGTGGGTGAATACCCGAGCCGCAACTAACCGCAGCAATCGGCGACGACCCACGGGTCGTCGCCACTTTTTCCGACCGCCTTGCCAGACGGGCAAGGCGGGCACACCAGGAGGTGCAACATGAAATTCATCGAACGCTTCTCGCGCAAGGCATCCGTACGGCCGGTAGCGGCCGGCGATGGTCAGCCGCCGCTGCTGATGGCCCTTGAACCGCGGATCATGTTCGATGCGTCCGTGGGCGTGGTCGCCCAGGATGCCGCTCAGGCCACCGCCGAGCCGGCCAAGGACAGCACCTCCGCCGATCAGGCGAGCCAGCAGGACAGCCAGGTTTCCGCCAGCGCCGATACCCGTTCCACGCAAAACGACCAGCGCCATGAAGTGGTGTTCGTCGACGGCCAGGTGGCCGATGTCGGCAAGCTGCTCGAAGGCTTGTCGGGCAATGCCGAGGTGGTGATCCTCGACCCGAACAAGGACGGCCTGCAGCAGATGGCCGACTACCTCAAGGGCCGCGAGGGCCTGGACGCCATCCACCTGTTGTCCCACGGTGCCGACGGCACCGTGCAGATGGGCAACCTGTGGCTGGCCACCAACAACCTCGCCGAGCACCGCGAAGCCCTGCAAAGCATCGGCGCCGCGCTCAAGGCCGACGGCGACCTGATGCTCTACGGCTGCAACGTGGGTGAAAGCGGGCAGGGCCAGGCTTTCCTCGACCAGCTGGCACAGATCACCGGCGCCGACGTGGCTGCCTCCGCCGACGATACCGGCGCCGCCAGCCTGGGCGGCAACTGGACCCTGGAGCGCAGCAGCGGCGTGATCGAGACCACTGCTCTTGGCGCCCAGCTCGAAGGCTATGACGGCCTGCTGGCTGCCACCTTCACCGGCGGCTCCAACCCCACCGCGCCGACCCTGCTCTCCGGCCAGTTGCCGCGCTACGTGGTCGGCGACTTCAACAACGATGGCCGCGACGACATCCTGTACCAGATCGGCGGCGACAACACGGCGTGGAAGTTCGCCGCCGGCAACGCCGACGGTACTTTCAGCATCGTCGACCAGATAGCCTCGCCGTTCGCCAACGTGACCCTGATCAACGCTGCGACCAACGGCACCAACTACTACGCCGCCGACTTCGACAAGGACGGCGACATCGACCTGCTGGGCGTAACCGTCACCAGCGGTGCGGCCTACCTGTACCGCAACGTCAACGGCGTGTTCACCCGTGAGGTCGCCACCGGCTTCAACGGCACCCAGTACGGCGTGCGCCTGGTGGTCGGCGACTTCAACGGCGACGGTGCCGCCGACATTCTCTACCAGCCCGGCAACGTCGACGCCGGCAACGCCTGGCGCTATGCGCTGAACAACGGCGACGGCACCTTCACCGACATGGTGCAGTCGGCCTCGCCCTTCGCGGCCTTCACCCTGGCTACCTATTCGTCCTTCAACTACCGGGTGATCGACTTCGACGGCGACGGCGACCTCGACATCCTCTACCAGGCCAACAACAGCACCGGTGCGCTGTATCTGAACAACGGCAACAACACCTTCAGCCAGGCCTCGACCGCAGCCTTCCCGGTGCCGGCCTATGGCCCGCGCACCCTGTGGGGCGACTTCGATGGCGATGGCGACGCCGACGTGTTCTGGCAGGTGGGTGTCAACGGTACCGACTGGAACTACGCCACCAACAATGGCGACGGCACCTTCACCATCGTCAGCCGGGCCAACTCGCCCTTCGCCGGGCTGGTCATGACCGACTACGGGGTCAACAACTTCCGCATCGGTGACTTCGACGGCGACGGCGACACCGACGTGATCGGCAGCTCGCCGACCACGAATGCCTTCGTCTACTACCAGGCCGGCTCGCCGCCGACCCTGGTCAGCGCCACCCCGGCCGACAACAGCCTGAACGTGTCGCCGAGCGCCAACATCGTCCTGACGTTCAGCCAGAGCGTGACCAAGGGCACCGGCAACATCTACATCGTGCGGACCTCCGACAACCAGATCGTGCAGACCATCCAGGCCAGCAGCAGCCAGGTCACCGGCTCCGGCACCACCTGGACCATCGACCCGAGCGACCTGGACCAAGGCACCGCCTACGCCGTGCGCATCGACAACAAGGCGTTCGCCAACGCCGACGGCAAGGTGTTCAAGGGCATCAGCAACAACACCACGCTGAACTTCACCACCTCCACCGTGCAGCCGCCGGTGATCGGCAACTTCAATGGCGACGCCGTTGCCTACAACGAAGGCGCGGCCTACGTGCTCCTCGATGACGGCGGCAACGCCACCGTCACCGATGCCGACTCCGCCAACTTCAGCGGCGGCAAGCTGACCGTGCAGGTCACCACGGGCCTGGCCAGTGGCGAAGACGTGCTGTTCATTCGCGACGAGGTCGCCGGCGCCAACAAGATCATCCTGTCCGGTGCCTCGATCATGTACAACGGCCTGGTGATCGGCACCTACACCGGCGGCAGCAACGGCAACCCGCTGGTGGTCACCTTCACCAGCAACGCCAACCCGACCACCGTCGCCGCCCTGGTGCACAACCTGGCGTACCGCAACTCCAACGGCACCGAGCCGTCGACCACGCCGCGGACCGTGTCGGTCAGCATGGACGACGGTGCCGGTGGCAACAGTACCGTCTCCACGATCCTCATCGAGGTGCATCCGGTCAACGATCCACCGGTGGTCAACGTTTCCGCCAGCAACCCGACCTACACCGAGAACACCTCGGCGGTGCAGCTGTTCAGCGGCGCGACGGTCAACACCGTCGAGTCCGGGCAGAAAGTGATCCAGATGACATTCAGCGTCAGCGGCGTCGCCAACGGTGCCGCCGAGAAGCTGGTGATCGATGGCAGCGACGTGACCCTGATCAACGGCACCAGCCTGGTCACCAACGGCAATAGCGTCACGGTTACGGTCTCGGTGACCAGCGGCACCGCCAACGTCACCCTCAGCACCAGCGCCGGCCTCGACGCGGCGACCGCGCAGACCATCATCAACACCATGGCCTATCGCAACGACAGCGAGAGCCCGAACACCGCCAACCGGGTGGTGACCCTGAACACCCTGAGCGACAACGGTGGTACGGACAACGGTGGCATCCCCACCATCGCCGTGGGGATCGCCAGCACCGTGACCGTGGTCGGAATCAACGATGCGCCGGTCCTTGCCGGCGGCCCGTACAGCCTGCCGAGCATCAACGAGGACACCACCAGCAGCGGTACGCAGATCTCGACCCTGCTGACCAACTACACCATGGTCGACCCTGATGTTAGCGCCCTGCGCGGCATCGCGGTGATCACCAAGTCCGGCAACGGCATCTGGCAGTACTCCACGGACAACGCCAACTGGACCGACTTCGGTGCCGTGTCCAGCACCAGCGCGTTGCTGCTGGCTTCCACCACCTACATCCGCTACGTTCCCGATGGCGCCAACGGCGAGACTGCCAGCCTGACCTTCCGCGGCTGGGACCAGACCACTGGCATGGCGTCCGTCAACGGTATCCGCGGCACTGCCGATACCAGCAGCAACGGCGGCACCACGGCGTTCTCCACCGTCACTGCGGTGGCCAACCAGCCGGTCACCTCGGTCAACGACGCGCCAGTCATGGTCGCGACACTCCCGACCCTGACCGGATTGAACGACACGTCCACCAACAACGCTGGCAACCTGGTCAGTTCACTGACCGGGGGCATCACCGATGTCGACACCGGCGCGTTGAAAGGGATCGCCATCACCGGACTGACCGGCACCTATGGCAAGTGGCAGTACAGCACCGATGCCGGCACCAGCTGGACCGATATCGGCTCGGTCTCGAACACTACGGCGCTGGTCCTGAACACGACCAACAAGGTCCGTTATGTTCCGGATGGCGTCCACGGTGAAACCGCGACCATCATCTACAAGGCCTGGGACCAGACCGGCGGTACCGCCGGCCTCGAAGGGACCAAGCGCGATACCACCATTTCCGGTGGCGTCTCGGCCTATTCCACGGACACCGACACCGCCAGCGTTGTGGTCACCGCGGTCAACGATGCGCCGGTGGTCACCGTGAGCGGTGGTTCGGCCTCCTGGACCGAAGGTAACAACGTGGCCTCCACCCCGGTCGTGGTGGACGCGGGCCTGACCCTGGTCGATGCGGACGGTCCGAATCCGCTCAGTGCCAGCGCGCGCATGCTCACCTACTTCAGCGCCCAGGACACCCTGAGCTTCGTCAATGACGGGCTGACCATGGGCAACATCGTCGGCACCTGGACCGTCGGCACCGGCACCCTGACCCTGACCTCCGCCGGCAACCAGGCGACCGTGGCCCAGTTCGAGGCCGCGATGCGGGCGATTACCTACAACAACGCCTCGAACAGCCCGAACAGCACCACCCGTACCGTGCAGTTCATCGTCACCGATGGCAGCAATGCCCAGTCGACGGCCGTGACCCGTGACGTCACCATCACCGCGGTCAACGATTCGCCAACCATCAGTGCCGTGGCCTCGCTGCCGATCACCGAAGACACACAGACGGCGCTTGGCCAGATCACCTTCAGCGATGTCGACACTACCCTTGGCGTCGCGACGTTCTCGGTCGGCAGCGGCACCCTCAGCGCCATCGGCGCGGGCGGCGTGACCGTGGGGGGGACGGCGACGGCCCTGACCCTGAGCGGCACCCTGGCCAACATCAACAACTTCATCGCCGCCAACCGCCTGCTCTACACCCCGGCGGTCAACGCCAGCGGCGACGTGACCCTGACCATCAACATCAACACCACCAGCGTGTCCGACGCCACCACCACCGTGACCCTGCAGGTCGCCGCGGTGAACGACGCACCGGTGATCAGCGCACCGGCGTCCATCTCGGTGACCGAAGATGTGTCGAGCGTGATCAGCGGCTTCAGCTTCACCGACGTCGATGCCGGCATCAACACCGTCACCGCGACCTTCTCGGTGCCGAGCGGCACCCTGAGCGCGACCACTGGCATGGGTGTCACCGTTGCCGGCTCGGATACCGGCGAACTGACCCTCTCCGGCAGCCTGGCCGATATCAACTTCTTCGTCGCGGCCAACGGCGTGACCTTCAAGACCGCCCAGGACTCCACCGCCAGCGTGACCCTGACCGTGACCCTCAACGACAAGGGCTTCAGCGGCAGCGGCGGCGAGAAGACCGATACCAAGACCGTCACCCTCAACGTCACCGCGGTCAACGATGCCCCGGTCAACAACGTGCCGGGCGCGCAGACCGCCTCGCAGAACATTGCCCTGGGCTTCAACACCGCCAACGGCAACGCCATCTCCATCACCGACGTGGACGCCGGCAACGGCCTGATGACCGTGACCCTGACGGCGACCAACGGCACCCTCAGCCTGGGCAGCCTGAGCGGCATCACCGTGCTGCTGGGCACCGGCACCAACGACGCGAGCATTATGTTCGAGGGCAACCGCGCCAACATCAATGCCGCGTTGCAGACCTTGAGCTTCAAGTCCGGCAGCTCCTTCCTCGGCGCCGCCAGCCTGACCATCGAGACCAACGACAACGGCAACTCCGGCAGTGGCGGGGTGAAGACCGATGTAGACACCATCGCGATCAACGTGATCCCGGTGAACCCGAAGGTGGTCAACGTCGCCGCACAAGGCCTGGACCGCAGCGTGAAGATCGGCGACGAAGTGCTGGTCAGCATGACCTGGGACCAGGTGGTCAACGTCGATCTCAGCAACGGCAGTCCGACCCTGCTGCTGGAAACCGGCCTGGTCGATCGCGATGCGGTCTACGTCAGCGGTTCGGGCAGCAACACCCTGGTGTTCAAGTACACCGTGCAGGCCGGTGACCTCAGCGCCGACCTGGACTTCCAGAGCGCTGCGGCATTGCAGCTGAACGGCGCGGTGATCAGCAACAACACCAGCGACCTGGCGGTCCTGACCCTGCCGACCGTGGGCGGCGCCGACTCCCTCGGCGGGCGCAGCAATATCGTGGTCGACGGCGTGGTACCGGTGGTGGCGAGCGTCCAGGCACCGACCGACGGCACCTACATCGTCGGCCAGAACCTCGACTTCACCGTCAACTTCAGCGAGAACGTGGTGGTCGACAGCAGCGGCGGCGTGCCGCGCATCGCCGTGACCCTGGACACCGGCGGCACCGTGTATGCCGAGTACGTCTCCGGCTCCGGCGGCAGCGCCCTGGTGTTCCGCCTGACCGTCGCCAGCGGCCAGCTGGACAGCAACGGCGTGACCCTGGGCAGCTCGGTACAGCTCAACGGTGGCAGCATCCGCGACACGGCCGGCAACGACACCGTGGTGACCCTCAACGCCGTGGCCAGCACCGCCGACGTCAACGTCGATGGCGTGGTGCCGGCGGTGGTCAGCGTCACCACGCCGCTGGATGGCAACTACAAGGCCGGCGACGTGCTGACCTTCACCGTCAATGGCAGCGAAGCGCTGCTGACCGGCGGACTGCCGCCGCGCCTGGTGCTCGACGTGGGCGGCGTGACCCGTTACGCGACCTATGCCTCCGGCAGCGGCAGCGCGGCGCTGGTGTTCCAGTACATCGTGCAGGCCGGCGACAACGACGGCGACGGCATCACAGTCAACAGCCTCGACCTGCGGGGCGAGCAACTGACCGACCTGGCCGGCAATGACATCAACCTGACCTTGAACGGCGTGGGCAGTACGGCGGGCGTGGTGGTGGATACCGCCGCTCCGCTGGTCAGCAACATCGTTCTGCTCGATCCGGCGGTGAACAACCTTGATTCGGTCCGCTTCAACGTCATCTTCTCGGAAAAAGTCAGCGTTCTTGATCCGGCGTCCTTTGCAGTGTTCTTCAATGGATCGACCAGGTTAGCCATCGACAGTATCACCAGCCTCGATGGACAGACCTACACCCTGGTCGTCAGCGGTATCACGGGGCAGGGCAGCGTCGGCCTGGTAGTCTCGGGCAGCGGTATCGTCGATGTCGCTGGCAACGCGCTCAGCGGTGCTGTAGGCCCCATCCTCTACACCATCGACCGCGTCGCGCCAACCGTGACCAGCGTCGATGCTCCGGGCAATGGCACCTACGTCGCCGGGCAGAACCTCGACTTCACCGTGCACCTGGACGAGGCCGTGCAACTGGACACCAGCAATGGCACGCCGCGTATTGCCGTGACCCTCGATGACGGTACGGTCGTCTACGCGACCTACCTGTCCGGCGCGGGCAGCAATGCCCTGGTGTTCCGCATGACCGTGGCCAACGGCCAGCTGGACACCGATGGCATCGCGCTCGGCAGCGCCATCGACCTCAACGGCGCGACCCTGCGTGACGCGGTCGGCAACGACGCCAACCTGGCGCTGAACAATGTCGCCAGCACTGCCGGAGTCAAGGTCGATGCCGTGGCCCCTGTGGTCGACTCGGTGACCTTGCCGCCGAACGGCAGCTACCGCATCGGCGACGTGCTCAGCTTCACCGTCAACACCAGCGAGCACCTGGTGCTCGACACCAGCGCCGGCACGCCGTACCTGCTGCTCAACGTCGCCGGCATTCCGCGCTACGCCATGTACGTCTCCGGTGGCGCCGATGGCGCCATGGTGTTCCAGTACACCGTGCAGCCCGGGGAAAACGCCACCGGCCTCGGCATCACCAGCCTGAACCTCAACGGTGCCACGGCCCGTGACGCAGCAGGCAACGCCATGGCGCTGGACATCAATGGCGTGGGCGACAGCAGCGGCATCGTCATCGATAACATCGATCCGATCTTCAATGGCATCAACCCGCTGACCTCCTCGCCGACCGGCGCGGCTAGCGTCGAGTATTCCGTGGCCTTCAACGAGAAGGTCAGCGGCCTGGACCTCAGCGCCTTGACCCTGACCTTCGGCGGCACCCTGCAGGGCGCCATCGAAAGCATCACCTCGGTCGATGGCAAGATCTACGTGGTCAAGGTCAGCGGCTTGACCGGCGAAGGGACCGCACGTCTGGCGATCAACAATACGAACAGCATCAAGGATGTTGCCGGCAACTCGCTGCGGCCGGTCTCGGGCTATTACGAGTACCGTGTCGACCGTGTCGACCCGACCGTCGCCAGTGTCAGCGTACCGGCGGCCGGTACCTACGTGGCCGGACAGAACCTCGACTTCACGGTGACGATGGACGAGAACATCCAGATGCTCACCAACGGCAACACGCCGACCATCGAGGTGAGCCTGGGCAATGGCCAGACCGCCCTGGCCACCTATGTGAGCCAGACCGGCAGCCGTACCTTGCTGTTCCGCATGACCGTTGCCAGCGGCCAGATCGACACCGACGGCATCACCCTCGGTTCCTCGATCAACCTCAACGGTGCGGTGCTGCGCGACAGCGTACGCAACAATGCCGACACCACCCTCAAGGGCGTGGGTGATACCAGCCAGGTCCTGGTGGATGCCGTGGCGCCGACCGTCACCGCAGTGGACCTGCCAGCGACGGGCAACTACACGGTGGGTGGGGTGTTGCGTTTCGAAGTCGCGGTCAGCGAGAACGTCAACGTCGATACCAGCACCGGCACGCCACGCCTGATCGTCGACATGGGCGGCGTACCGCGTTACGCCACCTACGTTTCCGGCAGCGGCAGTGCGCGGCTGGTGTTCGAATACACCGTGGTGGCGGGCGACAACGCCAGCGGTATCGGCGTGGTGAACAGCATCGACCTGAATGGCGGCAGCCTGCGTGACGCCGCTGGCAACAACCTCGATCCGGCACTGAACGGACCGGCCGGCAACGCCGGGGTGATCGTCGATACCGCGCCGCCGGTGCCATTGAGCATCGTGGCCGACGGCGCCTACCAGCCTAGCGATCGCAGCCTGAGCTTCACCCTGACCTTCAACGAAGCGGTAAGTGGCGTCGATACGACCGACTTCACCCTGCTGGGCAGCCAGAGCGCCACCGGTGTGGTGCAGTCGGTGCAGCAGATCGATGCGCGCACCTACCGCGTCGTGATCGGCAACATCACCGGCCAGGGCAGCTTGTCGTTGGGCCTCAATGCAGCGGGCAGCGGTATTCAGGACAGTCTGGGCAACCAGATGAGTGAATCGCTGGCCAGTGCGGCGCAGGCCATCCCGAACCAGGATATCGGCGATCTGGAATACCGCCTCAACCCGCCGGAAACCCTGGGCATTCCACAAGCCCCCCTGGTTCAGCCGCAGGTGCCGGGTATCGTCATCAACGAAAGCATCTCGCCGCTGGTCCCGGGCTCGCTGTTCGAAGTGCGCACCGTGGGCGGCGACCTGAAGCCGCTGGGCACCATCTTCCTTGGCCAGGCCGGCAGTGCGCCAAGCTTCATCGCCCAGGTGTTCGGCAGCAGTGACAGTGGCCTGGGTGGCGGCGACGGCCAGGGCTTCCTCGGCTTCGGCGGCGGCAACGGCGGCATCTTCGGCGGCAGCACCTTTGCCACCATCTTCGGTCGCGAGGTACCAGGCGTCACCGAGATGAACGTGTTCACCGGCAGCCAGTGGAAACAGAGTGACCTCAACCAGGGGCTGCGCGGAGTGTTCGGCGTACCGACCTTCGGCCAGCAACTGCAACAAATCAACGAAGCCGACCAGCGCCATGTGCGCGAGTTGGCCAAGGCCCTGGCCAAACCGGCAGAGATCGGACAACGGGCATGAAAAACAGCACAACTCTTGAGAATCGAGCCGTACCAGGGGGCGGCCCAAGGATGAATAAAAAGCACAAACTGTTTGCCGCCAGTCTGTTGGCATTGGCCATTGGCGGCTGTGCCGTCAAGACCGACCCGATCGAGCGCAGTGCCAGCGAGGAGCGCGCCCGTGCCGACATGGCGCAGATCTACAAGGACCAGGAGCCCCTCAGCGGGCCCCTGACCCTGCACCAGGCCATGGCCCGCGCGGTCAAGTACAACCTGGAAGCGCGCCTGAAAGTGATGGAAGAAGCCCTGGGCCAGCGCCAGCTGGACCTGGCTCAGTTCGACATGCTGCCGCGCATGGCCCTGTCCGCAGGCTATGCCGGTCGCAACAACCAGAGCGCCTCCAGCAGCCAGAGCATCCGCACCGGTACCCAGTCCCTCGAACCTTCGACCTCCCAGGACCGTGACCGCGAGGTGGCGGACCTGACCATGGTCTGGAACGTGCTGGACTTCGGCGTCAGCTACCTGGGCGCCAAGCAGCAGTCCGACCAGCGCTACATCCTCCAGGAACGCAAGCGCAAGGTGATCCACACCATCACCCAGGACGTGCGTTCGGCCTACTGGCGCGCAGTGGCGGCCGAGCGGCTGCTGAACCAGATCGACACCCTGATGGGCCGCATCAACCAGGCGCGCATCAACAGCCAGCTGATGACCGCCCAGCGTATCGGTGACCCGGTGCAGACCCTGAGCTACCAGCGCGCCCTGATCGAGGCGACCCGCCAGCTGGAAGAGCAGCGTCGCGCCCTGACCCTGGCCAAGACCGAACTGGCTGCCCTGGTCAACCTGCCGATGAACAGCGACTACAAGCTGGCGCTGGACGAGAGCTATGCCGTGCCGGAGTTCCATGGCGACTTCGCCAAGCTGGAGCAGCAGGCCCTGTCGAGCCGTCCGGAGCTGCGCGAGCAGGACTACCAGTCGCGCATCAGCGCCACCGAGACCCGCAAGGCCATGCTGCGCATGCTGCCGGGCCTGGAGTTCTCGGCCGGCGGTCACTACGACAGCAACTCCTTCCTGACCAACCAGAGCTGGGCCGACTACGGCCTGAAGGTCACCTGGAACCTGTTCAACGTGCTCTCCGCACCGGCGGCGATCAAGGTTGCCAAGGCCGGCGAAGACGTTGCCGTGGCACGCCGCCAGGCCATGTCCGTGGCCGTGCTGGCGCAGCTGTACGTGGCCCGTGCCAACTACCAGGAAGCCAGCCGCCAGTTCAAGACCAGCGAGGAGATGGCCAAGCTCGACGGGCAGATTGCCGAGCAACTGCGCAATCGCTTCCAGACCAACAACATCGGCGAGCTGGAACTGATCCAGGGCGAGCTGAACAACCTGCAGACCCAGCTCAAGCGCGACCTGTCCTACGCCGAGCTGCGCAATGCCTACGCGCAACTGTTCGTCAGCACCGGCGCCGAGCCGCTGCCGGCCAGCCTGCCGGACGACAAGGTGCAGACCATCGCCAACGCCTTGCAGACCAGCGAGGACAACTGGAATCGTTGATTCCAGGCTGAAGCACGTGCCCCCTGTAGGAGCGGGGTCACCCGCGATGACGATGGTGAATTCACCATAGCAATCGCGGGTGAACCCGCTCCTACAGGGGGCGCGTCGCTCTGGAGGGCTTTGCTACAGATTGAAATACTTTCCTTCTGTAGTAAAACGCCGCTACAACTGTAGGATCAACGTCCCTTTTGTGATCTCAGGTTGATATGACTTCCTTCTCCTCGGAGCCCCCCAGTACCAGGCCTTCATGGCCTGTCTCGTTTTCCCGTCCCCGTGACGTCTCCTGCATGAGTGCCCATCCATGGAATGGCTAGCCGATCCCACCGCGTGGCTGGGACTGGCCACGCTGATTGTCCTGGAACTGGTCCTGGGCATCGACAACCTCGTCTTCATCGCCATCCTCGCCGACAAGCTGCCGCCTCATCAGCGCGACCGCGCGCGGGTGATCGGGCTGTCGCTGGCGCTGATCATGCGTCTCGGCCTGCTGGCCTCGATCTCGTGGATGGTGACCCTGACCGCGCCGCTGTTCGAAATCTTCGGCAAGTCGTTCTCCGGGCGTGACCTGATCATGCTGTTCGGTGGCGTGTTCCTGCTGTTCAAGGCCACCATGGAACTGCACGAACGCCTGGAGGGTCATGTGGTCCAGGCCGGCGGCCCGGTGCGTCATTCGGCGTTCTGGCCCATCGTCATGCAGATCGTGGTGCTCGACGCGGTGTTCTCCCTCGACGCGGTGATCACCGCCGTGGGCATGGTGGAAGAGCTGTCGATCATGATGATCGCGGTGATCTTCTCCATCGGCATCATGATCGTCGCCAGCAAGCCGCTGACCCGCTTCGTCAACGCCCACCCGACGGTGATCATGCTGTGCCTGGGCTTCCTGATGATGATCGGCTTCAGCCTCACCGCCGAAGGCCTGGGCTTCCATATTCCGAAGGGCTACCTGTATGCGGCCATCGGTTTCTCCCTGCTGATCGAGGCGTTCAACCAGCTGGCCCGACACCGGCGCAAGCGCAGCCTGCAGCAACACCGCCCGCTGCGCGAGCGCACTGCCCACGCCGTGCTGCGCCTGCTCGGCGGACGCCGGGTGGAAGCCGACGAGGTGGGCGAGGAAATCGCCGACCTGGTGGGCGAGGGCAGCGAGGAAGTGCTGTTCGACCGTCGTGAGCGGGTGATGATCAGCGGCGTGCTGAACCTCGCCGAACGGCCGATCAGGACGGTGATGACGGTGCGTGCCGAGGTCGACGCCATCGACCTGGCACAGTCGCCGGAGGCGATCCGCGAGGCGCTGGTGAATTCCTCGTACTCGCGACTGCCGCTGATTCGCGACGGCCGCATCGAGGAACCGCTGGGCTACGTGCACAAGAAGGAACTGCTCAAGGAACTGCTGGCCGGCGCCGAGCCGGACCTGGAGCAACTGATGCGGGCGCCGTTGAACCTGTTGGAAAGCTTCAGCATCCTCAACGCCCTGGAGCAGATGCGCAGCGAATCGACCCACATCGCCTTCGTGGTCAACGAGTTCGGTGACTTCACCGGCGTGCTGACCATGACGGACATCCTTGAGTCGATCGCCGGCGAGCTGCCTGACGCCAGTGAAGTCGAAGGCCCGGGCATCGTCGTCGAACAGGACGGCTACCTGGTCAGCGGTGCGCTCAACCTGCGTCAGGTCCAGGCCCAGACCGGCTTCGCCGCCAGGCCCACCGACGATTACCAGACCCTTGCGGGGCTGGTGATGAGCCTGCTGGATCGCCTGCCGATGGTAGGCGACCAGTTGAGCTGGGAAGGCTGGTCGATGACCGTGGTCGCGGTGGAGGAACGCCGCGTGCGTCAGGTCCGGCTCAAACAGCCGGTCGACGCTGACGCAGCAGGTGCGTGACGCCTTCGATGACCAGCACCAGGACCGCCAGCCAGATCGGCAGGTAGGTCAGCCACTGGTCCCGGGCGATGCTCTCGCCCAGGACCAGTGCCACCATCACCAGCAGCACCGGTTCCACATAGCTCAGCAGGCCGAACAGGCTGAACGCCAGCAGCCGGCTCGCCAGCAGGTAACTGATCAACGCCAGTGCACTGATCGCCCCCAGCAGCGGAATCAGCCCATAGAGCTGCGGGTGGCTGGCCAGGTCATTGGCGTTCAGCGGTCCGCTGACCACGAAATACAGGGCTGCCGGCGACATCAGCAGCATGTCGGTCCACAGGCCGCCCAGATGGTCGGTGCGCAGGTGCTTGCGCAGGACGAAATACACCGGATAGCCACCTGCGACCACCAGCACTTCCCAGGCGAAGCTGCCGTGCTGGTACAGCTCGTGGCCGACACCGGTTGCCGCCAGGGCAACGGCGACCTTCTGCAGGCGTGACAGGCGTTCGCCATAGACCAGGCGACCGGTCAGGACCATGGTCAGCGGCAGCAGGAAATAACCCAGCGACACTTCCAGGCTGCGTCCTTGCAGCGGTGCCCAGAGAAACAGCCACAACTGCACGCCCACCAGCGCGGAGGTCGCGCACAGGCCGAGGAACAGCGCGGGCGTTTGCCGCACCCGCTGCAGCAGCCCGGTCACCAGCGACCAGTCGCGGGTAACGATCATGAACAGCGTGGCGCAAGGCAGGGTCAGGAGCATGCGCCAGCCGAAGATTTCCTCGCCATCGAGCGGGGCGAGGAGGGAGGTGTAGTAGTACATCACGGCGAAAAGGCAGGACGCCATCACCGATAAAGCAATGCCTCTGGACAAGGGGGCCTCGAACAACAGTAAAGCGGGGGGAAGGTTTGCCCGCTCATGATCTCAGGGGCACCGTCGGTTGGGCAACCTCGACGGCCCGCGGCTGTTCGGCCAGGGCTTTGACGAAGTCGCCCAGGGGCATGGGCCGACCGAACAGGTAGCCTTGCTGGTAGTCGACGCCGAAGCCGGCCAGGTAGTCGCGTTGCTCGGCGGTTTCCACCCCTTCGGCGACCATGCCCAGGCCGAGCTTGGCGGACAGTTCGATGATGCTGTCGAGAATGTGCAGCGACAGGGCATCGACGCCGATCATGGCGACGAAGCTCTGGTCGATCTTCAGGTAGTCCACCTTGAACTGGCGCAGGTAGCTCAGGCTCGACTGGCCGGTGCCGAAGTCGTCGATGGCCAGCAGCACGCCCATCTCGCGCAGGCGCTCGAACAGGCTGTCGGTGGTGGCGCTGGGGATGATCGGGGTGCGCTCGGTGAGTTCCAGGGTGAGCTTGAGGCGGCCTGGCGGGAAGGCGTCGAGCAGGGCCTGGCAGTCGTCGCACAGGCTCAGGTCCTGGCAGTGCGCCGCGGTGATGTTGATGCCGAGGTGGAAGCCATCCTCGAACATGTCGGCATAGGGCGCCAGGTCGCTGGCCAGTTTCTCCATCAGGCGCCGGGTCATGGGTACGATCTGCCCGCTGTGCTCGGCGAAGGGGATGAACAGGTCGGGCCGTACCAGGCCTTCCCGGGGGTGATGCCAGCGCATCAGCACCTCGGCCCCGGACCAGCGGTAGTCGCCATGGCGTACCACCGGCTGGAAGTACGGCACGAATTCATCGGCTTCCAGCGCACGCTGCAATTCGGCCCGTGGCGAAGAGACGCGGCGCAGTTGCCAGTGGCAGGCGGCGCCGGCGGTGGCACCGAGAAACAGCAGGAGACCGAACAGGGCCGGGTATTCGTCGCGCATCAGGCGCCAGGCCTGGCCCGCAGCGAAGCCGCTGTGCACGGAGAAGGCATACTGGCTCGACTGCAGGACCTGGCCGGCGACGGCATAGCCGGGGACCGGTGCGTCGCTGACCTTGCCCTGTCGGTCGAGCCAGTGCGGACCGACCTGCAGGCGCAGGTCGATGTCCGGGGCGACCAGGCGCAGGGCGCTGACCAGATGGGTGCCGTCGACCGTGGCGATGGCGCCCCTGTCGCCGTCACTGGCCCGGTACACCAGCAGCGGATGGCCGGGGGTGACCGAGTTGCCGTCCATCAGCCACAGGCTGCCATCGGTGTAGTCGGCGGGGTCGACCTGTTCGCTGAAGTCGCCGAACAGCGAGCTGCAATACAGCTGGTTGGCATGGGTCAGGTTGGTGGAGCGCACGAACGGGCGACGGGTCACCTGTTCGCGCAGGGCCAGGGTAACCTCGGCACAGGGTTTGTCGGCCAAGGGAAGGAGGGCCCTGGCGGCGCCGGCTATATTGTCCAGGACCTGGTCGAGGTGGACGACGGCCTGGCGGGCGCTGTTCAGGGCGCGCGCATCGAGCTCGCGCTGGGCCTGCCAGTGCATGATCGCCAGGCCGCCAAGCACCGGCAGGGCACCCACCAGCCAGGGCAGCACGCGGCGCAGGACGCGGCGGCGGTTTCGGGTTTTCTGCAGGGGCATGCCGGGTCCGTCCGTGAAGGTTTCCGCACAGCATAGCGGGTGCCAATAGCTTTCTTCCGGCTGCTGATCGGGAACCGGGACCGCTGCGCGGTCCTTCGCAGGCAAGCCAGCTCCTACAATTCGATGTGACACGCGACAAATCGATTTACGCTCTGTAGAATCGTTTTACGCATACAACAATAAGGTTCCCCAAGCCGTGGGGAGTCAAGCCCGCCGAAAATGGGTCCTCTATGAAGTGTCATGGATTCAAACTGATTCTTGGTGACTACCTTGCCCGCAGTACCCGGGGCATTTCCTGCGCGCCACCACGTTCACTCGCATCGACCGCCTGGTAACGAACGTTATTGCACCGTTTTGATGATGAGGAATACGAACATGGCAGATCTCTTCGACAACCCGATGGGCCTGATGGGCTTTGAATTCATCGAGTTCGCTTCGCCAACCCCCGGCACCCTGGAACCGATCTTCCAGATCATGGGCTTCACCAAGGTCGCGACCCACCGTTCCAAGGACGTCCACCTGTATCGCCAGGGCGGGATCAACCTGATCCTGAACAACGAGCCGAAAAGCGTCGCGTCCTACTTCGCTGCCGAGCACGGCCCGTCCGTCTGCGGCATGGCCTTCCGCGTGCGCAACGCCCATGAAGCCTATGCCCGCGCCCTCGAACTGGGCGCCCAGCCGGTGGAAATCGAGACCGGTCCGATGGAACTGCGCCTGCCGGCGATCAAGGGCATCGGCGGTGCGCCGCTGTACCTGATCGACCGTTTCGAAGAAGGCAGCTCGATCTACGACATCGACTTCAACTGGATCGAAGGCGTCGACCGCAACCCCGCCGGCGCCGGCCTCAAGATCATCGACCACCTGACCCACAACGTCTATCGCGGGCGCATGGCCTACTGGGCCGGCTTCTACGAGAAACTGTTCAACTTCCGCGAGATCCGCTACTTCGACATCAAGGGCGAGTACACCGGCCTGACCTCCAAGGCCATGACCGCGCCGGACGGCATGATCCGCATCCCGCTGAACGAGGAATCGTCCAAGGGCGCCGGGCAGATCGAAGAGTTCCTGATGCAGTTCAACGGCGAGGGCATCCAGCACGTGGCCTTCCTCACCGACGACCTGCTCAAGAGCTGGGACGCGCTGAAGAGCATGGGCATGCGCTTCATGACCGCGCCGCCGGAAACCTACTACGAGATGCTCGAAGGCCGCCTGCCGGGTCACGGCGAGCCGACGGCCGAGCTGCAGTCCCGCGGCATCCTGCTGGACGGTTCGTCCAACCCGGACGACAAGCGCCTGCTGTTGCAGATCTTCTCGGAAACCCTGATGGGCCCGGTGTTCTTCGAATTCATCCAGCGCAAAGGCGACGATGGCTTCGGCGAGGGCAACTTCAAGGCCCTGTTCGAATCGATCGAGCGTGACCAGGTTCGCCGCGGCGTATTGGCCACCGAGTGATCGGTTGCCGCACTCCAGCATGAAGAAAGCCAGCGAATGCTGGCTTTTTTCGTTTCAGGCCGTCCGCCCGACGGCTCGCCGCCGCCGATGCATGGCCCAATAGCTCGCGGCCGCCGTCAGGATACCCACCAGCAAAAGCGACGGTACGACCACCTGGCTGTTGTCGAGCAGTTGCCGCGCGGCGTGCCCCGGGGGATAGGTGACATGCAGGCTGTAGCCATACAGGGGCGAGACCTGGCTGACGTAGGCATGTGCATCGAGAAGCACGGCGCTGTCCTGCACGTCACCAGTGGCACCGATCAGCGTGGGACCGAACTGCAGGCGAACATTGTCGGCGGCGCGGGTGCCCTGCAGGACGCGCTGCAGCACCTTGCCGTCCGCCACTGCCAGGACGCCATAGGGATACTCCTGCAGGCGGTAATAGAGGATTGCCGAGTCCGGGGTGTTGTCGTTGCCCGGCTCCAGGCGCAAGCGGTGGTTGAAATAGTCGCCGGGCATCACCAGCAGGCCGGACTCGCCGCGCAGGGTGCTGCAATAGGCGCGGTTCTCGCGCACAAGGGTCAGGGAGCGCAGTTCCGGATTGGCCACCACCTCGCTGTACAGCGCGGGCAGGGCCTTGCCGCAGTCATATTCGGCGAGGTTGATCACCTTGTTGCTGGCTCGGTGCAGCTCGTCGATCACCTCGTCGACACCCTGCCGGGCTTCGCGCAGCGCCGCCGAGGCGGATTCGTCGAGCTGCCTGTTCACCTGCCAGGTCATCACCAGCAGGCCGAAGGCGACGGGCGCCACACCGATCAGCAACAAGGTCAGCAGGGTGAGCAGTGCGTGGCTGGAGCGAGAAGTACGAGGGGGCATGTTTCACCTATGAGGGGAGGCAGGGCCCGGCCGAAGGAGGCCGGACCGAAGCCGGTCAGCATAAGTGAGGGCAATACCCGCTTCCTGTACGAGCGGCTGACATGGCGTGTCGGATTCTTCGTTTCGTCATGCCGCCGGTCCCTTGCGCCCGGCGTTCAGCGCCTCCACCACCAGGCGGCCCACCTCAGCGCCAGAGGCCGGATTCTGCCCGGTGATCAGGCGGCCTTCCTTCTGGTCGGCCAGGGCAAAGGCTTGCCACGGGTCCTCGGCCTTGCGATAGAGACCACCACGGGCGGCAAGCTCGGTCTCGGTCAGGAACGGAACGACCTTGTCCAGCTCCGCCAGTTGTTCCTCGATATTGGAAAAGCCGGTCACTTCGCGGTCGCGCAGCAGCAGCGAGTTGTCGCTGAGCTTGATGTTCAGCAGGCCCACCGCACCGTGGCAGACTGACGCCACCACGCCACCGTTTTCCCAGATCTGCCGGGCGATGTCCTGCAGGTCGTGGTTGTCCGGAAAGTCCCAGAGCACGCCGTGGCCGCCGGCGTAGTAGATCGCCTGGTAGTCCCGTGCGCGGACCTGGCCGGGGGCCAGGGTGGCGCCCAGGCGATTCATGAAGGTCTTGTCGTTGTACCACTGCCAGTCGATATCCTGCGCCATGCTCAGGCTGTGCGGATCGATGGGCACGTAGCCACCGGCCGGGCTGAGGTAATCGACGCGGTAACCGGCCTGTTGCACAACGTCGGCGAAATGTACCGCTTCCCCCAGCCACAACCCGGTGGCGCGCTTGAGGGTGGGGTATCTGGCCGTGTTGGTCAGCACCACGAGAACTTGCTTGCTCATTGCGGCGATCCTCTGGAAGAGGGGCAAGGTGGATATTTTGAACCTGTACAGCATAGACCCCAGGGAAAACGCCGCACGGTACATGGCTATGTGCTAGCTTTCTGGAATGATTCCCGTCTTCAAGGAGACCGACATGGTCGATGCAACGCAGCAGTCGCAGTTCATGCAGGCCGCCATCGACGAGGCCCGCCAGGGCCTGGAGGAAGGGGGCATTCCCATCGGTTCGGTGATCGTCCATGCCGGGCGGGTCATCGGCCGCGGCCATAACCGCCGGGTGCAGCAGGGCAGCGTGGTCCTGCACGGCGAAATGGATGCCTTCGAGAATGCCGGCCGTCAGGACGCGCGGATCTACGCCGAGGCCACCCTCTACACCACCCTGTCGCCTTGTGCCATGTGCAGCGGGGCGATCCTGCTGTACGGCATCCGCGAGGTGGTGGTTGGGGAAAACCAGACGTTCATGGGCGAGGAAGCCCTGTTGCGTGAGCGCGGCGTGCGCGTCACGGTGCTGCAGGATGCGCAGTGCATCGAATTGATGAGCCGCTTCATTCGCGAGCGGCCCGCGCTCTGGAACGAAGACATAGGACAGGAGTCCGACTGCTGACAGCAGTCAAGGAAGCGTGCGATGCACATCATTCACGTGGCACCCCGGCCGGTCCAGCAAGGCGGCATGAGCGAAGCGGTTCGCCAGCACGACTGGGGCAAGACCTCGCTCGGGCCGTTGCACCGCTGGCCCAACTCCCTGCGCATCGCCGTGGACCTGATGCTCGCCTCGCGGTTTCCCGGCTGCCTGGTCTGGGGCAGCGACATGCCGATGCTGTACAACGATGCCTTCGTGCCGATCCTCGGCACCAAGCCCGCGCCGCTTGGGCGGCCGTTCCACGAGGTGTGGAGCGATGTCTGGGCTGAACTGGGCGCGCTGGTGTTCCGGGTCATGGAAGGCGAGGCGGTGTTCCTCGAAGATTTCCCGCTGGTGACCAGCCGCAGCGGCGTACTCGAACAGGTGTACTTCACCTTCTCCTTCAGCCCGGTACGCGACGAAAACGCCAAGGTCGCCGGTTTCCTCGCGACCGTGCTGGAAACCACCAGCAGCGTCGAATCCGAGCGGCAATGGCGCGAGCTGGCCTGCTCCTTCGAGCGCCAGGTGCAGGAACGCACGGCCGACCATCATCACCTGTGGGAGCAGTCCAGCGACCTGATGGTGGTGGTCCAGGACGATCTCAAGCTGCGGACCTGCAATCCGGCCAGCCGGCAGTTGCTGGGCTGGGACGAAGGCCTGCACGGCCAGTCGTTGCTGGCGGTGCTGCACCCGGACGACGGCGCCGAGGTCCGGCGTGTCCTCGACGGCACCCAGGCCAGCGGCGAGGGCCGCTTGCGCCATGCCGACGGGCATTACCGGCGCTTCACCCTGAGCGCCATGCCGGGCACCGACTTCGTCACCCTGCTGGGCCATGACATCACCCTTGACCATGAGCGCGGCGAGACCCTGCGCCAGGCCGCGGAGTTGTTGCGCCATGGACAGAAGATGGATGCCGTGGGCCAGTTGACCGGCGGCATTGCCCACGACTTCAACAACCTTCTGGCGGAAATCGGTGCCAGCCTGGAAATGCTCGAACGCCGCTTGGCCCAAGGCCGCACCGAGCAACTGGACAAATACCTGCACGCCGCGCGCCAGGCCTCGACTCGCGCCGCCGACCTGACCCAGCGCATGCTTGCCTTCGCCAGGCGCCAGCCTCTGTCGCCACGGCCGGCCGACCTCAACGAACTGCTGATCGGCATCGAGCCGCTGATTCACCAGGCCATCGGGCCGGATATCGAGCTGCAACTGCAGGTCGACCCGCGGCCCTGGTTGGTGCAGGTGGACATCAGCCAGATGGAAAACGCGCTGATCAACCTCTGTTCCAATGCCCGCGACGCCATGCAGCGTCGCGGCCGCCTGAAGATCAGCACCTGCAATGAACGCCACTACAGCGAGCTGCCCGGCATCGACCTGCCGCCCGGCGACTACTGTTGCCTGCGGGTGGAGGACACCGGCCAGGGCATGTCGCGGGCGGTGGTCGAGCGCGCCTTCGATCCGTTCTTCACCACCAAGGCATCCCACCAGGGCAGTGGCCTGGGCCTGTCCATGGTGTATGGCTTCGTGCGCCAGTCCGGCGGCAGCATTCGCCTGCTGTCCGAGGAAGGCCGGGGTACCTGCGTCGAGTTGTTGTTGCCGCGTTTCATCGGCCCGGCACTACCCCAGCCGCAGCCGCCGGAGGTGGTGGTGGCTGCGCCGATGCAACTGCGCAATGAGCGGGTGCTGCTGATCGACGATGAACCGATGCTGCGCATGCTGATGCGCGAGGCCTTGCAGGACCAGGGCCTGGAGGTGCTGGAGGCGGTGGACGCGCAGAGTGGCCTGGCCTTGTACGACAGTGCAGGGCCCATCGACCTGGTGGTCTCCGATATCGGCCTGGGCGGCGGAGTAAGCGGCATCGAGGTGGCCCGGACGTTGCGCCGCCGTGCGCCGGAGCAACGCATCCTGTTCATCACCGGCTTCACCGAGGAGTCCATCAACGCCAGCGGTGCCCTCGAACCGGGCCTGGAACTGATCACCAAGCCGTTCGGGCTCGACGTGTTGGTGAACAAGGTCACCGCGATGCTTCAGCCACCGGCCTTGCCGCCGACTGCCGAAGGGGCCGCGCCGCCGCGCTGACGAGCGGCAACGCGCTCCAGCAACAGGTAGACCACGCAGGCCAGCAGCAGCGGCAAGAGGAAGTACACCGCGCGGTAGCCGATCAGCGCCGCCAGCAGCGTGCCCTGGCTGTACTGCCCCTGCAGCAGGGTGATGAACACGCTTTCCAGCACGCCCAGCCCTGCCGGGATATGGGTGATGACCCCGGCAATGCTGCTCACCAGCAGGATCGCCAGGATGGTCGGATAGCCCGCCTTGTCCGGTAGCAGGGTGAACACCACCAGGCCCATCAGGCACCAGTTGCCGGCGCCCATCAGCGCTTGCAGGGCGGCCAGGCGCCAGCCGGGCAGGGTGATGGCGTGTCCGCGCACCTGCCATTCGCGGCGGCTGGCGAAGCGACAGGCCAGCAGGTAGGTGACGGCCACGACGAGCATGCCGGCGCCTATGAGTCGCAGCCCCGTGGTGCCGATTTCCAGGCCCGCCGGCAGCTTGGGAAAGCCCAGGGCGAACAGGCTGCCGGCCACCAGCAGATAGCCCAGCCAGTTGGTGACCAGGCCGAAGCCGAGGAGTCGTGTGATGGTCGCTGTCTCCAGCCCCAGCCGCGAATACAGGCGGTAGCGCAGGGCAACCCCGCCTACCCAGGCGCTCAGGTTGAGGTTGAACGCATAGCAGACGAAAGCCAGCGGCAGTACCTGCCGTGCCGGCAGGTGGTGTCCGGTGTAGCGCCGGCCGAGCAGGTCGTAGCTGCTGAACAGGGCGAAGCTGCAGGCGGCAATCGCCAGTGCCGTCAGCAGCACCCCCGGACGGTAGGAGGACAGCGCATGCCAGACCTCACCCCAGTCCTGGTTGCGCAGGAGCATGAACAGCAGCACCGGGACCAGGATGAAGAACAGCACCGTCAGCGCCTGGCGCGCGCGTTTCCACAGCGGGTGCTTCATGACAGGCGCTCCTGGATCACGTCCGCGTCGCGGTACAAGGGTTTCAAGCGCGGCTTGTGCGCCGGCAGGGTGCCGAACAGGCGCGGGAAATAGCGGGTGAAGTGGAAGGTCAGGAAGATCAGCGGCGCCCGCCACCAATAGCCGCGCAGGATGCGTTGCAGGGTCACTGTCTTGCAGCGCTGTTTCCGTAGCTCGTCCAGGTGTTCGTAGAGGCGCTGGTTGAAGGCCGCGTCACGGATCACCAGGTTGGCCTCCAGGTTCAGCGACAGGCTGAGCGGGTCGAGGTTGCTGGAGCCCACGGTGGTCCATTCCCGGTCCACCAGCGCCACCTTGCCGTGCAGCGGCCGCTCGCAGTATTCGTGGATCTGCACGCCGTCGCGCAGCAGGTAGTTGTAGAGCAGCCGCGAGCACAGGCGCACCCAGGGCATGTCCGGCATGCCCTGCAGGATCAGGGTCACCTCGACGCCGCGCCGCGCGGCATTGCGCAGGGCGCGCAGCAGGCGGTAGCCGGGGAAGAAATAGGCGTTGGCGATGACGATGCGTTCGTGGGCGCTGACGATGGCCCGCAGGTACTGCTGCTCGATATCCGTGGGGTGCTCGTTGTTGTCGCGGATGAACAGGCGCATCCGCGCCTGGTCGCTGTCGGGGTCGAGCACCGGCGCGCGGCGCCACCAGGCGCGGCTGCGCCGGCCAACCTGGGCATGGCTGTCGAGCAGCGTCAGGGTGGCCCGGCGCAGGTCGTCGACGATCGGCCCGCGCACCTGCACGGCATAGTCCTGCTTGGCCTGCGGGCCGAAGTCGCCGAGGTGGTCGGCGCAATAGTTGATCCCGCCGATGAAACCGATGACCCCATCGATCACCAGGATCTTGCGGTGCAGGCGGCGGAACAGGTTGGTGCGCACGCCCAGGCGCATCGGGCTGGGGTCGAAGGCCTGCAACTGTACGCCAGCCTCGAACAGGGCCTGCAGGTAGGCGTGGCTGAGCTCGGCAGTGCCGTAACCGTCCACCAGCACCTGCACGCGCACGCCGCGGCGGGCCGCCTCGATCAGCGCCTTCTGCAGCTCCAGGCCGACCTTGTCCTCGTAGATGATGAAGGTTTCCAGCAGTACTTCTTCCCGGGCCTGGCGGATGGCCTCGAACGCCGGCGGGTAGTAGCCCTCGCCGTTGATCAGCAGTTGCACTTCGTTTTCCGCGCGCCATTCGGTGTTCATAACAGGACCTCGACACAGAGTGGCAGGTGGTCGGACAGATGCGACCAGGGTTTGCGCGCCATCACCCGTGGCTCGCGGGCCCGGGCGTTGCGCAGGTAGATGCGGTCCAGGCGCAACAGCGGCCAGCGTGCCGGAAAGCTGCGGGCGGGCGCGCCATGGGCCTGGCTGAACACCTCGAACAGCCCGCGGCTGGCGAGCAGGGCATCGGCGCGCTGGCGCCAGTCGTTGAAGTCGCCGGCGATCACCACGGGCGCCTCTTCCGGCAGGCCGTCGAGCAGTTGGCAGAGCAGGGCCAGTTGCTGCCGACGCTGGCGCTCGTCCAGGCCCAGGTGCACGCACACCGTGTGCACCTGGCGCTCGCCGGGAAGGGCCAGCACCGCGTGCAGCAGGCCGCGCTGCTCGCTGCCATGGACGCTGACATCCAGGTTGCGGTGCTCCAGGATCGGGAATTTCGACAGCAGCGCATTGCCGTGCTCGCCCTCCGGGTACACCGCATTGCGGCCATAGGCGAACACCGGCCACAGGCTGTCGGCGAGGAACTCGTACTGCGGCAGCGGCGACCAGCCGGGATAGCGTTCGGCATGCCGGCTGTGGCTGCCCAGCACCTCCTGGAGAAACACCAGGTCGGCGTGATGACTGCGCACGGCCTCACGCAGTTCCGGTAGCACGTAGCGCCGGTTCAGTGGGCTGAAACCCTTGTGCACGTTGACCGTCAGCACCCGCAGCGCGGTCACGGTCGCCACTTCGCTCAACTCGATCTGGCTCATGCCGGGCCCTCGCCCGCCAGCATCCGCGCCACGCGCTCCTTCAACTGCTCGAAGCTGAACGGCTTGTTCAGTACCTGCATGCCCGGGTCGAGGTGGCCGAGTTGTGCCGACGCCTGTTCCGCATAGCCGGTGATGAACAGCACCCGCAGGCCGCTGCGTCGCTTGCGTGCGATGTCCGCCAGCTGGCGGCCGCTCATGCCCGGCAGGCCGACATTGCAGATCAGCAGGTCGTAGGGTCGCTCGCTGCGCAGCAGAGCCAGGGCGGTGGCCGCGTCGGCGACATCCTGGCAGCGGTAGCCTTGTTCGACGAGGTTGTCGCGTACCAGCTGGCGCACCGTGGCGTTGGACTCGACGACAAGGATGCGGCTGGCATTGGCATCGCGGGACGGGCTGGCGGATGCCACCGGACTGCTCGCGTCCTCCGGATGGTGCCGGGGCAGCAGCAGTTCCACCTCGGTGCCCTGGCCAACCCGGCTGTACAGGCTGACATGGCCATGGGACTGGCGGCTGAAGCCGTACACCATCGACAGGCCCAGGCCGGTGCCCTGGCCGATCGGCTTGGTGGTGAAGAAGGGGTCGAAGGCGCGGTCGACGATGTTCTGTGGCATGCCGCAACCGTTGTCGCTGACGCTGATGCGTACGAAATCGCTGCCATTCAAGGGATGGGCCTCGGGCAGGGGGCGCTGCAGGTGGCGGTTGCTCACCTCGATGCGCACCTCACCGCCCTCGGGCAGGGCATCGCGGGCATTGACCAGCAGGTTGTCGAGGGCTTCCTGCAATTGCCGGGCATCGGCCTGCGCCGGCCATAGCTGCTCGTCGATGCGCAATTGCAGGCGGATGCCGGGACCGAGCAGGTCTCCCACGCGCTTGCGCTCCAGCAGGGCCGCCAGTTGCACCGGGCGGCCGTCGAGCGACTGGCGGCTGGAGAAGGCCAGCAGCCGATGGGTGATGCTGGCGGCGCGTTGTACGGCGTTGAGGCCCATGTCCACCAGCCGTGGGATGTCCTCGAAGCGTTGCTGGCCGACGCGCTGGCGGATCAGCTCCAGGCTGCCGCCGATGCCGGTGAGCAGGTTGTTGAAGTCGTGGGCGACGCCGCCGGCGAGCTGGCCGATGGCTTCCATCTTCTCGTCATGGCGCAGGCGCTGTTCGTCTTCGCGCAGGTGACGCACCCGTTCCTCGGTCTGCTGTTGCAGGCTGGCCAGCTCCAGGCCTTGCTGGCAGCTGTAGTACTGGCGGCGGCGGGCGCGCAGCGACGAGTGGGTCAGGTCGAGCAGGTCTTGCTCGGGAAAGGGGCAGGGCAGGATGAACAGGTTGCCCAGGGCCAGGCATAGCTCCGGGCTGCTGCTGATGGAGTGCTCGCCATCGCCGAGGATCACCACCGGCAGGTCCGACCACTGCGGCTGGCTGCCCAGGTAGCTCTTGAGCAGGGAGTCCTCGAAGCCGCCGAGGCAGGTATGGGCGATGATCGCAAGGCCGGCGCCGTTGTCCAGCGCGTCGGCCAGTTCCGCCAGGTTTTCGGTGGCGAGGGCGCTGACCCCGGCCTGGTCCAGCAGGCTCAGGGCGACGCCACTGATCGGCGGGGGGGCCAGGATCAGTGCGCGTTCGCTGTTGGCAGACGAGTGGTTCACGGTCGATCTCCTTTGACAGTGCCACACCCGCGGGCAATGGCCCATGCGGGGTGCACTCTCTCTGGACCACACCGTGAAAGGCGGGGTTCAACCGGGTTTGTCGGGTGGTAAAAAAGGCCTCAGAGGCCCTGCTGGACCAACGGATCGTCGGGGTTCTGCTGTTCCAGCTGGGCGAGCAGGATCTGCACGTTCTGCAACTGCCCGCTCTCCTTCCAGTACTCGATCAGCAGCACCCGCGCCTTGCGGTTCGCCGGCTGGCGCGAAAGCAGGTTTTCCAGCTGCTTCTGCGCCGCATCCAGCTGTTCGAGGCGGTGCAGGCTGATGGCCAGGGTGTAGCGGTAGTCGCTGTTGTCAGGCTCCAGCTCCACCGCCCGGGAAAAGGCCAGCAGCGCGTATTCCTCCTGCTTGTGGCGCAGCAGCCACTGGCCCAGCTCGAACTGCAGGAAAGCCGAGTCGGGATGCCGTTGCAGGGCCTGGGCCAGTACTTCGCGGGAGCCGTCGGTCTGGCCCTGGCTGTCGAGCAGGCGTACCCGGGCGGCGAGGGCGTCGGGGTTGTCCGGCTCCAGCGCCAGGGCCCGGTCGAGGGTGCTGGTGGCGGCCGCGAAATCCCGTTCCTGCATGTACAGCCGGGCCAGGTGCACCTGGTCGGCCAGGGTATCGCCGCGGGCCTGGAGCGCCAGCTGGTACTGGTCGAGAACGCCCTGCAGGGGGCCGAAGTACAGGCCGACCTCATCCGGGGTCAGGCCCATCAGGGCATCCACGGTGGCGAAGCGTACGCTGTCGTCCTCGTCGTCCAGCATCGGCCCCAGCAACAGGCTGCGCTGGCTGGCGGGGACCATGGCGGCGATGGCGCCAAGGGCGGCGCGGCGCACCAGCGGGTCGTCGTGCTGCAGGTCCTTGCTCGCCAGTTTCAGGGCCAGTGGCGAAGGGTAGTTGGGCAGTTCGGCATACAGGCTGGCGCGGCGGATCGCCGAGAGGTCATCGCGGCCCAGTTGCTGGTACAGCACCCGCGCCGCACCGGGCAGGCCGTTGTGCGCCTGGGCCAGGGCCTTGGCATAGGCGTGCTTGAGGGCCGGATTGGGCGGCGGACCGTTGTCGCGCGACAGATAGCTGCCCAGCCCGAGCAACAGCAGCAGGACGAGGCCGACGAACAGGTAGAGACGCGGTTTGGGCATGCGTGAGCCGGTCAAGGACGTGCGGAAAGGGGGTCAAGCTTGGGTCAGGGTGAAGGTCGAGTCAATCCGTGGGGGATAATGGCCTTTGCGCATCGGCGCTCTGGACAGCTGCCGGCACTGGGCTACCTTGCACGCAGCGGCACATCATGGACAGGGAGGTTGCGGATGCTTGCGAGAGTGCTGGTAACGGTAGGAATCGTCTTCTATGCGGTGGTCGTGCCGATCCTGGAGATCAACGACACCCATGTGTTCAACCCGGCCTGGACACCCCATGCCAGGCTGCATGAAACCTGGCAGTTGTTCACCAACACGGCGCTGGGCGCCTTCAGCGTCTGGCTGGTATGGGGCAGGGACGACCTGCGGCTTGCCAGCCTGCTCACCACCTTCGTCACGGGCGGGTTCCTCATGGCCTACTGTCTGCGGGATGGCTATGGCGGGTCGATGGTGCTGACGGATGGGTCGGAGAAGATGATCTTCGGGCTCAACCTGGGGTTGGTGGCTTATACCCTGGCGATCGTCCTGGCGGGGCTGGCGCTGTTGATGGACCGGCGTCAGCGCCAGCTTGGCGTAACTCCTTGATTTTGCGAGGGACCTGTGGGAATGAGCTTAAACGCTCCCACAGGACCGCTCGGCACTTCGAAATTTCACCGGCTCGTCATCCGCTTGACGTCATTTTTCCCCCTCTCTAATATCGCCCAGCCGTTGATGGCATAGTGATATCGACAGGGATTTCGGATCATGCATTTCCACCACCACCTCGCGATGAGGTTGTGCCTTCTGGCCGCGAGCCTGGGCGCTGCAGTACCTGCCCTGGCGGCCACTCCCGGTGAACAGGACCTGATCCGCGACCGCCAGGACCGCCTGCTCCAGGAACAGCAGCGCCGCCTCGACGAACTCCGCGAACTCCCCGGCAAGGCCGCGCCGCCAAGCGAACCGGGCACCACGCCGGACACCCGCTGCTTCCTCATCGATAGCATAGAGATCAAGGGTGCCGACCACCTGTCCCAGGCCGACCGCGAACGCCTGGTCAAGCCGTGGCTCAGCCAATGCCTCGGCGTGACCGAGCTCAATGCCCTGCTCAAGGCCATTACCGACCACTACCTGGCCCTGGGCCTGGTCACCAGTCGCGCCTATCTGCCGCAGCAGGACCTGTCCAGCAAGCACCTGGAAATCCAGGTGGTGGAAGGGCGCCTGGAAGGCCTGGACAGCAGTGATGACAGCGGCCTGTCGCCGCGCGAGCTGAGCATGACCTTCCCCGGCAAGGTCGGCGAACTGCTCAACCTGCGCGATATCGAGCAGATGGTCGACCAGCTCAACCGCCTGCCGTCCAACCAGGCGAAGATGGAGCTGGTGCCCGGCGGCAGCGTCGGCGGCAGCACCGTGCAGGTGGCCAACACGCCGAAGAAACCCTGGCGCGCCAGCCTGTCGCGCAACAACGACGGCCAGCTGGCCACCGGCGAGCAGCAGTGGGGCTACGGCCTGGAATGGGACAGCCCGCTGGGCATCGCTGACCAGTTGCTGCTGCGCGGCGGCCGAGACGCGGTCAGCGACCATCAGCGCACCTCCCACAGCGAGATGCTGTTCTACAACCTGCCCTGGGGCTGGTGGAACTTCAGCTACTCCTACAGCCAGAGCGCCTACCGTTCGCAGGCCGAGGCCAACACCTTCACCTTCAAGCAGACCGGCGACACGCAGAACCACCAGTTGCGCGCCGAGCGGGTGATCCACCGCGACAGCGTTTCCAAGACCGCGCTCAACACCGGCCTGGCCTACCTGCGCTCGAACAACTACATCGAAGACAGCCGCCTGGAGAACAGCAGCAACCGCCTGAGCGAAGCGCAGTTCGGCTTCAACCATGGCCGGCGCATCGGCAGTGCCTTCGTCAACCTGGATGCGGGCATGCAGCAGGGCATCGGTGCCTTCGACGCCCAGTCCGGGCGTCGTATCCTGCGCAGCGACCCCGACGCCCGCTACCGCAAGTACACCCTGACCCTGAGCTACCTGCAGCCGTTCAGCCTGTTCGGCGAGAACCTCAGCTTCAGCAGCCTGCTCACCGGCCAGCGCAGCGAGGACCCGCTGTACAGCCCGCAGCGCCTGAGCCTGGGCGGCCTCTCATCGATTCGCGGCTACAAGGACCAGAGCCTTACCGGCGACAGCGGTGGCTACTGGCGCAACGACCTGCGCTGGAGCCGCCCGCTCAACGCCGAGTGGCTGCGTCCACTGCTGGCCGAATACGGTGCCGCTGTCGGCTACGACCAGGGCGTGATCCGTGGCGACCGCTACAACGCCGAGCAGCACGGCCGGGTTTCCGGCAATGCGCTGGAACTCTTTGCCCGTGGCCAGCACCTCTCGGCCAGCGTGACCTTTGCCCATTCCCTGGAGCGGCCGGATGCCGTTGCCGAAGGGGAGTCGCCCATCTACTTCCGCGTGGAGCTGCTGCTGTAAGCCCCACGCCCGCTGAACCGAGACCACGACATGGATGTCCGTCAATTCGCTTTCCTGGCCCGCCTGCCTTCCGCCACCGTGCAGCCGCGCGAGACCTTCTGTGGCCTGCCCAAGCGCGCGCTGGCGTTCCTGCTGGCCAACGTCATGTTCTGGCAGCCGATCTGGGCCCAGGCGGACGGTATCGCGGTCAGCGCCGGCACGACCGGCCTGGCCCAGGCGGGCAATGGCGTGCCGATCGTCAATATCGCCGCGCCCAATGCCAATGGCCTGTCGCATAACCAGTTCAAGGACTACAACGTCGATGCCAAGGGCCTGATCCTCAACAACGCCACGGAACGCACGCAGAACACCCAACTGGGCGGGATCATCGTCGGCAACCCGAACTTCAGCGGGCGCGCGGCGGACATCATCCTCAACGAAGTGAATGGCGGCAGCCCCAGCCAGTTGCGGGGTTACACCGAGGTGGCGGGCAAGTCGGCCCATGTGATCGTGGCCAACCCCTATGGCATCAGTTGCGATGGCTGCGGCTTCATCAACACGCCGAAAATCACGCTGAGCACCGGCAAGCCGGTGATCGAGAACGGCCAGTTGAGCCGTTACCAGGTCGACCAGGGCAGCGTCTCGATCCAGGGCGCGGGCCTCAACGCCAGCAACGTCGACCAGTTCGAGATCATCACCCGCGCCACGCAGATCAACGCGCAGATCCAGGCCAACAAGCTGGATATCGTCGCGGGTCGCAACGATGTGGATGCGCGCACGCTGGCTGCGACGGCCCGTGCCGCCGATGGTAGCCAGGCCCCCGAGTTGGCTATCGATTCCTCGGCCTTGGGCGGCATGTACGCCGGGGCGATCCGTCTGGTGGGCACCGAGGCAGGTGTGGGGGTACGGATGGCCGGCAATCTGGCCGCCAGTGGCGGCGATATTCAGCTCGACGCCAACGGCCACCTGAGTGTGACGCAGACTGCCGCAAGTGGTGCCGTTACGGTCAGGGCCAATAGTGCTGAAGTCAACGGCCCGGTCTATGCGGGCTCGACACTGGCCGTCACCACCGCGGGTGACCTCGTGACCCGCCAGAACCTCGCTGCACGCGATGCGCTGACACTGTCCGCAGGCGGTCAACTGAATAACTCGGCAGTGATCGAAGCAGGCGTCAATGCCGATAACAGTCGCACCGGTTCAGGTGATGCGACGCTGTCTGCCAACGGGCTGAGTAACAGCGGCAGCATTTCCGCCGGTCGTGCGTTGCAAGTCACGGTTACCCAGACCCTGAGTAACCAGGGTGCGACGCTGAACGGGCAGTCCAGCACGCGGATTGCGGCTACCTCGGTAGACAATCGCCAGTCGGGCAGAATACTCAGCCAAAGTGGCAGTGTGGATATCAGTGCACCCCAGGTGCTGAACAGCCAGGGCGGCTGGATCAGTAGCAGCGGGAGCCTGACGATCAGCGCTGGGTCACTGGATAACAGCCAGCAAGGCAAACTCTCCAGCAGCAGCGCTTTGGCTGCGCGTATCTCCGGCCAGTTCCTCAATCAACTGGGCCTCGTCAGTGCCAACGGTGATCTGCTGCTCAACGCCGCGACGCTGGACAACCGCAATGCAGAAATTTCCACTCTCGCCAACCTCACCTCGACTGTGGGGCAGTTCAACAACAGCGAGAAAGGCCGTCTGCTCGCCAATGGCGCGGTGCAACTGAGCTCCGACAATCTGAGTAACCAGAATGCCGGTTCAATTGCCGGGCAGCAGAGTGTGCAACTGACGTTGGGGCAACTGAGCAATACCGGTAGCGGTAGCGTTTATGCCAGAAACAGCCTGGACGTGAGCTCCAGTGGCACGTTGAACAACGATCAGGGCGTATTGCGTAGTGACGGCACGCTGGATGTGCGTGCTGCCTCGCTGAGCAGCATTGCCGGCAGCGTAACCAGCGCCGGCACGGCGTCGATCGGCACCGGTGGTGCAGTCGTCAACCAGGGCGGACAGATCCTGAGCGATGCCGGCCTGACGTTGAACAGTGGCTCGCTGGACAACAGCCAGAGCGGACGAATTGCCGGCAACGGTGTTGTGCTGAATACCGGCGCGTTCAACAACCGACACAGCGGCAATCTGTCGAGCACCGGGGCGATGCGCCTTGGCGCAGCACAGGTCGACAATAGCGATGCCGGTCGCATCGCCGGCGCCATGGCCCTGACCGCCGTAGTTACTGGCCTGGATCAAACCAATGATGGTCGCCTTTACAGCAATAGCGATGTCAGCCTCGACCTGAGCAACGGTGTACTCACCAACCAGAGCGGCCTGATCAATGCGCCAGGCCAGCTGTTGCTGAAAAACCTGAACGTCGTCAACAACCAGAGCGGCACGATCTCCAGCGCCAACGGCTTCACGCTGGTGGCGACGTCGCTGGACAACACCGAAGGTTCGTTGCTCAGCGACAAGGCGCTCGTTGTGCGGGTCGGCCAGTTGCTGACCAACCTGCGAGGCCTGGTTTCTGCGACCGGTCTTGAGCTGACAGCCGGCTCACTGAACAACCGCAATGGCGAAGTCTCCAGCCTTGGCAGCCTGACGGCGTCCATCGGGCAGTTCGATAACCTTGAAAAAGGCCGCCTGCTGGCCAACGGCGCATTGCTGCTGACAGCCGACACCTTGAACAACCAGGGTGGTGTGGTGTCCGGGCAGCAGGGCGTGCAACTGAACCTGGGCCAACTGACCAACACCGCTGGTGGCAGCGTCTATGCCAGGAACAGCCTCGGCCTGACCCTCGGCGGGGCGTTGCACAATGATCAGGGCGTGCTGCGCAGTGACGGTTCACTGAGCGTCAGTGCTGGGTCGCTGAGCAACAACGCGGGCAGTCTCGGCAGTGCTGCGGTCGCCTCGATCAGTATCGATGGCAGCGCCGTCAACCGGGGCGGGCAGATCCTCAGCGATGCACAACTGACGCTTGCCAGCGGTAGCCTCGATAACAGCCAGGGCGGACGCATCGCCGGTAATGGCCTGGTGCTCGGCACTGGAGCCTTTGACAACCATCAGGACGGTCGCCTGACCAGTACCGGGGCACTGCAACTGACCGCCGGGCTGGTCAACAACAGTGATGCCGGTCGCATCGCCAGCGCCATGGCCCTGACGGCGGTGGTCACTGGCCTGGACCAGACCAACGATGGTCGTCTGTACAGCAACAGCGATGTCAGCCTCGACCTGAGCAACGGTGTACTGACCAACCAGAGTGGCCTGATCAATGCGCCGGGCCAGCTGCTGCTGAAAAACCTGAACGTTGTCAACAACCAGAGCGGCACGATCTCCAGCGCCAACGGCTTCACGCTGGCGGCGATGTCGCTGGACAACACCGAAGGTTCGTTGCTCAGCGACAAGGCGCTCGTTGTGCAGGTCGGCCAGTTGCTGACCAACCTGCGAGGCCTGGTTTCTGCGACCGGTCTTGAGCTGACAGCCGGCTCATTGAATAACCGCAATGGCGAAGTCTCCAGCCTTGGCAGCCTGACGGCGTCCATCGGGCAGTTCGATAACCGTGAAAAAGGCCGGCTGCTGGCCAACGGCGCACTGCTGTTGACAGCCGACGCCCTGAATAACCAGGGTGGTGTGGTGTCCGGGCAGCAGGGCGTGCAACTGAGCCTGGGCCAACTGACCAACACCGCTGGTGGCAGCGTCTATGCCAGGAACAGCCTGGGCCTGACCCTCGGCGGGGCGTTGAACAATGATCAGGGCGTGCTGCGCAGTGACGGTTCACTGAGCGTCAGTGCTGGGTCGCTGAGCAACAACGCGGGCAGTCTCGGCAGTGCTGCGGTCGCCTCGATCAGTATCGATGGCAGCGCCGTCAACCGGGGCGGGCAGATCCTCAGCGATGCACAACTGACGCTTGCCAGCGGTAGCCTCGATAACAGCCAGGGCGGACGCATCGCCGGTAATGGCCTGGTGCTCGGCACTGGAGCCTTTGACAACCATCAGGACGGTCGCCTGACCAGTACCGGGGCACTGCAACTGACCGCCGGGCTGGTCAACAACAGTGATGCCGGTCGCATCGCCAGCGCCATGGCCCTGACGGCGGTGGTCACTGGCCTGGACCAGACCAACGATGGTCGTCTGTACAGCAACAGCGATGTCAGTCTCGACCTGAGCAACGGTGTACTGGCCAACCGGGGCGGCCTGATCAATGCGCCGGGCCAGTTGCTGCTGAAAAACCTGAACGTCGTCAACAACCAGAGCGGCAAGATCTCCAGCGCCAACGGCTTCACGCTGGTGGCGACGTCGCTGGACAACACCGAAGGTTCGTTGCTCGGCGACAAGGCGCTCGTTGTGCGGGTCGGCCAGTTGCTGACCAACCTGCGAGGCCTGGTTTCTGCGACCGGTCTTGAGCTGACGGCCGGCTCATTGAACAACCGCAATGGCGAAGTCTCCAGCCTTGGCAGCCTGACTGCCAGCATCCGCCAGTTCGATAACCTTGAAAAAGGCCGGCTGCTGGCCAACGGCGCATTGCTGCTGACAGCCGGCACCCTGAATAACCAGGGCGGTGTGGTGTCCGGGCAACAGGGCGTGCAACTGAACCTGGAGCAACTGACCAATACCGGGGGTGGCAGCCTTTACGCCAAGGATTCCCTTGGCCTGACGCTGGGCGGAGTGTTGGCAAACGATCAGGGCGTGGTGCGCAGTGATGGCGCGATGGACCTTGAGGCAGCCGGTCTGGCCAACACCAATGGTCGCGTGACCAGTGCCGGAACAGGCGTACTCAACTTCAATGGTGCGGTGGTCAATCAGGGTGGGCAGATTGTCAGTGATGCACAACTGACGCTTAGCAGTGGCCGCCTGGACAATAGCCAGAGCGGGCGTATTGCCGGCAACGGTGTTGTGCTGGATACCGGCGCATTCAACAACCGGCAGGGCGGCAGCCTGTCGAGTATCGGGGCCATGCGCCTGACGGCAGCACAGGTCGACAACAGCGATGCCGGTCGCATCGCCAGCGCCATGGCCCTGACCGCTGCAGTTACTGGCCTGGATCAAACCAATGATGGTCGCCTGTACAGCAACGGCGATGTCAGCCTCGACCTGAGCAACGGCGTGCTGAACAACCAGGGCGGCCTGATCAATGCGCCGGGTCAGTTGCTGCTGAAAAACCTGAACGTCGTCAACAACCAGAGCGGCAAGATCTCCAGTGCCAATGACTTCACGCTGGCGGGTACATCGCTGGACAACACTGACGGCTCTCTGATCAGCGATAAAGCGCTGATCGTGCGCATCAATCAAGCGCTGACCAACCTGCGCGGACAGATTTCCGCCAATGGCGTCAATTTGAGCGCCGCAACGCTGGACAACCGCAATGCCGAACTGTCCAGTCTTGGCAGCCTGACTGCCAGCATCGGGCAGTTCGATAACCGTGAAAAAGGTCGCCTGCTGGCCAACGGCGCATTGCTGCTGACAGCCGACACCCTGAACAACCAGGGTGGTGTGGTGTCCGGGCAGCAGGGCGTGCAACTGAGCCTGGGCCAACTGACCAACACCGCTGGTGGCAGCGTCTATGCCAGGAACAGCCTCGGCCTGACCCTCGGCGGGGCGTTGCACAATGATCAGGGCGTGCTGCGCAGTGACGGTTCACTGAGCGTCAGTGCTGGGTCGCTGAGCAACAACGCGGGCAGTCTCGGCAGTGCTGCGGTCGCCTCGATCAGTATCGATGGCAGCGCCGTCAACCGGGGCGGGCAGATCCTCAGCGATGCACAACTGACGCTTGCCAGCGGTAGCCTCGATAACAGCCAGGGCGGACGCATCGCCGGTAATGGCCTGGTGCTCGGCACTGGAGCCTTTGACAACCATCAGGACGGTCGCCTGACCAGTACCGGGGCACTGCAACTGACCGCCGGGCTGGTCAACAACAGCGATGCCGGTCGCATCGCCAGCGCCATGGCCCTGACGGCGGTGGTCACTGGCCTGGACCAGACCAACGATGGTCGTCTGTACAGCAACAGTGACGTCAGCCTCGACCTGAGCAACGGTGTACTGACCAACCAGAGTGGCCTGATCAATGCACCGGGCCAGCTGCTGCTGAAAAACCTGAACCTCGTCAACAACCATGGCGGCGAAATCTCCAGCGCCAACGGCTTCACGCTGGCGGCGACATCGCTGGACAACACCGAAGGTTCTCTGCTCAGTGACAAAGCGCTCGTTGTGCGTATCGATCAGTTGCTCACCAACCTGCGTGGCAAGATCTCCGCCAACGGCGTCAACCTGAGTGCAGCAACACTCAGCAACCGTCATGCCGAGCTGTCCAGCCGGAGTACTCTGACCGCCACCATCGGCGAAATCGACAACAGCGAAAAAGGTCGCTTGCTGGCCAACGGCGCGCTTTTGCTGACAGCCGACATCCTGAATAACCAGGGCGGTGTGGTGTCCGGGCAGCAGGACGTGCAACTGAATCTGGGCCGGCTGAGCAATACGGGGGCTGGCAGTGTCTACGCAAAAAACACACTGGGCCTGACGCTGACGGGTGCGCTTGATAACACCCTTGGCGTGCTGCGCAGTGATGGCGCAATGAACCTGAAAGCGGCCTCTCTGACCAATACCGGCGGTAGCGTGACCAGTGCTGCCGCTTCAGCCCTGGCAACCGACGCTGCAGTGCTCAACCAGGGTGGGAAAATCCTCAGCGATGCGACCCTGACGCTCACCAGCGACCGCCTCGACAACAGTCAGAGCGGGCGTATCTCCAGCAACGGCCTGGTGCTCAGTACTGGCACCTTCGATAACCACCAGGACGGGCGCCTGACCAGTACAGGCACGCTCCGGCTCAACGCCGGGCTGGTCAACAACAGCGATGCGGGACGTATCGCCAGCACCATGGCCTTGACTGCCGTAGTGACAGGCCTGATCCAGACCAATGACGGTCGGTTCTACGGTGACGCTGACGTCAGCCTCGACCTGAGTAACGGCGTGCTGGACAACCAGGGCGGCCAGATTTTTGCCCCTGGCCAGCTGCTGTTGAAAAACCTCGCGTCGGTCAACAACCGCAGCGGCAGAATCTCCAGCACCAATGGCTTCACACTGGCCGCGACCACGCTGGATAACACCGCCGGTTCGGTGGTCAGTGACAAAGCCTTGATCGTGCGCGTCGACCAGTTGCTGACCAACCTGCGCGGCCTGATTTCCGCCACCGGCGTTGAGCTGAGCGCTGCGACGCTGGACAACCGAAATGCGGAGCTCTCCAGTCAGGGCTACCTGACCGCAACCGTTGGCCAGCTCGATAACAGCGACAAGGGCCGCTTGCTGGCCAACGGCACATTGCTGTTGAAAGCCGGCACCCTGGACAACCAGAGCTCTGGTGCCATTTCCGGCCAGCAGAATGTGCAGCTTGATCTGGGGCAGTTGAGCAACATCGGCAGCGGCAGCATCTACGCCCGGAACAGGCTGGGCCTGACGGTCAGCGGTGCCCTGAATAACAACCAGGGTGTCTTGCGCAGTGCTGGCGCACTTGATCTGAGTGCCGCGTCCCTGGCCAACACGGTGGGTAGCATCAACGGCTCCGGCGTTTCGGTCCTGAAGGTCGATGGCGCTGTGGTGAACCGTGGCGGCCAGATTCTCGGTGATGCCGCCTTGACGCTCGCCAGCGGCAGTCTCGACAACAGCCAGAACGGTCGTATCGCCGGCAAGGGTGTGAGCCTCGACACAGGCGCTTTCGACAACCGGCAAGGCGGGCGCCTGACCAGTACCGCAACCCTGAAAATCAATGCCGGGCTGGTCAATAACAGTGATGCCGGGCGTATCGCCAGCGCCATGGCCCTCACCGCCGTGGTCACGGGCCTTGATCAGCGCAACGATGGCCGACTGTACGGCAACGGTGACGTCAGCCTCGACCTGAGCAACGGCTTGCTTGACAACCAGGACGGCCTGATCACTGCTCCCGGCCAATTGCTGCTGAAGAACCTTGCCGCGGTCAATAACCAGAACGGGGAAATCTCCAGCGCCAACGGCTTCACGCTGGCCGCCACTTCGCTGGACAACACGGCGGGCTCGGTGCTCAGCGACAAGGCGCTCGTTGTGGGTATCGACCAGTTGCTCAATAACCTGCGTGGCCTGGTGTCTGGCGACGGTGTCGATCTGGCTGCCGGTGAACTGAACAACGACCTTGGCAGCGTGAGCAGTGATGCCGATCTGCTGCTGACCGTTGCCGGCAAGCTTTCGAACCAGAGTGGCGAGCTGACCAGTGCTGCCGACACTACCCTCAACGCGTTGAGCCTGCGCAATGGCAACGGCCAGGTCATGGCGGACCGGTTTCTGAAACTGGTGATTACCGATGCCATCGACAACCAGGCAGGAACACTGGGCGCAGGGAAGGGGGCCGACATCCGCGCGGTGAGTCTGGACAACCGACAAGCCGGTGCGCTCGTCACGGATGGCCAGCTGGACCTCAAGCTGACCGGCGCACTGGACAATCGCGCCGGTGGCAGCCTGCAAGCCAAGGGCCCGATCAAGCTGACCAGCCAGACGCTGGATAACCGTGGCGGCCGTGTCACTGCGCAGAACCTGCTGGTGCTGCGCAGTGAGAGCCTGGACAACCGTGGCGGTGCGATTCGCGCCGAAAAGGGCCTGCAATTGTTCGTCGATGCACTCGACAACAGCCAGACAGGCCTGAGCAGCAATCAGAAAGGTCTGATCAACAGTAACGCGGGTCTTGAGCTGGTCGGCACCCGTCTGGATAACCGCAGCGGCCTGCTCAACGCCGCTGGCCTGATGCAACTGCAGGTTGACAGTGTTCTCAACGGCAGCGGCCGTATCGCCAGCCAGTCTGCCATGGTCGCCACTATCGGCGATCTGTCCCAGCAAGGCGGCGAACTGGTTGCACAGGGCAATCTGACCTTGAGCGGCAACACTCTCGACAACCAGTCGGGTGGCCTGGTGGGTTCGACAAAAGCGCTGAAAATCGATGTGGCCGACATCGACAACAAGGCCGGTGAGCTCTCCAGCCAGGTCGGCGTGGACATCATCGCCCAGACACTCGACAACAGTAGCGGCGGCAAGGTGCTGGCGGGCACGGCGCTAGGGTTGCACGTGGCGCGGGTGATCAACCTGAACAAAGGCCTGGTGTTCGGTAATACCCTGCGCCTCGACGGCACTCGTCTGGATAACGCAGGCGGTACGCTGGCCAGCCAGCAAGACCTGGATGTGAGCCTGTCCGGCGCGCTGGACAATAGTGGCGGTCTGCTCAGCAGTGAGTCGGCCATGACCGTCAGCGCTGCTTCTTTGCAAAACGCCTCGGGCAGCCTGTCCAGTGCCGGTGCCCTGAGCGTCACAACCACCGGCGCCTTGAGCAACCAGGCGGGCTCGATCACCACCGATGCAACACTTACGCTGAGCAGTGCAAGCCTGGACAACAGCAAGGCTGGCAGCCTCTCTGGCAAGGGCGCCACGCAGGTCACCACCGGCACGTTCGACAACAGTTAGAACGGTCGTCTGACCAGCAACGACACCCTGCGACTGACGGCAGGCAAGGTCATCAACCAGAACGCCGGGCGCATTGCCAGTGCGCTGGCCTTGACCGCCAGCGTCACCAGTCTTGACCAGATGGCTGGCGAGTTGTTCAGCGACACCTCGCTGAGCCTCGATCTGAACCACGGCCAGTTGAACAACCAGGGGGGCTTGATCAATGCCCCTGGCCTGTTGCTGCTGAAAAATCTCGGTGGCGTTGCCAACCAGAGCGGTGAAATCTCCAGCGCACAGGCGTTCAACCTGAACGCCACCAGCGTGGACAACAGTGGCGGCAAACTGCTCAGCAGCCAGGCCCTTGCGCTGGTTGTGAGCAAGGCCCTGAGCAACGTCAAAGGCACCCTTTCCGGCGCGGCGCTAAGCATCGGCAGCGGCAGCCTGGACAACACCGAAGGCATGATCAGCAGCCGCGCAGGCCTTGACGTGACAGCAAACACCGCCCTGATCAATGCCAAGGGCACGCTGATTGGCGACGGTGATGTGAACGTGACCGCTGCAACAGCAGACAACCGCCTCGGGCAGCTGGCGAGCAAGCAAAACCTCGACGCGCACATTGGCAGCCTTCAGCAGCAGGGCGGCCAGATGCTTGCCCAAGGTGCATTGACCTTGCGCGGCGACGCGCTGGATAACCGCCAGAACGGTTTCATCGGTTCCACCAAAGCGCTTGCCATCGATGTCACCAGCATCGACAACCGCGGCGGCGAGCTGTCCAGCCAGGACACGATGACCCTGAGCGGCCAGCAACTGGATAACAGTGACAAGGGTCAGGTTCTGGCGCAGAACGCGTTGAGTCTGAACGTTGCGCAGACCATCAACCGTGGCAACGGCTTGCTCTCCACCCAGGCAGGCCTTGTACTGGCCGGCAGGACGCTGGACAACGCCGGCGGCGCACTGAGCGCACTCACGGCCTTGCGCATCGACCTGTCGGCAGCGCTCGATAACAGCCAGGGCCTGATCAGCGGTGAAGGCACGCTGACGTTGAACGCCGGTAGCCTCATCAACGTCGCGGGCAGCGTCTCCAGCGCTGGAGCCCTGACAATCGACAGCGCCGGCGCAATCGGCAACCAGGGTGGCAAACTGCTGACTGATGGTGCGCTGGGCCTTGAAAGCGCCAGTCTTGATAACAGCCAGCGCGGCACGATCAGCGGCAAAGGCCTGCTGACCCTCAGCACCGGGAACTTCGACAACAGCCAGAACGGCCGCGTCAGCGGCGGCGATCGACTGGAACTGACCAGCGCGCAACTGAACAACAGCGGCGGCGGGAGTATTGGCAGCAGCCTGGCACTGACCGCCAGCGTCAGCCGTCTCGACCAGCAAGGCGGCAAGCTGTTCAGCAACACCGCCCTGAGCCTGGATCTGAACAACGGCCAGCTGGACAACCGAAACGGCCTGATCAATGCGCCGGGCGCACTGGTGCTGAACAACGTAAACGAAGCCCTGAACCAGGGCGGCGAAATCTCCAGCGCCCAGGCGCTCACCGTCAATGCTCAACAACTCGACAACAACGGCGGCAAGTTGCTCAGCAACCAGATACTGACCTTGCGCATCGCCCGTGCATTGAACAACGTCAAGGGCATGATCGCCGCAGCCGGTATCGACGCGACTGCCAATGCGCTCGATAACACCGGCGGTACGCTGACCAGCCGCAACAACCTGGAACTGACCATCGACGGCCTGCTCTCCAATCGGGACCAGGGCCTGATCATTGCTGCCCAGGAACTCAAGGCCAGCGCGGGCACCCTCGATAACCAGAACGGTCAAGTGCTGGGCGGGAGCCGCCTGATCCTCGATGCAGCGTCGATCGACAACACCGTCAAAGGCCTGATCAACAGCACCGGCACCCTTGACCTGACGGCTGGCCGTCTGGATTCCGGCAGCGGTGGCGAAGTGTCGGCCGCAGACGACATGACCCTGGTACTCAAGGCGCTGTCGCTGAACTCGGGGCGTGTTATGGGCAATGCCGGGTTGTCCATCGACATGCTCGGCAACGACCTCGATAACCTCGGCGGCCTGATCACGGCCGATGGTGCGCTGACCCTCACGCGAATCCGCGACTTGAACAACCACTCTGGCGAGGTGTCCAGCGCGCAGAGCTTCACCTTCAGCGGCCGTACCCTCGACAACGACAGCGGCACGCTGATCAGCCGCAACGTGCTGACGGTCAACGCGACCAACTTGCTCAACCAGAACGGCCTTGTTTCCGGCTGGCAGGGCCTGACCGTCTCCGGCGGCCGTCTTGACAACCGCAACAGCGGTACATTGTCCAGCCGCAGTGGCAACCTGGTTACAACCCTGACCGGTGAGTTGCTCAACAGCGGCAACGGCGCACTGGTCAGCCAGAACGCACTGAACGTTACCGCTGCCAGCGTCGACAACAGCGGCGGCATCCTGTCCAGCGGCATGGGCCAGACCCTGACCGTGGCGGGTTTGCTGAACAACGGCCAGAAAGGCCTGATCGACAGCGGCGCAGGATTGACCGTTGTAGCCAATGCCCTGAGCAACACGTCCGGCAACCTGGTGGCTCAGCAGGACTTCAGCTTTGAAGGCGGCAGCCTTGACAACAGCGCTGGCAACCTGAGCAGCAAGGGCGCAATGACTCTCGACCTGTCGGGTAGCCTGACCAATACCGGTGGCAAGCTGGGCAGTGCCGGCACCTTGCTGTTGCGGCGCAGCGCCGCAATCAGCAACCAGGCAGGGGAACTGCTCAGCCAACGCCTGATGACCCTCAACACCTCGGGGCAGTTGGACAATCGCAACCTTGGCACTCTTGCGGCCAACAGCACGCTGGTTCTGAGTGCGGGTGGGAGCTTCCTCAACGACGCCGGCGTGATCTACAGCCAGAGCGCCGATGTGCGGGTACAGGCGGCAAGCCTGTCCAACCTGCGTGGCACGGTACAGAGCGTCGGTGCGCTGCGCGTCGATATCGCCGGTGACATCGACAACCAGAACGGCCGGATCATCGCTCAGAACGATGACCTGAACCTGAGTGCCGGCAACCTCTACAACCAGGGCGGCGTGCTATCCAGCCTGCAGGGCCTGTTCACCGCGACCGTGACCGGCGTCCTGAACAACGGCTATGACGCCAGCCGTCAGGCCGGCGTGATCCAGGCACAGCGTCTGAACCTGACCGCGCTGGGCAGTTTCGACAACCAGGGCGGGCGAGTCTCTGCACGCACCGGCGAAGCACTGATCAACACCGCACGTTTCGACAACCGTAACGGCGGCCTCTACGGCAAAGGCCTGATACGCGTCACCGGTGGCAGCTTCGACAATGCTGGCCAGGTCGCAGGCGGCCAGGTCGAGCTGAACCTGAGCGGTGCATTGAGCAACCACCTCGGCATCATCGAAAGTGACAGCACCCTGGCGGTAACCGCCGAAAGCCTGGACAACCAGGCAGGGCAACTGCGTGCGCTGGGAACCGCTGGCGCTACGAACCTCCAGGTCAGCAACCTCTTCGACAACCGTAGCGGCACCCTGGAAAGCGCCAACGGCGACCTGACCGTCAACGCTGGCCGCTTCCTCAATGGGAGCGGGACGCTACTGCATACGGGCAACGGGACGTTTGATATCTCCACCACCAATGTTTCGGGTGCCGGTGGTTCGATCGTGACGCGTGGCGGCCTGACCCTCAACGCCGACAGCTGGAGCAACAGCAACGTCATCCAGGCCGGGCGCCTCAGCGTCAACGTCAATGAGTTCAGCCAGACCGCCAGCGGTCAGTTGCTGGCCTCCACCAGCTTCGTCGGCAGCGGCGGCAACTGGAACAATGACGGACTGATCGCCAGTAACGGCTCTCTGAACATCACCCTCGGTGGAACATACGGGGGCAATGGCCGGCTCAGCAGCGCCGGGACGCTCCAGCTGAGAGCCGGGCAAGTCAACCTGAACGCCGTTTCGACCATCGCTGGCGGCGGTGACACCACTGTCCTGGTGGCGGGGGCGCTGAACAATGCCGGTCGCCTGACCTCGGCCAGCAACCTGACGGTCAATGCGGGGGGCATCAACAACCAGGGCACGCTGGGCAGCGGGCAGGCACTGACCGTGACCACCGGCGCGCTGGTCAACGATCGCGGGTTGGTCTTCAGCGGCGGCGACATGGGCCTGCGGGTAGGTGCGCTGAACAACAGCTACGCCGACATCTACAGCCTGGGCAACCTCAGGATCGACCGTAACGGGCAAGGCGCCCTGGCCGACAGCATCGTCAACAGCTCGGCATCGATTCAAAGCGACGGCAGCATGAGCCTGGCGGCGAGCACGATACGCAATATCCGTACGGTTCTGACTACCAGCAATGGCGGGATCTATACCGCCAGGATCGACGAGGGCGCGTGCAACCGGCCGTACTACAACAACGACTGCGGCAGCGGCAAGAACACTCATACCTGGGACATCATCCAGCGTCAAAAACTGGAAGTGACGGCCGCCAGTGCGGCGTCCAGCATCACCGCTGGCGGCAATCTGAGCATCAACGGTGGCGATCTGTTCAACCAGAGCAGCAACATCATCACCAGCGGCAACCTCACCGCCACGCTGAACAACCTGACCAACACCGGCGTGGAGGCCAGCGATACCGAAACCTTCCGCTCGTTCCGCAGCGCGCGCGTCTACAGCGCCAGCGACCTGGTCGATGCTGCCGCCAGCTTCACTGCACAGTACTGGTCTGCCAGCAGCGGTTATGACGCCAACAATCTCGGTGGGCTGGAAGGGGCACTGGCGAGCTTCATCGGCCGAACCGAAACCGAGATGCCTGAGTTCCGCAAGGTTACCCAGTTGTCCAATGGCGATCAGAGCTATGCCGCCATCATCCAGGCCGGCGGTGCAGTCAGCGTCAACGCCAGCAACAACATCGGCAACGACGTCGTACGCGCTGGCTACAGCTACGTGAGCGGTGGCTCGCGTACTGACACCAACGCTTCGGGCGGCCAATTCTCCACGCGGGTGACGGTTAACCAGCAACTGCCGCCAGATCTGGCCCAGCAACAAGTCAACCCGTTGAGCCTGCCAGGCTTCAGCCTGCCGGACGACCGGAGCGGCCTGTTCCGCCTGAGTGGCCAGAGTGGCACCGCTGCCACGGCGGCCCAACCCGTCGGCCTGCCACAAAGCTGGACGCTTGGCAGCGCGGCAGTCTCTGTCGCGCAGCGCGAGCAAACCGTCTTTGATACGCAGGCAAGCACCATCCAGATCGGCTCGGTTGGCCAGATCGCCAACGCCACTCGCCAGCTTGCTGCGGTTACCCGGCAAAGCGCGGGCGTGAGCGCCAACGCATCGGTTTTCGACACCAGTGCGCCAGGTGCTGGACCTATCGGCGGGCTGGTACTGCCGGGTCATACCTCTGACTCCACGGGTGTCACCAATGTCGATAGCGTGACCGGAATTGCCACGGGCAATCCGGACAGCGGTGTATTGCTGCCTGTGCAGAATGCAGGTTCGACCAGCGGCTTGCCGGCCATCACCTCTGTTTCTTCCGGCAGTTCGGCAGGCCAGAACGCCGGGATGGTGCAGGGCACCCAGGTCAGCACGGCCGACCAGGTGGTCGCCGGTACGCAGGGTAACCTGGCCAGCGCTGTCAATCAGGCGACGACAGGTGCCCAGTCCGGCGTGACTGCAGCCGTTACCCAAGTGGTGGTGACACCTCAGGGCGGCTCCGTCATTGCCCCTGTCCGTGACTCTGTGACCACCCAGGGCGGTCATGTCGTTACCGCTGACATCGACCCGACGATTTCTCAAGGTGTCTCGGTAGCGCCATCTGTTCGTGACCCGGTAGCGACCCAGGGTGGCCCGGTCGTCACTTCTCCAGGCAGCCCCGCAGTTGCCCAGGGCGTTTCGGTAGCACCGCCTGTTCGCAGCACGCTTGATACCCAGGGCAGCCCTGTCACGGGTGCCGCTCTGATCCCGGTGGGCACTGCTCAAACCAACGCCATTACGCCCGGTGTCTCTGCGGCGGTGCAAACGATCACCCGGGTAGAAGGGTTGCCCAGCAGCACATTCATTTCCCAACCGCACAAATACCTGGTCGAAACCAACCCGGTCCTTACCGAGCTCAAGCAGTTCATGAGCTCCGACTACCTGCTCGCCGGCCTCGGCTACAACCCCGACGACAGCGCCAAGCGCCTGGGCGATGGCTTCTACGAGCAACGCCTGGTCCAGCAAGCCATCGTCGCCCGGACCGGGCAGGCATTCCTTGAGGGCCAGACCTCGAACGAGGCCCAGTTCAAGTACCTGATGAACAACGCCATCGCCAGCAGGCAGCAGCTGAACCTGGCAGTTGGCGTGTCGCTGAGTTCGCAACAGGTCGCCGCGCTGACCCACGACATCGTCTGGCTCGAAGAGCATGAAGTGAATGGCGAAAAAGTGCTGGTGCCGGTGCTGTACCTGGCGCAGGCCAACAACCGTCTTGGTCCGACCGGGGCGTTGATTGCCGGTAACGATCTCTCGCTGATTGCCGGGCAGAACCTCGACAACGTCGGCACCCTGCGTGCCACCAACAACCTCTCGGCGATGGCCGGCAACGACCTGGTCAACAGCGGCCTGATCGAAGCCGGCAACCGTCTTGACCTGCTGGCGGGCAACAACATCGTCAACAAGGCCGGCGGCATCATTGCCGGCCGCGATGTCAGCCTCACGGCGGTTCTCGGCGACGTCATCAACGAACGCACGGTGACCAGCCATCAGAGCGCCGCAGGTGATGCGACCTGGCGGCAAGACTTCGCCGACAGCGCGGCGCGCATCGAAGCGGCCAATGACCTGAGCGCGCAAGCCGGCCGTGACGTGAAAAACACGGGTGGAGTGCTGCAGGCGGGTCGTGACGTGAGCCTCTCGGCAGGCCGCGACGTCAACCTCGACTCGGCCCAGACCGAGGAAGGCCAGAGCCGCGGTACGAACTTCAGCACCTCCAGCACCGAGCAACTGAGTGGCACGGTCAGCGCGGGACGTGACCTTACGGCCCAGGCCGGCCGCGATATCAACGTGATCGCCAGCAGCATCGACGCCAAGCGTGACATCGCGATGACGGCGACGGAAAACCTGACCCTGTCCTCGGCGGCGGACGAGCTGCATTCGTACGCAAAAAGCAAGAAGGTGACGGAGCAGGAAGACCACGTCAGCCAGGTGTCTGCGGAGTTGAACGCGGGTGGCAGCGTGGCGCTGAAGGCCGGCCAGGACCTGGCCATGATCGCCAGTCGCATCAGCGCGGGTGACAGCGCGTACCTGGTGGCCGGTGAGCGCCTGGGGTTGCTGTCGGCGGAAGACAGCGACTACTCGTTGTACGACATGAAGAAGAAAGGCAGCTTCGGCAGCAAGAAGACCCAGCGGGATGAAGTGACGCAGGTCACCAATGTTGGCAGCGAGATCATCACTGGTGGTGACCTGACACTGGAGAGCGGCAGCGACCAGGTGTACCAGGCGGCCAAGCTAAACAGTGGTGACGACCTGACCATCGATAGCGGTGGTGACATCACCTTCGAGTCGGTCAAGGACCTGCACCAGGAAAGCCACGAGAAGAGCAAGTCCAACGCGGGCTGGTTCAGCATGAAGGGCAAGGGCAGCACGGACGAGACCGTGCGCCAGACCGAGATGGTGGCCCAGGGTGAGTTGGTCATCAACGCCGTGGGCAATATCAAGGCCGACGTGCTGCAGGTGAACCAGCAGACGGTGCATGAATCCATCGAGGCGATGGTCAAGGCAGATCCGAAGCTTGAGTGGTTGAAGCAGCTGGAAGCGCAGGGCGGGGTCGACTGGCGGCAGGTGCAGGAGATTCATACCAGCTTCAAGTATTCGAACTCGGGTTTGGGGCCGGCGGCGCAGATCATTATTGCGATCATCATGGCTGCGGTGGTCGGGCCGGCTGCGATGGGCGCGCTGGGAACTGCTGGAGCAAGTACGGCGGTAGCAGCGGCTGGAGGTGCGGTTGCTGCGGGTGCCGCGACTACTGCTTCGATCAGCGTGATCAACAATCGCGGCAATCTGGGCGCGGTGCTCAAGGACGTGACTTCCAGCGATGCGCTCAAAGGCTACGCTATCTCGGGAATTACGGCAGGCTTGACCTCTGGATATTTCGACGCCTGGACTGGTACGACCACCGATCCTGTCACCGGTAAGATCACTTCCAATCTGAGCACCTGGAAAGATATTGGTCAGTTCGCGGCCAAGCAGGGCCTGCAAAATGCCACATCGACTGCCCTAGGCAAAATCTTGGGGCAGGGCGGTGAGTTGGGCGATGTCTTGCAGAACACATTGTTCAACACACTGGCTGCGGCCAGCTTCAACGCGGTCGGCGACTACACCCAGGGGCTGTATGCCGACGGCAGCCTGCAGAAAATCGCGATTCACGCTGTGGTCGGTGGTCTTTTGGCCGAAGTCAGCGGTGGTGATTTCCGTGCTGGCGCGCTGGCAGCGGGCGCCAATGAGGCGATGGTTGAGCAACTCAACACCTGGGTGGGCGGCGACAAGAACCTGCTAAGCATGAGTTCGCAGTTGGTGGGGGTGCTGGCCGCCGCTACGCAGGGTGATGCAGACGCCGAGAGTCTGCAGAAAGGCGCCTGGGTGGCGCAGAACGCCACGCAGTACAACTACCTGAATCACGATCAACTGGCGCAAGCAGCCAAGGAACTGCGTGCGTGTGCCGATGCTGGCTGTCGAGAAGAGGTAGTGACTCGCTATAAGGACTTGAGCTTTGCTCAAGACCTCGAAGCTGCCGCAGCATGCTCGGCCAATCCTGCAAGTTGCGCTGCTTACTCCAGAGAAGTGGCCAATACCATGGCCAATCTGGACGACGTTTACCAGATCCTCGGTGATGGCCCGACCAAAGAGTGGGAGCTTCTTCGTCAATCCAACCTCGAGTTTCAGGAGATGCTCGCAACGTTTACTGCCGGACACAGTTCGGGGGCTATTGCGGGTGCGATGCAGCAAAAATGGGGGCTATCGGACGAGAAAACTAGGATTATTGCTGAGAGTCTAGTATTAGTAGCTGCCGGCGGCGTATCAGCTATTGCTGCGAAAAAGGCACTGGCTTCAGTGCTTGGCTCAAAAGGGACAGATGCAGGAAAGGCGCCATACTCCTCGACTGTCTCGGCGGATGCTGAAGCTGGCATGCCGCACACCCGTCCGGTGAAGGAGACCGGTGCAGAAGGGACAGGCGAGATTGTGTCTCCAGCGCCTGTTGTATCTTCCGGTACCACTCGAACAGGTGTTGTTCGTACGAATGCTGCTGACTGGCGAGCATTGCGTGATAACTGGGATGACCTTGGGTATGGCCAAATATTAAGCACTGAGAACCGGGCCGCCATTGCTAAAGGGCGTACTCCGAAAGTTGACGATGCATGGATTAAAGTCTTTCCGGAAGATGCAGGGTTAAAGGGAGAGAGAATTCCTATGCATCATATTCAAGGGTCACCGCTTACTGTGCCATTACCTGACACCAGACATTTGGATGCACACATGCCTGGAGGGTTTAGATATAACCCTGGTGGTCCTGGCTCAGCCCTTCCGGCATACCCTCCAAAGCAAGGAACTGAGTAATGCATACCATGCCGCTAGATCACTCTAAGCAGAGGATGATTTTCTACGTAGCTCAGGATTTGGATCAGTCTATTAGAACTGGCGTTCAGCGGCTTGTGAGTGAGCTTGCTGCGTCAAGAATATGGAGTATTGCGCCGCCTAGTTTTATTGATGAAATGGACGAAAATGCCTTAGAAGTAGTTGGCGGGATGCTGGAAGTATATTCGGCTTTACCGCCGAATATACTTCCTCTTGATGTTGACGCGAAAAACCTAGAAGAAGTTGAGGTTTTGATTGATGCTGTTAGAGCCTTGTCCGAAAAGGAAGGTCTATCCTTTGAGTTTCAATTGGATGATACTTATGTTGGCAGTATTGAGGATGGTGTCGTTGACCGACTTCTTCAGGAAGGCTTGCTTGCGCCGTGGCGAGATAATCTCAGCGGGGAAAGTCAGTAGATTTGAATGGCACTTACTTAACATGCTTCGGGTGCCCATATGTTCTGACCTCCGCCCTTGCTGATCGAAGTGGTTTGGTCAGCAAGGGGTAAGCCTGCGGTCTTCGTTTTATCGCCCGAGGCTCGATACGCCCAGGCCATTTGCCCACACGCCTCTGCGCAATCAGCAACGGAAAAGGGTACAGATTTATTTTTCTTGATCAGCTGCCTTGGAAAATAAATCTGTCCCTCCGAGTTGAAAGGAATGTTTCCTAATGGTTTTTTTATGAGTTAAGCGCTGTAGGCAACTAAAATATCTTAAATTTATCGGTCAACTGACTGATAAAGTGCGGAATTTTCAAGGAAGAGTCGCACCATGTATTACCCACGCGAAGCCGAAAAAGATCATCTATACAACCGAGTCATTCTGCTCACGTTTGCTTGCTGTGTACTACTAGGGCTGGCCGCTATGGCCAGGCAGCAGGGGGCTGTCTATGCCGCCATCCAGTGGAGCGCGGTCGAGGTCACGGGTACCGTCACCCAAGTGGAATCTATCCAGGAAAAGGGGACAGATTTATTTTTCTTGAGCAGAGGTCTTGGAAAATAAATCTGTCCCCTTTTCTGTCCCTTTTTGAGCAGATGCGGGGCCGCATGAGCGGCCCGGCAATCAAATCACGAACTCACCCTCCAGCCTTCTGCTGAGCCAACCCACTCAACAACGACTCCACCAACGCCTGTGAAATCTCCAGCGAGTGATAGGTCGCCCAGGCCAGCCCACCGACAGAGCGATCAGCCTGCTCGCAGACCTGCGTATTGGTTTCGAACGCGGATTTCAGGGTCATGGACAGGTGCACGAGGGCATCTTCGATATCGACGCCATCACAGACGGCGAACAGCGGTTTGTGGCTGTTGTTGCAGGCACTGAAATGGGTATGGACCGTGGTCAGTCGAGGGGGATCGGGAACGATCTTGATCATTGTGCAACTCCTTGGTCAAAAAGGACTGCCAAGCATCGCTGCTAAACGAAAGGGTGGCAGTTGTACGCGGGTTAGCAGACCAGGGACCAAGGAACCCGGCGCGCTCGAAAGCGCCCCGCGCACAACCGCCATGACACACAACGACCCATCCGGAAATTGGTCGAGTGAGTAGAGGGCGCTTGATGCACCTTGGATTGAACGAGCTGCTAAACCCGGTCACCGAACAGTCAGCGACCGGCGAAGGGTAGGCACCGTTTCCCAAGAGCGCAACGCCAGAAAAGGCGGCGCAGTATGATTGGGAAATGGCCTACAAGAAAGTCGGACCGAGAAGAAGTTTTGTAGCGCTATGCAACACCTGATCGGCATAGAAAAGCCCATCGACGACGACTGACATCACCCATCACGATCGATCGCGTCCAGGCCCTGCCTGACCGCAATGCCGCTTCGCAATCGCAAAAATACCTGGTCGAAACCAACCCGGTCCTCACCGAGCTCAAGCAGTTCACGAGCTCCGACTGCCTGCTCTCAGGCCTCGGCTACAACCCGGACGCATCGTCTGGCTCGAAGAGCATGAAGTGAATGGCGAAAAAGTGCTGGTGCCGGTGCTGTACCTGGCGCAGGCCAACAACCGTCTTGGTCCGACCGGGGCGTTGATTGCCGGTAACGATCTCTCGCTGATTGCCGGGCAGAACCTCGACAACGTCGGCACCCTGCGTGCCACCAACAACCTCTCGGCGATGGCCGGCAACGACCTGGTCAACAGCGGCCTGATCGAAGCCGGCAACCGTCTTGACCTGCTGGCGGGCAACAACATCGTCAACAAGGCCGGCGGCATCATTGCCGGCCGCGATGTCAGCCTCACGGCGGTTCTCGGCGACGTCATCAACGAACGCACGGTGACCAGCCATCAGAGCGCCGCAGGTGATGCGACCTGGCGGCAAGACTTCGCCGACAGCGCGGCGCGCATCGAAGCGGCCAATGACCTGAGCGCGCAAGCCGGCCGTGACGTGAAAAACACGGGTGGAGTGCTGCAGGCGGGTCGTGACGTGAGCCTCTCGGCAGGCCGCGACGTCAACCTCGACTCGGCCCAGACCGAGGAAGGCCAGAGCCGCGGTACGAACTTCAGCACCTCCAGCACCGAGCAACTGAGTGGCACGGTCAGCGCGGGACGTGACCTTACGGCCCAGGCCGGCCGCGATATCAACGTGATCGCCAGCAGCATCGACGCCAAGCGTGACATCGCGATGACGGCGACGGAAAACCTGACCCTGTCCTCGGCGGCGGACGAGCTGCATTCGTACGCAAAAAGCAAGAAGGTGACGGAGCAGGAAGACCACGTCAGCCAGGTGTCTGCGGAGTTGAACGCGGGTGGCAGCGTGGCGCTGAAGGCCGGCCAGGACCTGGCCATGATCGCCAGTCGCATCAGCGCGGGTGACAGCGCGTACCTGGTGGCCGGTGAGCGCCTGGGGTTGCTGTCGGCGGAAGACAGCGACTACTCGTTGTACGACATGAAGAAGAAAGGCAGCTTCGGCAGCAAGAAGACCCAGCGGGATGAAGTGACGCAGGTCACCAATGTTGGCAGCGAGATCATCACTGGTGGTGACCTGACACTGGAGAGCGGCAGCGACCAGGTGTACCAGGCGGCCAAGCTAAACAGTGGTGACGACCTGACCATCGATAGCGGTGGTGACATCACCTTCGAGTCGGTCAAGGACCTGCACCAGGAAAGCCACGAGAAGAGCAAGTCCAACGCGGGCTGGTTCAGCATGAAGGGCAAGGGCAGCACGGACGAGACCGTGCGCCAGACCGAGATGGTGGCCCAGGGTGAGCTGGTCATCAACGCGGTGGGCAATATCAAGGCCGACGTGCTGCAGGTGAACCAGCAGACGGTGCATGAATCCATCGAGGCGATGGTCAAGGCGGATCCGAAGCTTGAGTGGTTGAAACAACTGGAAGCGCAGGGCGGGGTCGACTGGCGGCAGGTGCAGGAGATTCATACCAGCTTCAAGTATTCGAACTCGGGGTTGGGGCCGGCGGCAAAGATCATTATTGCAATCATGATGGCCGCTGTACTGGGTCCGGCCGGACTGGGTCTGACTGGCGCTCCCTTGGCCGGCGCCGCCAGCCTGGCAACCACCGCGACGGTTAGTACTATCAATAACAAGGGCAATCTGGGAGTTGCCCTGAAGGAAACGCTGAGCAAGGACAGCCTGAAAAACGCCGCTACTGCGATGGCCACCGCAGGTGCTTTGCAGTACGCGGATCAGACTTGGTTCAACGCTGGCGATGCGGCCAACAACGGCGCTGTTCAGGCGAGCAATGGGCAGATTGTTCCGGCTACTTCAACGCCTAAGGAAACTCTGAAGAGGGCTTCCAGCTTTGGCAGAATGCCTGATCTCAACCGCAGAGACGCCTGATGAAGCAG
>NZ_JAZDQN010000013.1:0-162835 GCF_036324125.1 Pseudomonas ulcerans | reverse complement strand
GGCGTCCTCGCAGAAAGCATTTTTTGTGGCGCGGGGGGGGGGGGGGCTGGCCCCCGGTTTTTCGTTTTTTATACTCCCCCGGCAATGGGGGGTTCACCCCCGCTCCCACAGGGACCACGCCAGATGCCCATGCAGCGATAACGCCCGAGAGCGCAAAGAAAAAGCCCCTGGCCGCAAGGCCAGGGGCTTTCTCGTTTACCGTCTGCGTATCGGTCTTGTCGTTCAGCCCAGGCGTTCGAGGAATTCTTCCTGCAGCAGCGCGTCATTGGCGCTGCCGTCCTGCTGGGTCACGGCACGTTTGGCGCGCAGCTTGCCGTACAGGTGTTCCAGGGCGTTGTTCAGTTTCTGCGCGGCACCCTCGATGGCCTGCTCCAGGTTGGCGGCCTTGTGGGTAACGGAAATCGGTTGATGGCCTTTTGGGCGTGCCTCCATCTGGCAGCGTTTGTCGTGAGGGCCGGGCTTGTCGCCGTTCTCGTCCCGCAGGTGAACCTCGATGCGGGTGAGGGAGTCGTCGTAGCGTTCCAGCGTGCTTTCCACCGTGCTGCGTACCCACTGCTCCAGACGAACGTTGCCTTGAATATGGTTGTCGCTATTGACCTGGATTTGCATGATTCCAATCCTTATTCAGCTAGCTCACAAGAGGCGACTGAGGCTGGGTTGCCTGGGAAATCGTTGCCTCTTGACTACAAGGTCAGGCAGATCGGAGCAGATTTCAACCCCCTAAAAAATAAAATTATTTTGTTTCAAAATGGGCCGGAAACAAGGTTAGGATCAGGGAGATGAGTCGCCCGGGTTGGGGCCGCTTCGCGGCCCAGCGCGGGTGAACCCCCTCCCACAGGGATCGCGTGATCCTCAGAACGCCACGGATGTCTGCAGGTACACCGTGCGCGGCTCACCCACGTACTTGCCCTTGTTGTTGTCATCGAACGAGCGGGTGAAGTACTCGCGATTGAAGATGTTCCTCACCCCCACTGCCACGTTCAGGTTCGACAGCTGCGGCCCGAAGTCGTACGCCGCGCGGCTGCTGAACAGCATGTAGCCGGGGATCCGTCCGGTGCTGCCGTCGGCACTTTCCTGCGAGGTATTGGCGTTGTCGGCGAACTGGTCGCTCTGCCAGGTGCTGTCCAGGTTGAGCTTCCAAGGTCCTTCCGTGTAGCCCACGCCCAGGGTGCCCTTGTGTCGCGACGAGAACGGCACGCGGTTGCCCTTGTTCGCACCGTCCTCGCGGATGGTCGCGTCGACGAAGGCGTAGCTGGCGTACACATCGAAACCGGACAGTAGCGGGCTGACGTCGTCGAGGGCGTATTTCACGCTGGTCTCCAGGCCTTGGTGGCGGGTTTCGCCACGGGCGATCACGCTGTCGTTGGTCTGGTTGCTTTCGTACTGGTTGTCAAAGTTGATAAGGAACAGGCCGGCTTCTGCCTGCAAGTTGCCGTTATCGTAGCGGGTACCGATTTCCCAGGTGCGCGCCTTCTCCGGCTTCACTTCGCCCTGGTCGACGCGGTTCGGCATCTGGCTGTACTGCACGCTGCCGAACGAGCCTTCGGTGTTGGCATAGAGGTTCCAACTGTCGCTCAGGTGATACATCACGTTCAGCGCCGGCAGGGCGGTGTTGTAGCTGCCCTGGTAGTCCTTGCCGGTGAGGTTGTTGTTTTGCCGCGAGTCGATCATTTCGTAGCGGATGCCCGGGGTGAGGGTCCACTGGCCGATGTCGATGCGGTCGTCGAGGAACAGTGCATGGGCCTCGGTGGCGCCACGGGTGTCGCGGTCGTTGCGGCTCGCCGTGCTCGGCAGGCGGTTGGCGCTGACCGCTTCCATGAAGCGCAGCTCGTGGCCTGCCTCGTTGACGTAGCGGTAGCCGAGGCCGACCTCGTGGTGGCTCTCGCCGAGGGCGAAGCCCTGGGTGAAGCGGGTCTCGATGCCGCGTACCCAGTACTCGCGTGGCGACAGCGAGATCGAGCTGCCCTGGCGCAGGTAACCGCTGCGCAGGGTCTTGGTGAAGAAGCTGTTGACGCTGAACTGGCGCTCGCCTTCCTTGTAGTCGTAACCGGCGTTGAACATGGTCCGGCGACCCCAGAACTCGTCCACCAGCCGGGTCGACTGATACGGGTCGGCCTTGTAGTCGGCCACGCTCAGGCCGCCGGGCATCTGCGCCTCGCCCTCGTAGTACTGGGCCATGGCGTGCAGGCTGTTGGCTTCGTCGATCTGCAACTTGCCCTTGAGGATCAGGTCGTCGATCTGCGTGTCGCTGTGCTCGCGCCAGTCGCCGCCGCGGCTGCCGGAGTACAGCAGGGCGCCGCCGAGGCCGTTGTCGGCGGTGCCGCCGGCGAGCAGGTTGGCGCTGCTCTTGAAGCCGTCATGGCTGGACGACGGGCTGGTCTGGGTTTGCAGGCCGGCCTTCACCGTGGGCTCGTCGGGGATCGCCCGGGTCACGAAGTTGACGATGCCGCCGACGTTCTGCGGTCCGTAGCGTACCGCGCCGCCGCCGCGTACCACGTCCACCGCGTCCATGTTGCCCAGGCTGATCGGGGCGAACGACAGCTGTGGCTGGCCGTAGGGTGCGAAGGGCACCGGGATGCCGTCCATCAGCACCGTGGAGCGCGAGGCCAGGCGCGGATTGAGGCCGCGGATGCCGAAGTTCAGCGCCATGTCGTGGCTGCCGGTGCCGTTGTTCTCCGGGGCATTCACGCCGGGGATGCGGTTGAGCACTTCCCGCGCGCTGCTGGCGCCGGTCCGTTCGAATTCCTCGCGGCGGATCACGTCCCGCGCGCCGGCGTGCTCGAAGACATTGTCCTGCTGCGCGTCGCCGAGCCAGTCGCCGACCACGCTGGAGGCACCCAGCTCGACCGGGGCGCTGGCGGCGCTGTTCGCCGGTTGCAGGCTGAAGGCGTTGTCGCCCTCGGCGCGGGCTTGCAGGCCGGTGCCTTCGAGCAGGGCGGCGAGGCCCTGGGCCGGGGTGAAATCGCCGCTCAGGCCGCGGCTTTGCAGGCCCTGGGTGACTTCCGAACCGAAGGAGATCAGCACGCCGCTGTCACGGCCGAACTGGTTCAGGGCGCTTTCCAGCGACATCGGTGCGATGTGGTAGCTGCGCTCCGGGGCTTCGGCGGCGTGCAGCGGGGCGATGCTGGCGCAGGACAGCAGCAGGGCGAGGGCCAGCGGGCTCGGTCGGAAGGGCATCGGGGGATCCTTGAGAAGAGCGGATTGGAAGGGTTCTGTCTTCTCTGTCACGCGAGGTTCGGAAAACGGCTCACTGCTTTGAAAATAATTTTTGCCGACCTCTCAGGCCCTGGCTTCCACCGTCACCCAGTACCGGGTAAAACGCCTCACCCTCACCGGCAATGCCACTTCCAGCAGCGCAAGGATCCGCTCGCTGTCCGCCAGTGGATAACTCCCCGACACCAGCAACCGCGCCACCGCCGGATCGCAGTTGAGCTGCCCGCGCCGATAGCGCCCCAGCTCTTCGAGAAACGCCGCCAGGGGCATGTGCGCCGCGACCAGCATGCCGTCGACCCAGGCCCCGCTGTTGCCGTCCAGTGGCGTGCGCACGCTCCAGCCGGCGTCGTCGAAGCGTGCCTGATGCCCGCTTTCCAGCACCTCTCCCGCCAGGCTCGCGCGGCCCTGGAACACCGCCACGCCGCTATGCCGCGGCCACTGCCGGACATTGAAGCGTCCGGCAGACAGGTCCAGCAGCCCATTGCGCGTCAACACCCGCAACGGCCGGCGATCCTCGGCCACGCTGAGCAGCAGTTCGCCCTCCAGCAGATGCACCAGACGCTGCCCGGCATCGAAGCGGACGTCGGCGGCGCTGGCGGTGTTCAGGTGCAGCTCGCTGCCGTCGTCGAGGCGCATCTGCCGGCGTTGCCCCAGCGGGCTGCGGTAGTCCGCCAGCAGCGGCGGCAGGCTGTCGCTGGCCTGCATGCCCAGCCCCACGGCACTGCCGGCGCCGAGCAACAGCAGCATCTTCAAGGCCCGCCGCCGGCTGGCCGAGGCCGGCGCCTGCAAGGTGGCGTGGGCCAGCGGCGACGACAGCCCGCTCAGGCGCTGGTTGACCCGCTGGATATGGGCCCAGGCCTGGCGATGTTCCTCGCTGGCCTGCAGCCAGCGCTCCATCGCCAGTTGCTGGCGATGGTCGAGGCCACCGCCCTGCAATTCGATCAGCCAATGCACGGCCTGCTCGGCCACGCGGGGGGAAAAACCGGGAGTGTCGTGGTTCACAGGGCGAAGTAACAGCGCATGGCCGCCTTGTTCAGATGGCGTTTCACCGTGGCCAGGGAGATGCCCAGTTGCTCGGCGATTTCGTTGTAGGTCAGGCCATCGACCTGGGCCAGCAGGAAGGCGCGCTTGACCTGGGCGGGCAGGCCGTCGAGCAGGCGGTCCAGCTCCATCAGGGTGTCGAAGATGATCGCCCGGTGTTCCTCCGACGGCGCCACCTCTTCCGGCAGCTGGGCCAAGGCCTGGAGATACGCACGCTCCAGTTCCTGCCGCCGGTAATGGTTGAACAGCACGCGCTTGGCCACGGTGGTCAGAAACGCTCGCGGTTCGTTCAGTACCGGGGTTTCCCGGGCCTGGAGCAGGCGCATGAAGGTGTCCTGGGCCAGGTCGGCGGCGTTGTCCGGGCAGCCCAGGCGCCGCCGCAGCCAGCCGGTCAGCCAGTGATGATGGTCGTGGTAGAGACCTTCAACCGTAGTCGAAAGAACGGGAGGGGCGCTGGGCACCTGGATACTCCGGCGCCGGGGATGCGCAAAAGAATAAGAATTGTTCGCATTGTATGTGGGAAAACTGCGTATCGGCAATCGGACAAAGACAGCCGGCCCGTCAGACAGTTTTGCGCGTGAGAATCCTTATCATTTATATTGGCGGCCTTTCCCGCCCTGGATGTTCCCCGCATGAAGAGCAAAGCCGCCGGGTTGCCCCTGAGTTATCGCCTGGCCGTGACCTCCCGTTGCCTCGCCGCGTTACTGGGTGGCTACCTGCTGGCCTCGATGGCCAGCGTGTGCCTGAGCCAGTCGTTGCCCCTGCCACGCCCCGAGGCGGTGCTGACCGGCATGATGAGCTCGTTCCTGTTCTATCTCGGCGCGTTCATCTGGGCCTTCGCCGCGCGCAGCGCCGGGCGGGCCTGGGCGGGCATCCTGCTGCCGGCGCTGGTGCTGGCGGCGATCAACGGACTGATGTACTGGATGGGCCAAGCATGAAAGAGGGTTTCCGCCAGGCGATGGCCTGGCTGCACACCTGGGCCGGGCTGATTTTCGGCTGGCTGCTGTTCGCGATCTTCCTCACCGGGACCATGTCCTACTTCAAACCCGAGATCACCCGCTGGAGCCAGCCGGAGATCCCCGTGCGCGCGCTGGACAGCGCCGCCAGCCTGGCCATTGCCCAGGATTACCTGCAACGCAACGCGCCCGATGCGCCGAGCTGGTTCATCCAGTTGCCGGACGAACGCAGCCCTGGCCTTGGCGTCGGCTGGCGCGGTGGCGACGGCCCGCGCGGCTTCACCCGCAAGACCCTCGATGCGCAGACCGGCGAGGAAATCGTGCCCCGCGACAGCCGCGGCGGCGATTTCTTCTACCGCTTCCACTTCCAGCTGGAGATGCCCTATCCCTGGGGGCGCTGGCTGGCGTCCTTCGCCGCACTGATGATGCTGGTAGGGCTGGTCACCGGGATCATCACCCACAAGAAGATCTTCAAGGAGTTCTTCACCTTCCGCCCCGGCAAGGGCCAGCGTTCCTGGCTCGACGGCCACAACGCCATCGGCGTGCTGGTGCTGCCGTTCCACCTGATGATCAGCTACAGCAGCCTGGTGATCTTCATGTACATGGTCATGCCGGCGAGCATCCTCGCCAGCTATGGCAGCGACCAGCAGGCCTTCTTCAACGATGTGTTCGGGCCGCGGGAGACCCTCAAGGCCTCCGGCGAGAAATTCCCGCTGCCAGCGTTGCCGGAGCTGTATGCGCAGGTGAAGGAGCAGGCGCCGCAGACCACCATCACCTGGGTCGACATCCAGCGTCCTGGCGATCGCACCGCGCAGGTATTGTTCGTGCCCGACGGCCACGAGCGCATCGTCGTCCAGCGTGGCGCTGGCTGGCGCTATAACGCCGCCGACGGCTCGCTGGCCTGGAGCGCCCGTCCCGAGCATGTCCCCGGCATCATCACCGGCGGCTTCTACGGCCTGCACATGGGCGAGTTCGCCGGGCCGATGGTGCGCTGGCTGTACTTCTTCTTCGGCCTGGCCGGTACCGCGGTGATCGGCACCGGGCTGGTGATGTGGCTGGGCAAGCGCCAGCTCAAGCACGTCAAGAGCGGCACCCAGCCGTTCGAACTGCGCCTGGTGGAGGTGCTCAATATCGCCAGCATGAGCGGGCTGATCCTCGCCGTCGCCGGCTTCTTCTGGGCCAACCGCCTGCTGCCGGTGGCGCTGGAGGGGCGCTCCGACTGGGAGGTCAACCTGTTCTTCGCAGTGTGGCTGGGCGCCTTGCTCCACGCGCTGCTGCGCAAGGGCCGGCGCGCCTGGGGCGAGCAACTGGCGCTGGCGGCGCTGCTGTGGGCCGGCTTGCCGCTGCTCAATGCCGTCACCACCGGGCAGGGCCTGGACCACTCGCTGCTCGCGGGCGACTGGGCCATGGCCGGCTTCGACCTGACCGCCCTCGGCTGCGGCCTGTTCTTCGCCTGGGCCGCCGGCAAGATGCTGCGGGCGCCGGCACCGGCGGCCAAGCGCGCCCCAAAGCCGACCAAGGCCACACCGGCCCTCAACACTGAAGCGGAGGCGAGTTGATGCTGACGATCGCGCTGTTCGCCTTCGCGGGTTGCGCCGCGCTTTGCCTGGCCATGGAGAAGCACTTCCACGACCTGCTCGGGCGCAAGCCGAAGGCGGAGCAACTGCTGGGCCTGCGTATCGTCGGCTGGCTGCTGCTGGCCCTGGCCCTGACGGCGGCGGTCGCCGATCGCGGCTGGGCCATGGGCCTGGTCGAGCTGTTCGGCCTGCTGATGGCCGGCCTGTGCCTGTGGGTGTTCCTGCTCCCGTACCGACCGCGCTGGCTGCTTGGCCTGGCCTTCGCCAGCCTGCTGCTGGCGCCATTCTCCGCCCTGGGGCTGCTCTGACGCGATGAACGAACCCTTCGACCTGCCCCCGGGCGATGCCCCGGCCCGCGCGCGTTTTCTCCAGGTGTTCCTGGCCCAGCGCGGGCGCATGGAAAGCCTGGTGAGCCGGCGTGTCGGCTGCCGGGCGACGGCGGCCGACCTGGTGCAGGACCTGTTCCTGCGCTTCTGGCGCCGGCCGCAGGTGGAGATCGAGTCGCTGGACAGCTACCTGATGCGCTGCGCCGGCAATATCGCCATCGATCACCTGCGCAGCGAAGGTGCGCGGGAGCGGGTCAACGACAGCCTGGCCGAACCCTTGGAGCCATCGCTGGACAGCGAGCCCCAGGCCGCCCTGGAAGCCGACAGCGACCTGCGCCGCATCGAGGCGGCACTGCGCGAACTGCCCGAGCGCACCCGGCATATCTTCCTGCTCAACCGCATCCACGGGCGTACCTATGGCGAGATCGCCAAGGTCATGAACCTGTCCCAAAGTGCGGTGGAAAAACATATGATGCGCGCCCTCGAAGTCTGCAAGGCGAGCATCGCCATGGACGTCGAACAGTTCCGCAAGCCAGGAAGCGCGCCGCGATGAATGCCTCGATCACTCCCGAACAGCAGCAGACTGCACTGGACTGGCTGACCCGTATCAACGGCCAGCCGGCGCTGGCTGAAGGTGCGGCGTTCAAGCGCTGGCTGCTGAGCGATCCGGCCCATGCCCAGGCCTGGCGCGATGCCCAGGCGTTGTGGCAGCGCAGCGAAGCGCCGGCGGTGCGGCTGGCCGTCGAGGAAGACGCAGCGTTGCAAGCCTACCTGCGCGCCATGGACCGCCCGGCCACGTCGCCCTGGCGCAAGTTGGGTGGCCTGGCGGTGGCCGCCTCGGTGCTGCTGATGCTCGGCGTCGGTGCCGGCTGGCACCCGGCCGACTGGCTGCGGGATTTCGGCGCGGACCATGTGGCGGCGGTCGGAGAGGTCCGCGAGGTGACCCTGGCGGACAACTCCCGGCTGACCCTCGATGCCGACACCGCCATCAAGGTCGATTTCAGCAACGGCCAGCGCCGTGTCGAGGTGCAGCGTGGCGCGGTGTTCTTCCAGGTCACCCACACCGGGCAGCCCTTCATCGTCGAAGCCGACGGCGGGCGCACCGAGGTGCTGGGGACGAAGTTCGAAGTGCGCAGGCAGGAGGGCGGGGCAGAGGTCACCGTGCTGTCCGGGCGGGTCGGCGTCACTGCTGCCGATGGCCAGGCGCAGCAGGTCCTGACCGCCAACCAGCAAGTGGATTACCGCGATGGCCACGCCGGCAGCGTGCACGGGGTCGACAGTGAAACCCGCCTGGCCTGGCGCCAGGGCTGGCTGAACTACTACCAGGTGCCGCTGCAGCAAGTGGTGGACGACCTGGCCCGCTATTACCCGGGGCGGATCCTCCTGCTCGACGGCGACCTGGGCACGCGCAAGGTCAGTGGCAGCTTCCCCGCCGACGACCCGCTGGCGGCCCTCGATGCCCTGGGTGCGGTGGCCGGCTTCCAGCGCCATACCCTGTTGGGTCGGGTGACCTTGCTGCGTTGAAAAATATTTTCAAAAACCGGTGAGGTACTTGGCGACGGCATCCGTGTAGTGAGTGGAAGTGCGATTTATTCGCATTAATACAGCTCTCTCACAGGTTCATCGGCATGGGTGCAAGGTCGGCGGTGGTTCACAGTCTTTCAATCGGTATGGCGGTCGCCGGCGTGTTGCCTGCGTTTGCCGCAGAGCAGGTCGAGCAGGTCTACGCCTTCGACCTGGCGGCCAAGCCGCTGCCCCAGGCCCTCAGCGATTTCAGCCGGATCACCGGCCTCAGCGTGGTCTACACCGTCGACCTGCCGAGCCTGCAGGCGCCGGCGGTGAGCGGTCGTCTCAGCGCCGAGCAGGCCCTGCAGCGTCTTTTGCAGCATTCCGGCTTCGCCTACCGGCGCATCAATGCCCGCACCCTGACCCTGGAGCCGCTGGCCCGCGATGCCGGTGCGCTGAACCTCGATGCCACCAGCATCACCTCGCAGGCCAATGGCGTTGGCAGTTACCGCCAGCCGGAAAGCACCTCGATCATGCGTGGCTCGGCGTCGAGCATGGAGATCCCGCAGGCGATCAACGTGGTGCCGGAGCAGGTGCTCAAGGACCAGACCCCGCGCAACCTCGACGACGCCCTGTACAACGTCAGCGGCATCACCCAGGGCAACAACTTCGGCGGCACCAGCGACACCGTGATGAAACGCGGCTTCGGCGACAACCGCGACGGTTCGATCATGCGCGACGGCATGCCCATCGTGCAGGGCCGCAGCCTCAATGCCACCACCGAGCGGGTCGAGGTGCTCAAGGGCCCGGCCTCGCTGCTGTACGGCATCCAGGACCCGGGCGGGGTGATCAACGTGGTCAGCAAGCGCCCGCAGTTGCAGAGCTACAACGCCCTCAACCTGCGCGGCTCGACCTATGGCGAAGGCAAGAACGGCAGCGGCGGCGGCCTCGACAGCACCGGCGCGCTGGGCGACAGCGGCCTGGCCTATCGGCTGGTGGTGGATCATGAAGACGAGGACTACTGGCGCAACTACGGCGTGCACCGTGAGTCGCTGGTGGCGCCGTCGCTGGCCTGGTACGGCGAGAACACCCAGGTGCAGCTGGCCTACGAGCACCGCGAGTTCGTCTACCCGTTCGACCGCGGTACCGCCATCGACCCGCGCAGCAACCGCCCACTGAATATCCCTGCCGAGCGCCGCCTCGACGAGCCGTTCAACGACATGGAAGGGCGTTCGGACCTGTATCGCCTTGAGGTCGACCACCAGTTCAACGACGACTGGAAGGCCCACTTCGGCTACAGCTGGAACCGCGAGACCTACGACGCGAGCCAGGTGCGGGTTACCGGTGTCAATGCCAGCAACGGCACCCTGACCCGCAGCATCGACGGTACTCATGGATCCCTCAGCACCGACCGCTTCGCCACCCTGAGTTTCGACGGCAAGGTGCAGATCGGCGGGTTGCAGAACGACCTGCTGTTCGGCCTCGACAGTGAATACCGCAAGATCTATCGCTCCGACCTGATCCGCCAGAAGAGTCTCAGCACGTTCAGCTACCTGAATCCGGTGTATGGCCGTGAGGTCGAGGGCACCACGGTGAGCGCCAGTGACAGCGCACAGACCGACAAGCGACGCACCGATGCGCTGTTCTTCCAGGACGCCGTGCACCTGGATGAGCACTGGATCCTTGTGGCAGGTGCGCGCTGGCAGACTTTCGACCAGTACGCCGGTCGCGGGCGTCCGTTCAAGGCCAATACCGACAGCCACGACCAGGCCTGGGTGCCGCATGCCGGTGTGGTCTACAAGGTCGACGACACCTTGTCGCTGTATGGCAGCTACACCGAGTCCCTCAAGCCGAGCTCCAGCATTGCGCCGATGAGTGGTGGCCTGGTGATCGACTCGTCGATCGCACCGGAGGAGGGCAAGTCCTGGGAGATCGGTGCCAAGCTCGACCTGCCGAACTCGCTAAGTGCCACGGTCGCGTTGTTCGATATCACCAAGCGCAACGTGTTGGTATCGAGCGAGGATCCGCTGACCAAGGATACGGTGTACAGCGTTGCCGGGGAGGTGAAGTCCCGTGGCCTGGAAGTGGATGTCAGCGGCCCGTTGAGCGAGCGCTGGAGCCTGATGGGCAGCTATGCCTACACCGACGCTGAGGTGACCCAGGATCCGGACTTCCAGGGCAATCGTCTGCAGAACGTTGCCAAGCACAGCGGCTCGTTGTCGGCGGTGTATGACGTTGGCACGATTCTCGGTGGTGACCGCCTTCGTGTCGGTGCGAGCGCGCGGTACGTGGGCGAGCGGGCGGGCAATGCGATCAACGACTTCGACCTGCCGTCGTACACCGTGGCCGATGCCTTCGCCAGTTATGAAACCAAGCTGGACGAGCACAAGGTGCGCTTCCAGCTCAACGTGAAGAACCTGTTCGACAAGACCTACTACACCTCGGCGGTGAACCGCTACTTCGTGGCGATCGGCGATTCGCGGCAGGTGAGTTTGTCGAGCACGCTGGAGTTCTGATCGCTGGTGGCAGGTACGCCGCGGTCGGTGTGGGAGCGGGTTCACCCGCGATTACGATGGTGGCATCACCGACGCAATCGCGAGTAAACCCGCTCCCACAAGGTGGACTCCCACAGGTCCCTGCCACGCCAGTGAGCCATGTGTTGGTCTATCAGCCGCGCAAGGCCAGCCGATATGCCCCCGGCGTCGCCCCCAGCGCCTGCCGGAAGCGGTTGCTGAAGTGACTGGCACTGGCAAACCCGCACGCCAGCGCCACCTCGCCCAGCGGCAGGTCGCTGCCGGCCAGCAGCTCCCGGGCCTTGGCCAGGCGCCGCGCCAGCAGGTACTGGTGCGGTGGCAGGCCGAAACTGTGGCGGAACATCCGCGCGAAGTGATACTCCGACAGGCTGCACAGCCCGGCCAGTTCGGCCAGCCCGATCGACTGCTCCAGATGCGCGTCGATGTAGTCCACCAGTTGCCGCCGCTGGTGCGGCGCCAATCCACCCTTGAGCTTCACCCTGTCACGCAGGCCGACCTGGCTGAGGATCGCGTGGCCGAGGATGTCGTGGGCCAGGCTGCTGGTCAGCAGGCGCTCGCCGGGCTCGCTCCAGTTCAGCGTGATCAGCTGGCGAAAACGCGCGGCCTGCTGCGGGTCTTCGAGAAAGTCTGCCTCACGCAACTGCAATTCCCGCGGCTCGCGGTCGAGCAGGGTCACGCAGCCGAGGGCGAACTGCTCCTCGCTGATGTACAGGTGCGCCAGGCGAATGCTGCCGTTGACGATCCAGTTCGACACGCAGCCCGCCGGCATCACGCAGAGCTTGTCCGGCGCGCCCTTGCGCCCTGGCTGTCCACGGCGGAAGGTGCCGGTGCCGTCGGCGATGTAGCAGGACAGCGTGTGATGGCTGGGGGATTCGTAGTCGCGGGCATCATGGCGGTTGCTCCACAACGCCGCCGCGATGCCATCGCCCAGCAGCGCGCTGCTTTCCAGGCGGGCATGGGGCGAAGCATTCATGGATCTGAACACTTGCAACTGGTCGAGCACGGTCATGATGGCTACCTCCGACGCCATCCTACGCCCTGGGCATTGGTCTGACAGCCCGCCGCCCGACAAAAGCGCAAGTTTGTGCAAGCGCCTGACCCGCACCGGGCCGGAGACTGAAGGCAACCGTAGGAGCCTTCGCCATGAACCTGTCGCTTTACCTGCTCACCGTGCTGATCTGGGGCACCACCTGGATCGCCCTGAAACTGCAACTGGGCGTGGTCGCCATCCCGGCGTCCATCGTCTATCGCTTCGCCCTGGCGGCGCTGGTGCTGTTCGCCTTCCTGCTGGTCAGCCGCAAGCTGCAGCCGATGAACCGGCGCGGGCACCTGGTCTGCGTGGCCCAGGGGCTGTGCCTGTTCTGCGTCAACTTCATCTGTTTCCTTACTGCCAGCCAGTGGGTCACCACCGGGCTGATCGCCGTGGTGTTCTCCACCGCGACCCTGTGGAACGCCCTGAATGCACGGGTGTTATTCGGCCAGAAGATCGCCGCCAATGTTCTGCTCGGCGGGGCGATGGGGCTGGCGGGGCTGGGGCTGCTGTTCTGGCCGGAACTGGCGGGGCAGGCGGCGAGCCATGAGACCTTGCTCGGGCTGGGCCTGGGGCTGGCGGGGACGCTGTGCTTCTCCGCCGGCAACATGCTCTCCAGCGTGCAGCAGAAGGCCGGGCTGCGGCCGCTGACCACCAATGCCTGGGGCATGTTGTATGGCGCGACGATGCTGGGGCTGTATTGCCTGGTCAGTGGCGTGCCGTTTGCGATGGACTGGAGTGCGCAGTACGTCGGCTCGCTGCTGTACCTGGCGATTCCGGGATCGGTGATCGCCTTTACCGCCTACCTGACCCTGGTCGGGCGCATGGGGCCGGAGCGGGCGGCGTATTGCACCGTGCTGTTCCCGCTGGTGGCGCTGAATGTGTCGGCGGCGGTGGAGGGGTATCAGTGGACGGCGCCGGCACTGGTAGGGCTGGTGCTGGTGATGGCGGGGAATGTGCTGGTGTTCAGGAAACCGAGGGTTGCTGTAGGGGCCGCCGTTTTAAGGTAGGCAGGTTCGGCCTCATCGCGGGTGAACCCGCTCCCACACTGTCCCCTGTGGGAGCGGGTTCACCCGCGATGAGGTCCTGGAGGTTTACTTCCAGACCTGCGGATTCACCAGGTCCTGCGGCCGCTCACCGAGCAGGGCGGCGCGCAGGTTGTCGATGGCGCGATTGGCCATGGCCTCGCGGGTCTCGGCGGTCGCCGAACCGACATGGGGCAAGGTCACCGCATTGCTCAGCGAGAACAGCGGCGACTCGCTCAGTGGCTCCTTCTCGTACACGTCCAGCCCGGCGCCGCGAATGGTGCCGTTCTGCAGCGCCTCCACCAGCGCCGCCTCGTCCACCACCGGACCGCGGGAGATATTGATCAGGAAGGCACTGCGCTTCATCTGCTTGAGTTGCTCGGCGCCGATCAGGTGCTTGGTCTGTGCGCTCAACGGCACCACCAGGCAGACGAAATCCGCCTCGGCCAGCAAGGTCTCCAGACTGACGAAACGCGCCCCCAGTTCCTGCTCCAGCGCCGGCTTGCGGCTGTTGCCGCTATACAGCACGGGCATGTTGAAGCCGAGCTTGCCCCGCCGGGCGATGGCCGCACCGATATTGCCGGCACCGACGATGCCCAGCGTCTTGCCATGCACATCCGAGCCGAAATGCGAGGGCGCCACGGTCGCCTTCCAGTTGCCGGCCTTGGTCCAGGCATCCAGTTCGGCGACACGCCGGGCGCTGCTCATGATCAGGCTGAAGCCAAGGTCCGCGGTGCTTTCGGTGAGCACGTCCGGGGTGTTGGTCAGGGCGATGCCGCGTTCGCTCAGGTAGGCGACGTCGTAGTTGTCGTAACCCACCGAAACGCTGGACACCACTTCCAGCTTCGCCGCGCCCTTGAGCTGCGCCTCGCCCAGCTTGCGCCCGGCGCCGATCAGGCCGTGGGCCTCGGGCAGCGCTTCGTCGAACTGGGCGGCGATATCGCCGTTCTTCGGGTCGGGAACGATGACGTTGAAGTCCTGCCGCAGGCGCTCGGCCATGGGCGGGGTGATGCGGCTGAAAGCGAGTACCGTCTTTTTCATCAGCGAAATCTCAGCGGTCGTCGGGAAATGAGTAGCACGCTATCATTCCCCGCCGCCCCTGTGCACAAAGATTTCAGTTGGCCACGCGCAGTTCGTGGGTCTTCAGGTCGGCTTCATGGGCCGCAAGGATCTCCGGCAGCGAGTTGCGCAGGTACTCGACCCAGGTCTTGATCTTGGCGTCGAGGTACTGCCGCGACGGGTAGATCGCGTACAGGTTCAGCTCCTGCAGGCGGTACTCCGGCATCACCCGCACCAGGGTGCCGTCGCGCAGGCCGTCGATGGCCGAGTAGATCGGCAGCACGCCGACCCCCATGCCGCTGCGGATCGCCGTCTTCATGGCGTCGGCGGAATTCACCTGGAACGGCGCCTGGGTGATGTTCACCACTTCCTGGCCTTCCGGACCGTCGAACAGCCATTTCTCCAGCGGGATCACCGGGCTGACCATGCGCAGGCAGGCGTGCTTGAGCAGGTCGGCCGGCTTCTGCGCCACGCCGTGCTCGGCGACGTACTCGGGCGAGGCGCAGACGATGCTGTAGGTGATGCCCAGGCGCTGCGAGACGAAGCCGGAGTCCGGCAGCTCGCTGGCGAGCACGATGGAGATGTCGTAGCCCTCGTCCAGCAGGTCCGGCACGCGGTTGGCCATGGTCAGGTCGAAGGTCACGTCGGGGTGGGTCTGGCGGTAGCGGGCGATGGCGTCGATGACGAAGTGCTGGCCCACGCCGGTCATCGAATGCACCTTCAACTGCCCGGCCGGGCGGGCGTGGGCGTCGCTGGCCTCGGCCTCGGCTTCCTCGACGTAGGTGAGGATCTGCTCGCAGCGCATCAGGTAGCGCTTGCCGGCCTCGGTCAGGGCAATGCGCCGGGTGGTGCGGTTGAGCAGGCGGGTTTGCAGGTGTGCTTCCAGGTTGGAAACCGCCCGCGAGACGTTCGCGGTGGTCGTATCCAGCTGCACGGCGGCGGCAGTGAAACTGCCGACCTGGGCCACGCAACTGAAAGCACGCATGTTTTGCAGGGTGTCCATGGGGCGCTCTCAAAGAAGACGACAGAATTGTGACACGAAGTAACTGAGCCGGTCTTCCGACTAAAGCCGGATTATCGCCGTTTTGGTAACAAAGATTCGCAGGAAAGCACGCTTATCGCCACCGCGGCGGCCCCCTAGAATTGCCCGGCCTCATCCACCTACGTCGGGAATTCGCAGCTGTGCCGCGTCGCATCATCAGAGCGCTGAATGCGCTCAGTGTCTGTGTCCTTAGCTTGACCTTGAGCGGCTGTATCGGAACCTGGGGCATCGCCCCGCAAAGCAAGACGCTGCAAGCCAATTCCCTGACCACCGACGCGGCGATAGACGAAGCCGCCCGTGACGCCCACTGGCCCGAGCAGCAGTGGTGGCGCGCCTATGGCGATGCGCAGCTGGACCGCTGGATGACCCTGGCCCTCGCCGGCAGCCCGAGCCTGGCGATGGCCGCGGCGCGGGTGCGCGAAGCCAAGGCCATGGCTGGCGTGGTCGAGTCGGCGGAAAAGCTCCAGGTCAACGGCGACGCCACCCTCAAGCGTCACAACTGGCCGGAAGACCAGTTCTACGGCCCGGGCGCGCTGTCCGGCGCCAACACCTGGGACAACAACGCCGCCCTGGGCTTCCGCTACGCCCTCGACCTCTGGGGCCGCGAGGAAAACGCCAGCGAGCAGGCCGTGGACATGGCCCACATGAGCGTGGCCCAGGCCCGCCAGGCGCAGCTGGAGCTGCAGAACAACGTGGTTCGCGTCTATATCCAGCTCTCGCTGCACTTCGCCCAGCGCGACGTGGTCAAGGCCGAGCTGGCCCAGCAGGAACAGATCCTGGCCCTGGCCGAGCGGCGCCTGGCCGGCGGCATCGGCACCCATTTCGAAGTCAGCCAGGCGCAGACTCCGCTGCCGGAAACCCATCGCCAGCTCGACGCCCTCAACGAGGAAATCGCCCTGGCGCGCAACCAGCTGGCGGCCCTGGCCGGCAAGGGGCCGGGGGAGGGCGCGCAACTGCAACGTCCGCAACTGGCCCTCGGCGCAGCGCTGAAACTGCCGTCGGCGTTGCCGGCCGAGCTGGTCGGCCAGCGTCCGGACGTGGTCGCCAGCCGCTGGCAGGTGGCGGCCCAGGCCCGTGGCATCGATGTCGCCCATGCCGGTTTCTTCCCCAATGTCGACCTGATCGGCGGCCTCGGCTTCATGGCTACCGGCGGCGGGCCGCTGGAATTCCTCACCGGGCGCAAGTTCAACTACAACGTCGGCCCGGCCATCAGCCTGCCGATCTTCGATGGCGGGCGCCTGCGCTCGCAGCTCGGCGTCGCCTCCGCCGGCTATGACATCGCCGTGGCGCACTACAACCAGACCGTGATCGAGGCGCTCAAGGGTATCTCCGACCAGTTGATCCGCCGCGAGTCGATGCAGGAACAGGCGCACTTCGCCGCCGAATCCGTGGCCTCGGCGCAGAAGACCTACGACATTGCGCTGATTGCCTTCCAGCGCGGGCTCACCGACTACCTCAACGTGCTCAACGCCCAGACCCTGCTGTTCAAGCAGCAGATGATCCAGCAGCAGGTCCAGGCCGCAGGGCTGAGTGCCCATGCCGGCCTGGTCACGGCGCTGGGCGGCGGCCTGGGGGCGGGCGCCGATGTGCCGGCGCCGGAACGGCAAGATGCGCCGCCCACACCCCGTACCCTGGCGATCTTCGACAAGCCCGGCCACGACCAATGAACGCACTGGCCTTGCCGTTCCGCTGGCTCGCCGCCCTGGAGTGGCGCCGCGGCTTCCTTGAATGGGCGCGCACCGACGGCGTGACCTGGGTCTACATCTTCAAGGTGCTGACCGCCGCCTTCGTCACCCTGTGGCTGGCGATGCGCCTGGAGCTGCCGCAGCCGCGCACGGCGATGATCACCGTGTTCATCGTCATGCAGCCGCAGAGCGGGCATGTGTTCGCCAAGAGCTTCTACCGGGTGCTCGGCACCCTGGCCGGCTCGGCGATGATGGTCGCGCTGATCGCCATCTTCCCGCAGAACACCGAGCTGTTCCTGCCCAGCCTGGCGCTGTGGGTCGGCCTGTGTTCGGCGGGGGCGATGCGCTACCGGACCTTCCGCGCCTATGGCTTCGTCCTCGCCGGCTACACCGCGGCGATGATCGGCCTGCCGATTCTCGACCAGCCGCAACAGGCCTTCATGGCCGCCGTGTGGCGGGTGCTGGAGATCGGCCTGGGGATCTTCGTCTCGACCCTGGTCAGTGCCGCGATCCTGCCGCAGTCGGCCAGCGCGGCGATGCGCAACGCGCTCTATCAACGCTTCGGCGTGTTCGCCGCAGTGGTGGTGGAAGGCCTGCGCGGCGACAGCCAGCGCGATCGCCTGGAGACCAGCAACGTGCGCTTCATCGCCGAGGCGGTGGGCCTGGAGAGCCTGCGCAGCGTCACTGCCTTCGAAGACCCGCACATGCGTCGTCGCAGCGGCCGGCTGGTGCGCATGAACAGCGAGTTCATGGCCATCACCACCCGCTACAACGCCCTGCACCAGTTGCTGGAGCGCCTGCGCCTGCGCGGGCCGTTGCAGATCGTCAGCGCCATCGAGCCTGGGCTCAAGACCCTCGCCGAACTGCTCGACCCTTATGTCGGCCGCGCCCTCACCGATGCCGACGCGCTGCGCCTGACCCTGGAGCTGGCGGTGTACAAGGAAGGTTTGCCGGCGCAGGTCCGGGCCCTGCGTGCGGTGTACGAGGAAACCGCACCGAGCGAGTCCGACCTGCTGGATTTCCATACCGCCTACGAACTGCTCTTTCGCTTCGTCGACGACATGCACAACTACGCCGAGACCCACGCCTCGCTGGGCGCCCACAACCACGAGCGCGAGCAGTGGGACGAACCCTACGTGGCGCAGACCAGCTGGCTGGTATCCGCCGCCGCCGGGGTTCGCGCCGCAGCGGTGCTGCTGTTGCTCGGCAGCTACTGGCTGCTCAGCGACTGGCCCAGCGGCGGCATGATGACCCTGATCGCCACGGTCACCGTGGGGCTCTCGGCGGCGTCGCCGAACCCCAAGCGCATGTCCTTCCAGATGGCCTGCGGGACCCTTTTCGGCGCCTTCGTCGGCTTCTTCGAGACCTTCTTCGTCTTCCCCTGGATCGATGGCTTCCCGCTGCTGTGCCTGGTGCTGGCGCCGGTGCTGATGCTCGGTGCCTTCCTCGCTTCGCGCCCGGCTTATGCGGGCTACGGCATCGGTTTGCTGGTGTTCTTCGCCATCGGTTCGGTGCCGAACAACCTGACCGTCTACAACCCCTACACCTACGTCAACGACTACATCGGCATGGTCCTGGGCATGCTGGTCTGCGCCGCGGCCGGCGCGATCATCCTGCCGCCCAACAGTCGCTGGCTGTGGAGTCGCCTGGAGCAGGACCTGCGCGAGCAGGTGCTGTTCGCCATCAGCGGGCGCCTGCGCGGCCTCGGCTCCGGCTTCGAAAGCCGCACCCGCGACCTGCTGCACCAGGCCTATGGCCTGGCGGTGGGACAGCCGCAGGTGCAAAGCCGCTTGCTGCGCTGGATGTTCGTGGTGCTGGAGATCGGCCACGCCATCATCGAGCTGCGCAAGGAACAGGCGATCCTGCCGGTGCACCCGTCCTATGCCGAATCGCAGCCGTGGCGCCAGGCCATCCGGGTCATGGGGCGGGCGCTGGCGCGCTTGTTCCTGCAGCCGTCGGCGAGCAACCACGAACGGGCGCTGGTGGCGGTGGAACATGCGATCAGCCGCGTGCAGGCCACCGACGAGCCCTTTGCCCGCCATTTCGACACCTCGGCATTGCGCCGGGTGCAGAGCTACCTGCACTTCATCCGTACTTCCCTGCTCGACCCACAATCGCCGCTGGCCGAACTCGGCGCGGTGCAAGGACTGCCGCATGCTTCGTGAAATCGCCTTCCATGGCCTGTACATGCCCACCGTGACCCTGATGTTCCTGTTCGCGGCGGGCCTTGCCTGGGGGCTGGACCGCTTTGTCGCCAGCATCGATGGCTACCGCTTCTTCTGGCATCCGGCGTTGTTGCGCCTGTGCCTGTTCCTTTGCCTGTTCGGCGCGATGGCGCTGACCGTCTACCGTTGAGACCCCGTCGATGAAGAAGTTTTTCAGCCTGATCGCCACCTTGCTCGTGCTGGCCGCCGCCGTGGTGATCGGCCGGCAGCTGTGGATCAACTACATGACCACGCCCTGGACCCGTGACGGGCGGGTGCGCGCCGACATCATCAACGTCGCCGCCGACGTGCCCGGCTACGTGGTGGACGTGCCGGTGAAGGACAACCAGCTGGTCAGGAAGGGCGACGTGCTGATGCGCATCGACCCTGAGCACTACCAGGTCGCGGTGCGCCAGGCCGAAGCGCTGGTGGCCTCGCGCAAGGCCACCTGGGAGATGCGCAAGGTCAACGCCAGTCGCCGCGCGGACATGGACAACCTGGTGATCTCCAGGGAGAACCGTGACGACGCCAGCAATATCGCCAACTCCGCGCTGGCGGATTATCAACAGGCCCAGGCGCAACTGGCGGCGGCACAGCTGGACCTCAAGCGCACCGAGATCCTGGCCACGGTGGACGGGTACGTGACCAACCTGAATGTGCATCGCGGCGACTATGCGCGTACCGGCGAGCCGAAGATGGCGGTGGTCGACCGGGATTCGTTCTGGGTCTATGGCTTCTTCGAGGAGACCAAGCTGCCCCATGTGAAGGTGGGCGACCAGGCCGAGCTGCAGATGATGAGCGGCGAGGTGCTGCAGGGGCATGTGGAGAGCATTTCCCGGGGCATCTACGACCGCGACAACCCGGAAAGCCGTGAGCTGATCGCCGATGTGAACCCGACCTTCAATTGGGTACGCCTGGCCCAGCGGGTGCCGGTGCGGATTCATATCGATGAAGTGCCGGAAGGGTTTTTGCTGGCGGCGGGGACGACTTGTACGGTGGTGGTGCGGCCCCAGGTGCAGTGATCCGATTGCCGGACTGACTTTCAGGGCCCGACCGCCACCGCCTCGATTTCGATCTGCATCCCGTCCAGCGCCAGCCTCGGCACCGGGATCAGCGTGCAGGTCGGCGCCATCCTTCCTTCCCAGACCTGACCCGCCACCGCCACCCACTGGCGCAGCTTTTCTTCCGAGTGATCGACGATCAGCAGGGTCAGCTTGAACACATCGCCCATCCCCGCCCTCCTGGACGCCAGTGCCGTCTGCACATTGGCCAGCGCCTGCCGCGCCTGCTCGGAGAAATCCGCCGACAACGCGCCGCTGCTGTCCTCGCCACCTTGCCCGGCAATGAACAGCAATCGCGTGCCGAGCTTCACCTCGGCGACATGGGAATAGGCATTGCCGCTTGGGTCGTAAAGGCCTTCAGGGTTGGACAGCTGGAAAGCAGAAGTCATGGCGAAACTCCGTAGGACGAAAGTGCGGGGGAGTTTCGGACCTCAACTTAGGTTGAGGTCAAGCGGGTTTTCAGGGGACACATTTCGAATTTATTTGCCTTCCATCGCGATGCTTTCTGCGTGACAGGCTCGCATCGCTCAACGGCGCTGGTCAGGAGCTAAATCGACCGTCACGGATGAGCGGCAGATGACGTACGGCGGCTGAAGAGATCCAGCATCGAGGCTAGGGTGTATGTACAGCTGTAAATACACCAGAAAGGGAAGCCGAACCTATGCCAAGACATACTCAAACTGACTGGGGCCGCCTCGCCAACATGAAGGACGAGGACATCGACTTCTCGGACATCCCCGAACTGGGCGAGGACTTCTTCCGCAATGCCCGCCTGCGCATGCCGGGAAAACAGGCCATGACCATCCGCCTCGACGCGGACGTGCTGGAGTGGTTCAAGCAACTGGGCCCGGGCTACCAGACCCGCATCAATCAGTTGCTGCGCCAGTACATGGAGGCCCAGATCGCCTTGCAGAACGAGAAAGAGCCTCCGAAATAAATCGCAAGGACGCCGCGGGGAGCAGTCCCGCGGTCCATTTCCTGCAACCCGTCAGCACATGTCCCACATGACAATCCCGTCATGGATTCTCCCCGCCACTTCCCCTAATCTGACGCCCACCTTTCCCGATACCGACGCCGCATGCTCATCCACCTCGCCATCTTCCTCTGCACCCTGGTCGCCATGGAGGGTGTCGGCTTCCTTGCGCACAAGTACGTGATGCATGGTCCCGGCTGGTTCCTCCATCGCTCGCACCACGAGCCGCACCTGGGCGTGCTGGAGACCAACGACCTGTACCTGGTGATCCTCGCCCTGGTGGCCATTACCCTGATCGTGCTGGGCAACGCCGGGCACGACCCGTTGCAGTGGATCGGCGCCGGGGTGGCGGCGTTCGGCATCCTCTACGTGGTGATCCACGACGGCATCGTCCACCGTCACTGGCCGACCCGGCCGAAACCACGCCATCCGTACCTGCGCCGCCTGTACCAGGCGCACCTGATGCATCACGCGGTGAAGGGGCGGCGCAACAGCGTGTCGTTCGGCTTCCTGTATGCGCCGCCGGTGGATGTGATCAAGCGCCAGTTGCGTGAGATGCGCGAATCAGAAGCGCGGGTCGAGGATCGCCGGCAGGGTGATCTCCTTGACGAAGCTCGCGGCTGAAAGGCCCAGGGCCATCCGCACCACCTGCACCACGTCGTGTACCGGGATCAACTCGCCGTCGCCGCGCTGTTCGGCGAGCTCGCGCGGCGTGTCCAGGGCATCTTCGGTGTTCAGGTAGCCGAGGTTCAGGCAGGTCACGCCCAGGCGCCGGTCGCGATAGCCCTCGCGCAAGGCATCGGCCATGCCGCGCAGGGCGAACTTGCTGGCGCCGAAGGTGACTTCCGGGCGACCGCTTTGCGGCAGGCCGGAAGTGGAGCCGGTGAGGAGGATGCGCGGGCGTTCGCTGCGCAGCAGGACCGGCAGCAGGTGCTTGATCAGCAGGATCGGCGCGCTGACGTTGCAATCGACGATGCGCTGGAGCTGCTCGTCGCGGTCATCGAGGAACTCGTAGGCATCGTCGAAGGCCTGGTCTTCCCAGATGCCGAGGTTGTAGACCAAGGTGTCCAGGCCGCTTTCGCTGGCGCAGTGGGCCAGCAGGTCGGCGGCCTGGCGCGGGTTGCCGAGGTCGGCTTCGAGCCATTGCAGGTCGACGCCGGGCCGTGGCGTCAGATTCGTCGGCCGGCTGCGGGACACGCCGATCAGCGTGTCGCCGCTGTCGCCCAGGCCCTCCATCAATGCTTTGCCCAGCCCTTTGCTGGCACCGATCACCATGGTTTTCATCGCTTCACTCCTGTGTGAGTTCAAAAGTACGACGCGGACCCTGTGGGAGCGGGTTCACCCGCGATTGCGTCAGTGATTCCACTATCGCAATCGCGGGTGAACCCGCTCCTACAAGGTCCGCGTGACTTACTGCCCCAGTCGATCCAGCCCCGCGCGCAGGTCGCGCTTCAGGTCGTCCATGTCTTCCAGCCCGATCTGCAGGCGCAGCGCCAGGCCATCCGGGTTCCAGCGGGTGGCCGTGCGGTAGTCGCGGCAGTCGAACGGGATGATCAGGCTTTCGAAGCCGCCCCACGAATAACCCATGCCGAAGATCTCCAGGTTATCCAGCATGTGGGCGAGCTGGCGCTTGTCGTAGCCGGGCTTGAGGATCACAGAGAACAGCCCGGTGGAGCCCTTGAAGTCGCGCTTCCAGAATTCATGCCCCGGGCAGCTTTCGAACGCCGGGTGCAACACCGTCAGTACCTCCGGCTGCTCTGCCATCCACTGCGCCATTTCCAGCCCGCGGCGCTGCGCTTCCTGCACTCGCAGGTTCATGGTGCGCAGGCCGCGCAGGGCCAGGAAGCAGTCTTCGGCGCCGGGCAGCATGGCCATGGCGTCGTAGGTCTTGCGCAGCTGCGGCCAGGTTTCGGCATTGGCGCTGACCAGCCCCATGAGCAGGTCGGAATGCCCACCCAGGTACTTGGTCCCGGCTTCCACCGAGAGGTCGCAGCCGTGCTCGTGGGCACGGAAGAACAGCGGCGTGGCCCAGGTGTTGTCGAGGATGGTCTTGATCCCGCGGGCTTTCGCCACGGCCGTGATCGCCGGCACGTCCTGCACCTCGAAGGTCTGCGAGCCCGGCGATTCGAGGAAGATGGTCGAGGTGTTGTCCCGCAGCAGTCCGGCGATGCCGGCGCCGATCAGCGGGTCGTAGTAGCTGATCTCGATGCCGAACTTCTCCACCAGGTTGGTGCACAGCCGGCGGGTGGGGCGGTACACCGAGTCGGGCATGAGCAGGTGGTCGCCGCTTTTCAGGGTGGTCAGCAGGGCCAGCGCCAGCGCGCCCAGGCCGGAGGGGGAAATCACCGTGCCGGCGGCCCCGGAAATCTCGCTCCAGGCGTTTTCCAGCGCCTCGATGGTCGGCGTGCCCAGGGTGCCGTAGGTGAAGCGCGCGTTGCCTTGTTCCAGGTCCGCCAGGGTCTTGAACACCACGGTGGAACCCCGGTAGACCGGCATGTTGACGAAGCCCTGCTGCAGCTCGTGGTCGCGGCCCAGGCGGGTCAGGCGGGTAGCCAGGGAGAATTCGGTGTCGGTCTGTTTCATGTCGGAAATCCAGTGTCCGGTGGGCGTTGATCGTCAGAGTTGCATGAGCATCTCATGCCACGCCATGCCGCCGTGATCGGACGGCGAAGGGCGCACATAGGCATAGCCCATCCTGCGATACAGCTCGACGTGCTGCTGCTTGCACATCAGGTGAATGCTGGTCTTGCCCAGCGCCTTCATCTGGCTGATGAACTCGTTCATCAGCGACTTCGCATAGCCCTTGCCCTGGAAGGCCGGATCGACCACCACCGACATGATCACCACGTTGGGTGCCGCGGGATCGTGGCCGACCAGTTCCTTGAAGGCCTCGTCGGACATCACCACTTCATGGGCGCAGCCGCTGTTGATGAAACCGACGATCTGGCCGTCGGCCTCCAGGATCAGGAAGCCCGCCGGGTACTCCTCGATGCGGGTGCGGATCTTCTCCAGGGTGGCCGCTTCGTCGCCTTCGTAGGCACCGATCTCGATTTCGTAGCAGCGCTCGGCGTCCCGTGGGACAGGGTGGCGGAAAAGCATGACGGTCTCCTGTGAAGAGGGAAGTGTGGCCATGGTAATGCAGCGTTTCGCTGCATAGGCGGCATTCTTTTCCATCGCTGATTCCATCTGCGAAACGACAACGTCACCGAGAAATACGCCGGCTACGGCATGGTTCGCTTGTCCCTGGCCGATCCGGTAAAGCTTATCCTTGGCGGGCGCCTGTCGAGCTACCACTACCACGACACGCAGATCTTCCAGAACGAAGACGGCTCCTACAATTCGGACTCGATCCTTCCCACGTTCCGCGTGCATGACAAGTTCACGCGCTATGCGGGCCTGACCTACGATCTGGCCCCGCAATGGACCGCCTACGTCAGCTACGCCGAGACGTACAAGCCACAGTTCCAGCAGGTGAAGGGACCACTGCCCGGCTCGCCGCTGGATCCGGTGACCTCGAAGAACTACGAGCTGGGGATCAAGGGCCAGCTGTTCGACAACCGCCTCGACACCAGCTTTGCGATCTACCGTATCGAGCAGGAAGGCGCGGCGATCGAGGACCCGAACTACCCGCTCGACTACGGCGTGACCACCTGCTGCTACCTGAACCAGGGCAAGGTGGTCAGCGAAGGTTTCGATGCCGAGGTGAGCGGCGAAGTGGCCCGGGGTCTCAACCTGTTCGCCGGCTACACCTACAACCACACCATCGACCAGAAGAGCGACGCCACCCGCGCGGTCTATAGCGGCGTGACGCCGAAACACCTGTTCAAGCTGTGGGCAACCTACCAGCTGCCCGGCGTGCTGGAGCGCTTCAACGTGGGCGCGGGGGTGACGGCGCAGAGCGTCAACTACCGCTCCGGGCAGGTGGCGACCTTCAACGAAGCGACCCAGGACTACAGCGGGCCCAAGCGTGACTACAAGTTCAGCCAGGCGGGGTATGCGGTGTGGAATTCCAGTGTCGAGTACCGCATCGACCAGAACTGGAGCGCGACGCTGAATGCCAACAACGTGTTCGACAAGCGCTACTACCAGACGGTGGGCACCACCGATAACGGCAACTTCTATGGTGAGCCGAGGAATTTCGTGCTGACGGTGCGCAGCAAGTTCTGATAAAAAAGGGCAAGTCGGTTTCCTGGGGGAAATGACTTGCCCTCTTTCATGCAATCGCGTGCTTTTATCAGGATGAACGTGATCTATATGAGTTGAATTTTTCAGGTGTTGCGGGGGCTGCCGTATTAACGGGGCTGGACCTGGAATGTAACCGAAGCGTTATTGCCATCACCGCCGGTGTATGAAACTTTCGCGTTCACGCTGTCAGTCGTGATGCTGTAGCTGTTGCTGCCGCTGAAGGGATCATCCCAGGCAATGTTGATATAGCAGACCTGGTCGGCGGTCGCGTCGTAGAAGGCGTAGGTGCAGGAGCCTTGGGTGCCGGTGGCGAAGCCGTCGGACTCCGTTTCCCAATGCGCCTTGCCCGGTGCGCCATTATCCGCCTGGACGATCTTCTGTGGCGGATAGATATCCCAGATGCCGTGCTCGAGTTGCAGCGAGTCCTGTTTCAGACTCAGGCTGTAGTTGAGATAGTTTTCAAAATAGATATCAACGCTTCTTGCAGCCATGGGTGTAAGTCCTTTTTAAATTATGAGGTATTGGCAGTCCAGCTGATGTCGGGTTGCCTGATAAATTTGTTGGGTTGCAAGTTTCTTGTCAATTGGGACTGGTGCGTGTGCAAAGCAAATTGTTAGTTATCGTTATTCAGTGCGAATAATAATTTGAGTGAGCGACATACAGGTTTGTTATGCATCGTCTCGATAGATAAGTGCCGGTTCTACACTGATTGCGCGCTACCCGAGATACAGCGACGTCTGGAGGGCGGAAGCCTGATGCCAGAAGGCGGGATAACGAAATCCTCCCGACAAGAAAACCCCGGTTCCCATTCCCCGCACGCCTCATCAAAATTGAGAACGATTAGCATTCATATGTCTCCGAAGGCTGGAAACTCGCTGGTGGCTATGCCTACAGCCTCAGCGAAGATGCCCAGGGACAGCGTGCCATGAGCCGGATTCCGCGGCATAGCGTGAAGGCGTTCAGCACCTATCGCCTGTCGGGGGACCTGAACAAGCTGACGCTAGGGGGCGGGTTCAACTGGAAGAGCCGTTATGGTTATGAAGGAGAGGGGTATCCGGTGCAGGAGAGTGTGGTGGTCGCCATTGCCATGGCGCGCTATGAGCTGACGCCGCAGCTGTCCACCACCTTGCATGTGAACAACCTGTTCGATCGCAAGTACTACGCCTCGATCACCGAGAACGGGGTGTATGGCGAGCCGCGGAATGTGGTGGTGGGGGTGAAGTACGCGTTCTGACCAGGACGCCACCAACTTGTCCATCGAATGGTCACAAGAGCCCTAAACCCGCTACGCTCCGGAACGGTTTCAGTGCTCGCTGAAACGATCCGGAGCAGGCAGGTACCCAAGATGGAATTCCGCGACATCCTCGACGCCGACCAGGCGACGCGTGACCAGGTGCGTGTGCTGCGCAACCATGTGGACGTGCGCCGTTTCATGTACAGCGACCACGAGATATCCCCGGACGAACACGCGCGCTGGCTCGCCAGCCTGGTGGGCAATGCGCGGCAGCGGGTGTTCGTGGTGATGCTCGACGGAGCGGTGGCGGGCCTCGTCTCGCTCAATGCCATCAACGCGAGCCATCGCAGCGCCGACTGGGCGTTCTACCTCGACCCGGCGTTGCAGGGCAAAGGCCTGGGCAGCCTGGTGGAGTTCTGGCTGCTGGACCATGCATTCAATGACGCGGGGCTGGAGAAGCTCAACTGCGAAGTGCTGGCGAGCAATGCGGCGGTGGTGAAGATGCACCAGAAGTTCGGCTTTGTGATCGAGGGTGTTCGGCGCCAGAACATCCTCAAGGATGGCGCGCGTATCGATGTCGTGCTGTTGGGGATCACCCGGGAGGAATGGCTGGCGCAGCGGCCGGCGATGCTGGGGCTGGTGGAGCGGTTGTCGCGCAGATAGGCGTCGGGTGCCGAACGCGGGTTCTGTAGGAGCGGGTTTACCCGCGATTACGGGAGGGGGGGCCCCCCACGGATAGCCGGGGAAACCCCGGCCCCCGGGGGGGCGGCCGGGGCGCCGGGGGGGGGGGTGGTCGCGCCCCTGGGGGGGGGGGCCCGCCGGGGGGTTGTGTCGGGGGGGGTTACCCCGCCATTCGGGTAGCGAGCCCACCGTCGTAATCGCGGGTAAACCCGCTCCTACAGGGGGCGCGCCGTTCTCGCTGGCGATGGGGTCATCAGCAACCCCATCGCCGCAAGGTCCGATCCCTCAGAAATCCGCCCGCAACGTCACCGTGTAGTTACGCGGATCGCCATAGTGGTTCGCCGCATACAACCAGCCGATCGTCGAGTAGTACTTCTTGTCGAACAGGTTGTTGCCATTCAGCGCGACGCTGAAGTTCTTGTTGATCTTGTACGCCACCCGCGCATTCCACACCGCATAGCCCGCCTGCTCGATATCGCCGACGCCATCAGTGCCGCCGAAGTTAGTGTGGTAGTTGCGGCTCTGGATATTCGCGCCGGTGCCGACGCTCCATTGCTCCAGCTCGCCCGGCAGGGTGTAGTCCGCCCAGAAGCGCAGCAGGTGCCGCGGCGTGTAGCTGTTGAACGCCGCACCGGAGCCCGACACGCCGTCGTTCGGGTCGTTGCGGTACTTGGTGCTGGTGTAGGTGTAGCCCGCGAACAGTTGCAGGCCATCGAGCACTTCGCCGCTGACCTCGGCATCGAAGCCCTGTGTACGCACCTTGCCGCCTGCCACGTAGCAGTCGTCGCAGCCTGAGGCACCGTCGTACACCGCGCGGTTCTCCTGGTCGATCTGGAACAGCGCGAAGCTGGTGTTGACCCGGCCATCGAGCAGTTCACCTTTCAGGCCGAGCTCGTAGTTGGCCCCTTCCATGGGATCGAGCGCGGCGCTGTCGGCGTTCAGCTCGGTCTGCGGCTTGAAGATATCGGCGTAGCTGGCATAGACCGACCACTGCTCGTCGAGCGCATAGATCAGGCCGCCATACGGGGTGAACTCGCCGGTGTGCTTCGAATGCGCCGGGTCTGGCGAACCGGTATTGAAGCGATGCAGTTCGTAGTCGTACTGGTAGTTGCTGCTGCGCCCGCCGAGCACCAGGGTCAGCGGCTCGGCGAGCTTGTAGCGCACCACGCCGTAGAGGCCGTTCTGGCGGATCTTGCCGGTGGAGGTGCCGGCGTAGTTGGTGCCGAGCAACTGCTCCATCGTCGGGCGCTGCGGCGACACCGGATCGTACAGGTTGATCGAGCCCAGGTTGAGCAGGCCGCCTTGGAGGTCGTCGGTCTGCAGGTCGCTGGCGTTGGCGCCAACCACAACCTCGTGTTCCAGATCGAAGGCGCGCCATTTGCCGGTGAGGTTGATGTCGGCGCCCTTGTTGACGTTCTCGAAGTCGTAGAGATACGCCCGCGAGCGCATGCCGTCGCCGGTGGCCGGATCGACCGCGCCGCGGCCGAAGCTGTAGAGGATGTAGTTGGTCTCGCGGATATAGCTGCCGGAGGCCTTCAGGCGCCAGTCTTCGTTGAAGTCGTGGGTGATGTCGGCGAAGTAGGTCACCTGCTTGTTGTCCCACTTGTTCCAGTCGGCGCCGGTGAAGGTCGAGCGTCCGGCGTTGACCGCGCTGCCGTCCTTGTTGCGCGGCAGGCCGCTGAAGAACGGCGTCGAATGCAGGTCCTCGACGCTGGCGCCGGCGGCCACCGTGGTGCTGTCGGCGAGGTCGTATTCGAGGATGCCGTAGAGCACGTTCTTGCGGCTTTCGGCGGTGTCGTAGAAGTAGTCCTGGTCTTCATGGCCGGCCACCAGGCGCCCGCGCAGCTTGCCGTCCGGGGTGAGCGGGCCGCTGGCGTCGAGGGTCTGCCGGTAGCTGTCCCAGGAACCGGCGCTTGCGGTGATCGACAGGGATGGCTCGGCCTTCGGCCGCTTGCGCACCAGGTTGATCGCCGCCCCGGGGTTGCCGCTGCCCTGCAGCAGGCCGTTGGCGCCGCGCAGCACCTCGACGCGGTCGTAGAGCAGGGTGTCGGCGGTGAAGCTGCTGCCGATCGCGTAGTAGCGGCGGTCCAGCGGCACGCCGTCGTACTGGATGGTCTCCACCTCGAAACCGCGGGAGTAGATGTACTTGCCGCCGGACGGGCTCTGGAAGGTGGTGATGCCGGTGGTCTTCTCCAGCACGTCGTCGAGGGTGTCGAGGCGCTGGTCGTCCATGGCCTGGCGGGTGACCACGCTGACCGACTGCGGGATGTCCTTGAGGCGGTGGGTGGACTTGCCGATGGTGACCGCGTTGGTCGTGTAGCTGCCGGAATCCTCGGTGGTGGCGCTGACTGCCCGACCGTCGATGTTCAAGGGTTCCAGGTTCAGCGCCGAGCCGCCGAGGGGCAGGGGTTCCAGGCCGTACACGCCATCGCCACGCAGCACGGCGCGCAGGCCGCTGCCGGCGAGGACGGTGTGGAAGCCGTCCTCGATGCCATAGCTGCCCGACAGGCCGGGGCTGCTCCGGCCCTGGGTCAGGGCCGGAGAATATTGCAGGGTGATCCCGCCTTCGCTGGCGAAGCGCGCCAGCACCTGGGCCAGGCTGCCGGCAGCAATGCTGTAGCTGTGCGGGGCCGAGGCGGGGGCCGCCTGGGCGGTCGGCGCGATGCCGTGCAGGGCCAGGGTCAGCAGGCTGAGGGCGAGCAACTGGCGCGGGTGGGGTGACGCGGCGCGAATCATCGAGGGATTGTCCTTATGTGTTGGCAGTTTTCACAGACAAGGACTGACGAGGATGGAAAAGGGGCCAATTCTCATCAACGCGGGGTGATCGTCACCCAGTAGCGGGTCCGGTAGCCGACCCGCACCGGCAGCGTGGCGGGCAGGGCGGCGAGGATCGCGTCGGTGTTGTCCAGCTGGAAGGCGCCGCTGATCAGCAGTGGCGCCACCTCGTCCTGGCAGCGCAGCCAGCCGCTGCGGTAGCGGCCCAGCTCGCCGAGGAAGTCGCGCAGGGGCATTTCCTCGACGATGAGCTGGCCGCGGGTCCATTGGCTGTCCTGTTCGCGGGCGGGGGTGGTGGTCGACGGGTTCTTGCCGTCGAAGAGCAGTTGCTGGCCGGCGTCGACGCGCTGGTTGGTCGGCGTCACCAGGACCGCGCCTTCGAACACGCTCAACTGCGTGCGGCCCTCGCGCTGGCGCACCAGGAAGCGGGTGCCCAGGGCTTCCATCAGGCCCTGGTCGCTGGCCACGCGCAACGGGCGATGGGGATCCTTGCCGCTGTCGACGAGGATTTCGCCACGGCGCAGGGTGATCAGACGCTGGTGCTCGTCGAAGTCCACGTCCACCACGGTGTGGGTGTTGAGTTGCAGCACGGTGCCGTCGGCCAGCTCCAGGCGCCGGCGTTCGCCGATGGCGGTGCGGTAGTCCCCGGCGGGCGCTACCTGGCGATAGCCCACGTAACCGGCGGGCGCGACGAGGGCCAGCACCAGCAGTTGCTTCAGCACCTGGCGGCGTTCGCGGTTCAGCGTGCCCATGGCCAGTTGCGGCGGCAGCAGGCCGAGGCGCGCCTGCACCCGCTGCGCCTTCTGCCAGGCGCGCTCATGCTCCGGCGCCGCCGCCCGCCAGCGGGCGCAGGCCTCGCGCTGGGCGGGATTGGTACCCGGGTCGAGCATCAGCATGTGCCAGTGGGCGGCTTGCCGGGCGACTTCCGGGGCGATGCGGGCGGGTTCGGCGGCCATCAGAAATCGTCGTCGCAGAGGATGCAGGCTTCAAGGGCGTTGGCCATATGGCGCTTCACCGTACGCTCGCCGATGCCCAGGCGCTGGGCGACCTGCACATAGGTCAGGCCCTCCAGTTGCACTAGCAGGAATACCGAGCGCACCACCGGCTTGAAGGTGTCGAGAAGGGCATCGAGTTGCTGCAGGGTTTCCTGCAGGCAGTAGTGATCTTCCTCCGACAGCGCAAAGACCTCCGGCAGTTGCGCGAGCATTTCCAGGTAGGCGCGTTCCAGGGACTGGCGGCGGAAATGGTCGTACACCAGGCGGCGGCTGACGGTGGCCAGGTAGGCGCGGGGCTTCTCCAGGCTGAGGCGGGCGCCGGCCTTCTGCTGGGCCTGGAGGATGCGCAGGAAGGTGTCCTGAGCCAGGTCCGCCGCCTGCGCGGAACAACCGAGGCGGCGATAAAGCCACTGCTTGAGCCAGCTGTTGTGCTCGGCATAGACCTGACTCAGATCGTCGTGCATCGCGTGCAGTCCTCGGTTTGGATGGCGGCACGTTAATTGATAACGATTATCAAATCAATTCGTGATGTAACGAGTTGATGGCGTTGTGACAGCCCATCGAATGAGCAGCGCACTCGGTGTAGGAGCGGATTCATCCGCGATCGGCGGCGCAGCCGTCGTAAAACCTGAATCCCGAATCACCCTGGCACCCTTCAGATCCGGAAGCCCCAGAGCCCCACTGCAGGCCAAGCCCACAGCGGGGCCCGCCTCAGATCGGAACGGTCATCGAAGTTTTCGCTTGCGCGAGCGTGAGCATGGCTTTGCTGACCCGCAGGAAGCGAATGGCGTCGGTGAGGTGGACCTGGTGGTTGGTGGCGGGTTGTGGCGGCAAGAGTTTCAACACCGCGATGGCGTCGGAGAGGTAGTTCTCGGCGTGGGTGATGGCCTCGTGATGGGAGAGGTTGGGGCCGACGCAGAGGATTGGGGGTGGATCGGGGACGATTTTCTTCATGGTGGATCTCCTGTGGTGAACCGGATCGCCACTTTTCGCCGCTAAACGAAGGGTGGCGACTGTACGAGGGTTAGCAGACCGAGACACAGGAGAAACCCGGCGCACCACAGGGTGCCCACACGTACAGCCGCCATAACAAGGGCTGGTGCGAACCGGTGTGTTCGGACTGCTAATCCGGTCGTTGATTTGGCAACGACCGGCGGAGATTAGGCAGCGTTTCCACAGGACGCAACCGCCAGGCGGGGGTGGGGAGTATGCTTGGGAAATTGCCTACAAGAAAGTCGGAGATGGGGGAAGTTTCGTAGCTGTATGCGACAGATTCAAGGTTGTGCTCGACGTCTCTCTGCAAGGGCAGGCTTGCCTGCGATGGGCATGGGTATCTCCACATCTCGCTCAAGTGAAACGCGGACCTGTGGGAGCTGGCTTGCCAGCGATGACGTCAGTGAGTTCACTACCGCCCGGCTGCGTCGGCACGTGACATACCGCTAGAAAGCAACACAAGCAGTCTCGTTTCAGGTCACCTCGGTTCGTAACTCCCGGCAGGTTTGCTTGCCGAAAAGTGTCAATCATGTCCCCGCACACCTGTCCATCATGTGTCCGGTCCATACAGAGATGCCAAGCCAGGGTTCAAAAAATAAATGACTTACAAACTTGTCAGAAAAAAGGGTTTGGAACGTCAGAATTGAGGTTTTGCTTTTTGAATCAACGGATTGATAAGGTTTTGGTCCTGTTCACTGCCGTGTAGGCAGCTGTATAGAAATAAAGGTGGTTTCAGGGATCTTTGGATCGCACCCCGTTACTAGGAAACCAGTTCGCCGAGCGCGACGTAATAACGACCTGCACCGTCGACGCATGCATACACGGCTGAGAATCCCTCCTTGAGAGGGATTCGCCGTTTCTGGAGCCTCCATTTTCCACTGCTGGCGGTTCCGGATTTCTTCCAGAAACTGCTGCTCGGTTTTCCGGCTGTCCAAAGCGCTTTTTGCCAGTCTTCCAAACCCCGGCAACCGGATCGCCAGAAATTGACGTAAGGATAAGCAGCCAGCTTTGGCTGTTTATATCGATTAAACAGTCCATTTAGGCCACTTATGAACGAGTTTTTTCCTGTGGATTGCAGCGCTTCGCTCCAGCGCATGGGGCTTCTGATCAAGTCAGCTCGTCTGGAACAAGGAGTCCGCCAGTTAGACGTAGTCAGTCGCCTCGGCGTGCCGGAGAAAGTCATTCGCCGAATCGAGCGTGGCGACCCCTCCGTCAGTGTCAGGTCGCTGATGCTGGTGTTGTGGAAGCTGGGGCTGATGGAGAGGGTGTTTTACTCATTCGAGGGCAGTTCGATTTCATTTTCGGCAATGAAGGAAGACACCCGGGGGCGTCGAGTGCGTCAGCGCCGGGCAAAAGTGGAGGGTTTCTGATGTCTGGCATCGCGCAGGACAGCTCTTCGCCGATGGGGCCCTTGGAGTGGCAAGGTTTCCGTTGCCTTCGCCTGGGTGAGGGTGAGCCTGCTGATGGGCAGGAGTGCGCGTACTTTGCTGTTCAGTGAAGAAAAAGTAGTGCGATTGGTCGAATGTGACGATTTCGGCAGTGCGCTTAAGGAAAAATCGAAGAAATCTTCAAATCTGAAGATTTTCTTAAAGCGTTCAAGGAGAAATCTGCACAGCCAGTAAACCAGTGGGCTTCCAGTACGGTAGAGCACTGACTCGGTAGCGATTGCGCACGGTACACCGCTGCAGGTGAGCCCGCGACGCTGTGGACATCGGATCGAAACGCTCATCGTCTCTTCGCCTGTGAAAGAGTCAGCATGGCTTTGCTGACTCGCAATCCGGTCATTGATTTGGTAGCGAGGGGTGGAGGTTGGGTAGCGTTCCACGGTGCGCGACCGCTAGACGGGAGAAGTATGTCTGCGAAATTGCCTACAAAAAGTCGGAGATTGGCGACATTTTCGTGCTCATACACAACAGATTTTGGTGTGCTGACCTTCTCCTAACGCCACGTATTCTGAGTGATGTGTATTTGCCAGTATTCTCTACGACCTATAGTATTGAATTTCGGGAAATACGAAAGTGAAAGTATATCCCTTCATGTTGAGGCCATAAAAACGCAATGGAGATTAACGGTTTGCTTTACTAAATACTTTCTTGGTCAAGCTGGTTAAGTAGTTTTCTAAAGTTTGTATATGGAGATTTGATTGTGCCAACGAAGAGGAATGTTCAAGAGCGGTTTTCTGTCTCGTATGATGCAGAAGATGGCGACCTTAAAAATCACAAAATAGACGCCTTTGATCTCGCACGATCAATTCTTGGTGTTCACTCGGCGGTAAGTGAGGCAAACTCGCTCATGAATAAGGGGGCGGAAATAGAGTTGAAAGTTTCGTCTCCAGTTCGTAGAGGCTCTGTAGTTATTGATTTCTTGCTGCTCGCTACTACGCCGGCTGCCTTAGATATTCTTAAAGTAATCGGTTTTTCTGCGACTGGAGGAGCTATAGCTGGTGGGTCGTTGATTGAGGTGGTAAAAAAGCTTAAGGGAAGAAAGGTTGCAAAAGTAATAATAGAGAGTGGAGCTGACCTTGCAACCATAGAAGTGAGCGGGGAAATCATAAAGTGTGATAAAAGAATAGCGCAGCTAGCCGTAGATAAAAAAGTTAGAGACTCACTTCATAGTGTGATTCAAGCTCCGATTTCAGGGAAGAAAAACGCTATTTTTAAGGTGATGGATGAAAATGAAACTGTTGTCCAGGCCGTGAAAGAAAATGCAGCCCATAATTTTTCACCTCTACCGATTGGTTCTCTTGAATCGGAGGAAAAGACAAAAGAGACGACCACCGCCTATTTTGTTCAAGTGAACTTTGAATCTAGCCGTGGTTGGAGAGTGAAGCTCGCAGATGGAACAGAGCATGCTGTAGAGCTTGCAGATGAAAAGTTCTTGAACCGAGTTAACCAAAATAAGCAAACATTCTCCAAGGAGGATTTGTTTGAGGTGGTTTTACAGACTAAATCAGTATACAGGCAGACGCGTTCCACTCATTCGTATACCGTTATGGAAGTGACTAAGCATTTTGCGGATAAGAGTCGTCGACTAATCTAGGGGTGCTCCATGATTGTCAATCCTGACTTCGCTGAAGCGCTATTTTATATTTCCCTAATAATGGTTTCGCCCCTGTTTTTCTATCTGTCACGCATACTCTCTCGGTATCTGCTTAATCGATATGTTTCGACAGGTAAAATAATTGTTGTGTTAAAGCGCGATGGGGTAGTTGTGGAAGTCAAAACAATAAAAACTTCAGCCTATGTCGTTGATCAACTAACATCTGCAGATGGGGTGTCTAATGGATGACTCTCCAAGAAAATCTCCCCAAGGACTACAGGCTTCAGTTACAGCGGTATTGGGAACTTTCGCCACTGCTAGCTGTATGAAATGGTTGCCAGCAGAACATGCCCAATATTGGGTCGGAGCCTCTACACTTATCGTCCCGATCGTTGGCTACTGTATTGCAAAAATATTTTATAGAATTGATGAGAGTGAGGGCTTGACTCAATACAAGGCCAGGCTGAGGCGAGACATAAAAAGTCAAAAGAAAATTTTGAAGGATAAGTACGTATCTGAAGCTGTTAAAGAGGGGGTTAGGTCTAAATATGAGGCCACTATATTGAAGCTGGCGTCTGCTAATCAAGACTATACCGCGCAGGGAATAATTGTTGAGCAGCATTAGACGTATTTTTGAAGTTTGGTATTCGGCAGACTCATAGGATCGTGTTTTATGGGTCTGCCGATTATGCGGCTACTGTTCGTTTTTGTCGTCGATTTTTGAGCCGCTTCGTATTATTGCATCCATGTGGATTGCTTCTTGGTTCCTAACTATTAAGTTTATAAGTGCACTTCTGCTCTGTCTTTTTGATGCCTGGATCCCCAAGATTTCAGCTAATTTTTGGATGCTGGATGTGGAGACAAATAATGAGCTATCGTTTAGAAAGCTCTCAATTTCGTGAGTGTTCATTGACCGAATTTTTTCTATTGTAGAACTCGGGATGTCGATGTGATGAGATTTATTTCTGTAAGTTTCTTTTATATCTGATTTTTCAGAAATTTTTTGAAGCGTCTTTATTGTCTGTGCGATATCGGTATTGGGTAGTGATTTTAATAGTGTCGCTGTTAGTTCAAGTATTTCGGCTAAATCGTGATTTTTCATAAGCTTACCTGCTTTATAAAATTCGTTTAACAAATTCATCAACAACTGCACCCATGTACCCTGCTTGCTTTCCTGCATTTTGATGAGACCGTGGGAGGTCAGTAACAGCGAACACAGGCAGGTTCATATCGGCAGCTGCCGAAATTCCGTCTCCATCTGTGATGTAATTCTCAAATATGGCATTTGGCCCAAGCTGGCTAATTACATTATTGATGATTTGTTGGTGTCCGCTTTTAGGTCCACCATTATATTCGTCAACCATATTAAAGACCACGCCAGCAAATTTTGTTGGGTTATATTTCCCTGGAAGTCCGGCATAACCCCACATTGAATCGTAGTCGCTATTAAATCGATCCATATATTGGTTGATGAGCGTTATGCCGACGGTCGACAGAAAGTCTGGAATAGAAGGAACGACATAGTAGTCGCTAGCGAAGAATGCGTTTTGAGTCACAAGATTGACATTCGGTGGGCAATCCAGTAGTACGTAGTCGTAATCATCCGCGACAGCATCAAGAACATTCTTTATGATAGATATTTTCTCTATCTCAAATTTCGTTTCTTCTCGATGATCCTTGCCGACTCGTTTTTCTCGTGCAAGCTTCATATCAAGAAGGGTTAATTCTTGATGGGAAAGTATTACCCCGACTTTTGTGTAAACTCGGCCGGCTTTAGCTCTCACGCTTTGCTGAAGTATTACATCTTCTGGCTTGGCAGGGTTTCTGTCGAAGTAACCATCAAAAATGTTTTTAAGGGTTGGTCGGTTATTTGTGTATGCGTGTGAAATATAAGAGGTTGCACCGATCGCAAGAAAGGATAGGTTGCACTGAGGATCTAAATCTATTAACAAAACTCTCTTGCTATGACGTGCTGCGAGCCCTGCCGCTAAATGGAGGGTGAGAGTGGTTTTACCAACACCACCTTTCCAGTTGATCATGCTTACGACTTTAGACATGCTTCGATCCTTGAGGTCAAGTTGATGCTGAGCCCTATTGAAGTGGGGGCAGCAGTTTAACATTACCTCAATTAGCCGGCTGCTGTCCATATGCCATCATTTGGCAGCGCTGTATCTACGTTATAATTTTTAGCATCAGGATCCCTGAGTCCGCTAATTTTCGTTATTCAATTCGAAACAATGGTTCTGCTCCTAAATATTGCAGGCAAGGCAATTCCGAGCAATGATCAACCTATCCCCTAAAACTATATGGCTCTATTTTTCTGTTGTCATTTTTCTTGATTTTTGAAGCAATCTATAAGTTGAAAGTATTGGAAGTTTTGCTTTTTGCTGGTTGGTGGTAGAAGTCTTGAATTGTGGATTTTTGTAATTAAGAATGGAATGAAGGTTTCGTGTTGGTTTTTAATTGGAGTCCCTAGATGTGTTGTGATATCAATTTCGATCATGTGGTTACTTTCTGCTTGAAAAGGTGCGCTGTCTAACGCGTTGGTAAAATCCTTGGCGATACCCTGTGGTAGGCACTCTAGGATCTTAGGTAGTAAAGATTCATCAAGGTCAAAAGATATACAGTATTCGCTGCCCGAAAGTTCTACATTTGAAGAAATGGTTATAGTGTTCTTGTCCAGCCTGGCGAAATGGCTAGGACTAGCTGGGAACCAGTTTATTATCCCATTTCCTATTCCCATTCGGGCACATGCAAATCCAGCATCTGGAGCAAATAGGGCAAGTGCAGGTTCGATTAAATTCTGGGGCTTAAGATGCTTTTCCAGTTTTTCCCACTGCGCTAGATATTCGTCGAACTCTAAATCTAGTATTGGGGTGGGTCTTTCTAGGTTGAAAAGAACGAATCTTAACCCATTGCATAGTGCAAAGTGCTGGCACCTTACTTCAGGGTGTACGGCATAGCTATAAGCTTGTTGTATGTGCTGTTCTGACGTAATGTCTTCGCTGGGTTTTTTGGCATCGATTACCAGAACTGGAGTTTCTTTGAAATAAAGAGTGTAATCTGGAATTGTAGTCACAGGATGGTTGGAGGTTCCAACTCTAATGAAAGGGTTTTTTAGAGTTTTACTACGTGAGATTCGAGCGTCTCCCTCAGCACGGTACCCGAGTTTTTTAAGGATGGGAGTTATTATTTCCTCTCTGACGGAGTCTTCTTTGAATTCTGGTGATTTTAAGGAGTTGTAGCTGACATCTATCATTTATATTCCTTGCAGAAGCGATTGTGGAGTGTCGTTGTACTGAGAATGATGTTCCTGTGATGTTCAGGGCTTTTTCTTTTATTGGTGTTTAGTAATCTATCGAAAGGTGTTGGTTTGTTATGGCTGTTAAATAAAGTACTTGCTAGAGGATTTCTTATTTGTTGGTGCTCAGCGTGCGAGTTTTTCATAAGTGGTCGGCTGATCAAACCAGAAACCTGAAACTATGTATCGCGCCGAGAGAGAACAGCAAAGTGACGCCGAGGGAGATGTAGATGAGTGCTGTGGAAGCTGGTGACGAAGTTTTTCATAGAGGTATTCCTTTACTGAGTGATTGATTCGGGTCCTTCCGGGTATGGTGCGATGCTAGCACATTGCTGGTATTTATCTTGGCTAGGGCGTTGGCAAATAGTCTTGGATTGGTGGGAAGCAGGGTGCCGCTTTGCGGTGCTTCGCGAGCAGGGCATAACTCAATGATGTGGCGGGGACCTGTGGGAGCGGGTGTGCACGGTAGTGATGACGGGCACGCCTCAGGAAATGCTGAGTCATTCAACCGCCGGATGTGGAAAACCGCAGGTCCGATGGTGTGTGAGGGGTAACGGGCTTGTCCTGTTACCTCCACCCAATCAAAGCCCGCGTCGAGCTCTCGACCTATGTTCTCTGTGAGGCAGAGAAGCCCACAGGGCTGGGTGGGCTCCCCTTCTGGGGAGGGGCATTGTGGGTGGGGGGATAGCAGGTAGGGCAGGGTGGAGATGGCAGGGTGTCATGTAGATCCGGGAATTAGGTTTTACGACGGCCACGCCGCCGATCGCGGATGAATCTCCCCCGTCGGATCGTCTCGCTCGGGGTGGTCTCAATCCAGCCCCAAATCCCAGGCACAAAAAAACCGACTAAAAAGTCGGCTTTTTCCAGATTTGGTGCCCGAGGGAGACTCGAACTTTGCGCTACGGGCTATGCAATTCGGTGTTGTAGTCAGGTGTGGTCGAAAGCCTACTCACAATCCTACTCACACTTTGCGGAGTGGCCGGTATCCTCAATTCTGAGGACACCCCAAACGGGTCATCAGGTCTGAATCGGACGATATGGTCTGTCTCGCTCCACTGTGCTGATTTCTACACACTGTGTTGGAAACGCCACGGTGGCGTTCCTTCAAACGACACCCCTCAGCTTCTACCAGTCTTGCACATCAGCTCGATCCGCCGGCGGCGAGCGTCGGGCAGCACGGCGGTGATTTCGTACACCTTCTCCCCTTCGCGTATGCGCCAGCTCGATACCAGGTCGTCGCGGTAACGGATGCGGATGCGGAACACGGTCTGAGACTGAGGCGCCTGGGCGGCCATGAACTCGCTGCCGCTGATGCTCTCGATATCGGCCCACTCCCGGCTTACTGGCTCCCAGGTGCGAATGAACCCGCCGTACTGGTCGCGCACGTCCACGGGGCGCTCAATCGTCACTGGATAGCGCAGCTTACCGGCCAGCATCACAGCACCGCCATCGAGCGATACGGCGCCAGCAGCATGGAATAAGCGGTGCTCTCGGTCAGCGTGCGGTCGCCCTGGCGCTCTCGGTTCTCGTACAGGTCGCCAACCAGCAGCAGGACGGCAGCCTTGACCGGTGCAGGCATCGGATCGGGCAGGCCATCGCCCAGGAACATACTGACGTGGGTTTCAGCCGCGGCGATCAGGCCCAGGATGTAGCTGTCTTCCTCATCGTGATCGACGCGCATGTGCAGCTTGGCTTCTTCAAGGGTCACGGTGGTCATACGAAAAATACCTCGGTATCAAGATCGGCGGGGGCCTCGGCAACCTGGGCGGCGCCGAACGCCATAGCCAGGGCCTGCAGGCCGTCGATGCGGCCGGTGCGACGGCTCTTGTCCAGCTTGCGGTTGCCGCTGGGGTCTTTCACCGCCACGGCGTTGGCAGCACACAGGGTCAGTACGGGGTGGCCACCGTGGGCGACACGGCCATTCAGCAGCTCTGCCTCCAGAGCGTCGAGGGCGGGCGCCATGTCGCGGAAACCTTGCCCGTGGGGCACCAGCGGCAACTCCAGGCCCAGGCGTTCCAGTTCCTTCTTGAGCACGTCGATGCGCCAGCGGTCATAGGCAATCGCCGCCAGATCGCAGTCGCTCAGTATCTCGGCCATGTCCAGGGCCACCGCTTCCAAGTCAACGGTGGCGCCGGGCGTGGTGCGGATGTACCCCTGGCGCACCCACATGTCATACGGGGCGCGGTCCTTCTGTGCTCGGTCGAACAGGCCCTGCTCAGGCGTCCAGAAATACGGGCGGACCTGCCACACGCCATCCACCTTGCCGATCAGCACCAGCGCCGTCAGGTCGGTTCGTGCCGACAGATCGAGGCCCGCATAGACCAGGCCCTCGAATGGGTCAGGCGAGGTGTCACAGGCCATCCACACATCGGGGCTGATGAATGGGCTGTCGAGGCTCACGCGCTGGTTAAGCAGCAGGTTGCGGGCGGTGTTGCTCATGCTCGGCATGCGCTCGGCTTGCTGCATCTGCTCCCGCAGGTCTGTCTCCGACCGGAAGATGCCAAGGGCCGGGTTGGCCGCTCGCCAGGCGTCCTCGTCCATCAGGTCACAGCCCGCTGGCGCCGCGTACAGGCGGCACACGATCTTGGGATCATTGCTGCGCAGGGCGTCGTCAATCCACTGGCTCAGCAGGTCGGCGTCGTTGGCTGCCTGGGTACTGATGGCGATCAGCAGCGGTGCCGAGTGGGCGCCCTGGCTGGTGGTGATGGCGTCCACGAAGTCGGATTGCGGGCCGCGTATCTGGCCAATCTCGTCCAGGATGGCCAGCACCGGGGAGAGGCCGTGCGCGGTCTTTCCATCAGCGGCCAGGGCGCGGAATTCGGTGTTCAGGTTCAGCCCCAGCAGCCGCTTGCCGCTGGGTACGATGCGGACGATCTTCGACAGGGCGGGCGATAGCTGAACCATCTTGGCGGCCAGGTTGAACACCAGGGCGGCTTGGTCGCGGCTCATGGCACCCGACACAAGCTGGCTGTTTTGCTTCGCCTCGGGGCCGACCAGGTGCGCCAGCAGCAGGCCCGCGATCAGGCCCGACTTGCCGTTCTTCCTGGCCACGCTGAGGATGGCCCGGCGAGTGCCCACCGAGTTGTCGTATACGTCTCGGATGAACTGGCGCTGGAACTCAGCCAGGCACAGCGGCTTGCCTACGTCCGCGCCCTCGGGCGTCACACAGTAGCGCTCGATAAACGCGATGATCTTTTCGGCGCGGGTCATTGCAGTGTACTCAGGGTCGGGATCAGGTCGTCATCCACATGCTGCCGGGCCTCACGTTCAAGCGCGGCGCCCTTGTGGATATCCTGGGCTTTGCCCACCGTGGCGATGGTGGCCACCATGAGCTGGCGCCCGATGGCCAGGGAGCGGCGCGTCATCTTGTCCAGCAGCTCACAGGCCGGGTTCACCTTCCCCTCGACCAGCATGCCGTCACGGTCGATGCTGTCTTGCAGCGCTTCGATATCGGCATAGGCCCGCGCCAGGTTTGCCGCCAGCACCAGGTCCGCGTCGGTCCAGGTGTCCCGTGGGCGAGCGGTCACAATGGCATCCCAGAACGGCCTATCGGCATCGCGCACGCGAATGTGCGGCGGTGGCTGAATTGGGCCGACAGCGACGGCCTGGCTCGCAGCTACGGCGGCCTTGGCGCTGTCAGATCGGGGGCGGCGGGGCGTGGTCTTCATGTTTTTGGGCAGTTAGCGAAGAAAGAGCAGGGAGGGGGCGGTCTAGCTGAGCGCGGTTCCTGGTGATCTTTTGGACCTGTTCCAGTGGTGGTTCGGATCGAGCGGGATGCCGTTCACGTCGCAACCCCGCGTGGTGCGCTTGCCCATGTCCTCGGCTGTCTTGATCGAGTGACACGAGTGGCAAAGAGGCGCCAGGTTGGTGCGTGCGTTGTTGTCGCCGTTGTTGTCCATGTGGTCCACGTCAGTAGCAGGTGTGACCAGGCCACGGGCCGCACAGTCGCGGCACAGTGGTTCCTCGGCCAGCACCTGGGCACGCAGGCGCTGCCATGCAGCACTACCGAGCGGGATCACCCTCGTCTTGGGCTTGTACCTTCTCACGCTTCTTCTCCTTCGCCAGTCGCAGCTTTTCTTCCACTATCGACTCGATCACTCGCAGGCGGGGTTGCATGGTCTTGAGTCTTGGCTTCTTGCTCATCATCGATACCTTCTACGGTGGGTAGGTTTTCCATGCGGCGGACTTCGGATCGCAGCAGCCATCCGTCCTCGACACCACGTTGATAGAACTGCGCACGGTTGAGACTATCACCGCGCAGTAGGCCTTCCACGTTGTGCTCAGCAAAGAAACCATTGCCCAGTAAGGTGCGGTTGATGGCCTGCTCCCACGCGACCAGATGGCGGCGCAGGGTGTGCGTAACGAAGTACCGGCCCAGCTCCACCGCGTTGGAGTAGTTGGCCTCGCGCAGATCACCGATCAGCACAGGCGGTACACGGAACAGGCGGGCCACTTCCTCGACCGACAGGCGCCGGGCCTCAATCCACTCGGCATCCTCCAGCGTCATGGATACCGCGCTGTACTTCGCACCCTGGGGCAGCACCGGGGTCTTGCCGTGGTTGTTCACGCCAGCCTGGCCAGCGGCCCAGCTCTCACGAATCTGCGCGGCCTGCTCCTTGGTGGTGCCGGGTGCTGTCTCGATCACGCCCGACAGCTTGGTGCCCTGCTCGAACATCTTGGCGCCGTGGGTACGTTCGGCCAGCGCCAGCCCCAGGGTGTCCCTGGCCACCTGAATAGGGCTGCGCCCGAGCACACCGTCTTCGGTGTGGTAACGGATGTGCAGCATCTCGTCGGCGGTCAGTCGTTGGAGCTTCCCGTGGCGGTCGGTGTACTCGTAGACCAGGCGTTCGCTGGCTGGGCTGCGCAGGATCGAAACGCTGTCCGGGTTGACCGGCTCCAGCGCCTGCACACGACCGGCACCACTCCAGCGGATGCGAGCATAGGCATTGCCGCGCAGCAGGATGTGGCGTTGCAGTTGCTCGCGGAATTCCAGGGCGGTTTGCCACTCGTTCGGGGCGTCGTGCAGCAGCGCGTACAGGGGATGGGTACGGGCCTTGTCGCGCCCGTCATCGGTGCGGCGGTACACGTCCAGCGGAAGGCTACCCACGCTCTCGCTGATGGCCGCGACAGCGGCGTATACGGCACTGATCGACTCGGCGGTCTGTACCGTGATGTTGACCCCTGCCGAGTTACCGGCCTGGCTGAACTGGTCGAAATACCGATCATAGGCCGGGGTATTGTTGGAGCGCGTGAACAGGCTCAGCAGCTTTCTCACCGGATGCACTCCAGGAACTCAAGGTATCGACGGGCATTGGCCAGCGCCAGCATCGGCTTGCGGCTGCGCACCGATACGGTGGTGGTCGGGTAGGCCGGGTTCGCGGTGATAGTGATTTCGTGCAGGTCCACGTCCTGCAGGCTGCGCACCTCGCCGTCCCACTTCTCGCCCACAGGCACGAAGCCAAACGAGCACCCGGCCACGTCGCCGCGCTTCACCAGCTCGGAAAGGTCGCGGCCCAGGCTGGTGTCGGGCAGGTCCAGTTCAAAGGCCAGGCCCACATCATCCTCAGAAAGGCGCAGGGTGCCAGCTCCGACACGGCCCAATAGGGCTGCATCGTCGTGCTCGTAAACGGCACGGATGCTGGCGGCGGCTGGACCTGCAAGGGAGCGCTTGAAAGCCCCCGGAAGGATGATTTCGGTAAAGCCCCCGATGGGCGTTGCATCACCGAAACGGGCGGCATAGCCGAACAGCGTCCGGCCTTTCCGTTCCAGGCTTGCGGCTGCTCGGCGTTCCATTACGGTGCGCTCGCTACGACGAAGCCTTCGGGATGGCGTACAGCGGTATCGACGGTGGCCATCGCACGGACCTGCACACCGCCACGGCTGTAGGCAGGTTCGGCGTATGGGTTCACCAGAATGTCCACCTCGGACCAGACGCCCAGCATGACCTGGCTCCAGTCGCCCAAGATCAGCTTGCCAGCCGGGACGTTCTTCGATGCCGCCAGCGCCAGGTTGGCCAGGGTGCCGTTGTCGTACAGGAAGCCACTGCCAGACCCGGCCACCTTCTCGGTGCTGCCCAGGATGGTGCGGATCGCGGCGGTGGTCAGCCAGCGGGCGTTGGTGATGTTCACGTCATCCAGTTTTTCCAGCAGCGCCAGCACCTCGGCCCAGGTGGCGGGCATGTCGGCGGTCTGGATGCCGGTGGTGTTCAGCACGCCCAGCGGTTCACCAGCAGCGCCGCTGCCGTTGATGATGGCGCGGTCGATCTGACGGGCGATCAGGAACGACAGGTCTTCGCGTACCAGTTGCTCGATGCCCGGCGACGATTGCTGCAGAAGCTGGCGCGACATTTCAGTCTTGCCGCCCACATGCTTCGGCGTCAGGGTCACACCGTCGAACGACATTTGCCCCTCGGGTACGGCTTGGCCCTCAGTAACCCAACCGGTTTCCAGGCCGCTGCCGAACTTGGGCACACTCACATTGCCCACCAGGCCGGTCAGGGTGCGGATGCCCAGCGAACGCGCCAGCAACGCCTCACGCAGCGGGCCGATGTACAGGTCAGCACGGTGGTCGGTGCCCACCAGCTCGGGCGCGGTCGCGGTGGTGTTGGCGCGGCGCTCCAGGGCGGCGAACGGCACGAATGCGCCCTCAGCCTTGCGACCGGTGCGGCGTTCGGTTTCCTGGGTGTATTCGCGCTCGGCGCCGTCCAGTTGGCGGCCTTCCATCTGCGCACGCAGCACGCGGATTACGCTGACGCGCTTCTCCAGCTGCTCAGGGGTGTCCGTGGCGGCGGGAGCGGCGGTGCGCTTCTCCAGGTCGGCCAGGTGCTCGTGGCGGGTGATCTGGTCGGCCAGCGAACGCTCTTCGGTCTTGAGGGTGTCAAACTGGGTGGATTCGTCGGCGGTCAGGTCACGGCCAGCAGCGGAAGCGGTGTCCACCAGCTTTCTCATGCCCTCGACGGCGGCGGTGCGCTTCTCGCGCAGTTCGTGAAGTTTCATGTGGGATTCCATAAATGGCAAAAACTATCAGGAATTGATAGTTGATAGCCTCTATCTAACACATAGAGACTATCAGTTCAATTATTCTGATAGTTATTTGCTATTTATGGTGCACTGGTCATTGAACCATTGCATCGGGCCAGCGAGCGCGAACATCGTCCAGAGCCTCGGCGTGGGTGATTGGCTCGGAGATCATCGTGAATGGCTTCCTGCCAGGGATAACCACTGTCCACCCACACCGTCGCTCAAGTCCATCATTCGCCGCCAACTCCGCCAGCAGTTCAAGGCGGTGTGCCCGGATGTACTTCTGCAGGTCATCCGTGACCATTGCCCTGGGCGATACGACTACCCGGTTTCCCTTCTTGCGAGCCGACAGCCCATGTTGCGCCAGGTAGTCGATGGCGGTGCTCATATGGCCACCTCGTCCTCGCCCACCTCCGGTTCTTCCATTGGTGCCGTTTCATCCATTCGTGCCCTTTTTTCCCATTCGTGCCCTTGTTCTTTCTCCGGCACGAATGGGGCACCAATGGGCACGAATGGCGGAAATGCCGAAAACGCACCTTCGGCCCGGGGTAGCGACCAGAGGGTTTTAATCTCCTTCCCGAAGCCCTCGCGCACTGTGACAACCGATAGTTTTTCGCGTGCGGTGCGGGTCTGCTTAGCGCTGTAGCCGTTCTCCGTCATCAGGCTTTTTGCCTGCTTTCCGATCATCGGGCCGTCTTTGAGGATTCGCCGTAATGCTTCTGACGGATCATCGTCATCCGGGCGAGTGTCTTCATCGGCGCCCTCAACGTCGCCCAGAATCTCCCTGGCTGACCCTTCGATCAGGTCGCCCCAGGCAACGCGGGTCGTCGTGATGTCGCCATCGATGGAGCAAGTCTCGATGGTGTAGGAGACACCACCCTCATCGGTGCCGATGTTCGACTTTGCCCGCGCCAGCACGCGCAGGTCGGAGTCTTCCTGTTTGGCTGCCACCAGCACCGTTCGCGCCAGCGCAGAGAAAGCCTGTGAGCCGATCACCCGATCGGTCGGTGATGAGCCAGCGCCGCCCTTGGCGAAGTGAGAAATTCCCACGATGGCGCATAGGTTCTGCTCCGCAAAATCCACCACGCCCTGCAGCGCCCGGCGCACGTCGTTGGCCTTGTGCATGTCGCCCTTCACAGCGCTGACGATTGGGTCGAGCATCAGCAGCGACACGCCGCCAATCTCGTTTGCCGTCTCTCGCAACAGGGCAATGTCGTTGGCCGGGTCAAAGGGGTCAGCATCACCCTGGGCGTTGGTGCGGCCTTGGATGATGTAGACGCGGCTCATGTCGGCGCCAGCAGCGGTCAATCGGGGAATCAACGTATCGGCAGGGTCATCCTCGCTCGACCAGATCAGTGCATTGCCTGGCTCGCTACAACGGCTGCCGTCAGGCCAGCGCCCGCCCGTGGTGATGGTGGCGATCAGGCCGATCAGCAGCGTGGTTTTTCCGGTACCGCCAGCGCCAGCGAGGATGTGCAGCTTCCCCTTGGCCAGCCAGCCGGGCCACAGCCAGCGGATGGCAACGGGCTTTATCGACGCAGCACTGGCCACCTTCACTTTCCATACTGCTGGCGCTGCCTCTCGGGTGATCGCGCTGAGTGGTTCTGTCCATTCTTCGGCAAATCGATCAGTCGTCATTTGACCCCCAGGCGCTGCTTGGCGAGGTTGAAGCGCACCAGGTCGTCACCTGCCAGACTCCCTTGCTGTTGGAGTGATTGGCCGATCCGAAACACCATGCGCTCATGTTCAATTGCAGCCTTACTTGGCCCGCGCCGTGGTTGCTTGTCGCCGGGGAACAAATCCCGCAACTCCAGGCCAATTGCCGAGACAATCTCTTTAGTTGTGCAACCGGCCCAGCACTTGAGCAAGACAACGCCCTCGGAAGTTTCGCTAATTGCCAGGCTCGGATGTTTGTCGTCGTGTGCAGGGCAGCAGGATTTCCACTTGTCGGCGCCAGCGGACTTAACTTTGTCTAACCGGTTAAGTACTTTATCCAGGCAAGCCGATCCCATCGGCGCAAGTGCGCCGTTTTTATGGTTCATAATTATTACCCTACGCTGTTTGCGCTGTAGCTGTAGCCCAAGTGGCGATGTTTCCAGCAGAAGTTCTGCGAGCCGAGTTTGACGTTTTCAAGCTGCGCATATAACTCTTTAGATATAGGGTGCTGCTGGCCCAGCCCAGGAATAATCATCGTGGTGATGATTCGCTCAAGTTTCTTAAACGCCTCGCGGGCTTGGTTCTGATGATGAGCCTCGAAGTCAGCTAACAATGCGGGCCGGAGTACATCAGACTGTTCAGAGCCAATCATTGCACACCCCCTTGTGCTTCAAGGGCGCGGGCTTGATCCATGTGGTGGTTGTAGCGCTTCAAGCGGACGGACAGGGACGAGCTGGCGCGAAGGGCGCTGAGGGCCATCTTGCGGTGAGCAAGGGCGCGGATTTTGGACGGAATGAGGGTGGTCATCGGTGTAGCTCCTTGGACGTAGGAACCACCACCAACTGCCGCCAAGCAGAATTGGGTGGTGGGTTGCGCAGGATTGGCGGACCGGCGTCCAAGGGAACCGGCGCACACGGAGGTGCTCCCACGCAACCCACCATAAAACGTTATTGCGGGCACAAAAAAAGCGCCTGCAATTCGAAGATGGGCGCTGTAGCGCCTCGGACAATTCAGGCCGCCAAGCCTGGTCGCTGAATTTGCAGCGACAGCCGAACGATAGCCGCGAAGCTCATCGCAAGCAACCGATTTCTTCATTCGTGCCCATTGGTGCCCCATTCGTGCCGGGGAAGAAACAAGGGCACGAATGGAAAAAAAGGGCACGAATGGGCGAAAGGGCATGAATGCAGCGGCGAGAGTCATCACGCCACCTCCCCACGGCTGGCTGCGATCTGCTCATCACACCAGGCATGAATCTCGGCCTCGATCCATACGACCGACTTCGGGCCAAGGGTGACTTGCTTGGGGAACGCGCCAGCAGCGATACGGCGGTAAATCTCGGTGCAGGACAGGCCGGTGATCGACTCAACGTCCTGGCGCTTGATGAAGCGGCGAGCGGGTGGGTTGGTGTTGGTAGGGCTAGCCATCGTCTGCGCCTCCTTGGGCGGTTTCGGTAATCGACGATGGCAATGCTGGCGGGTTAGACGCGCTGCCGACAGTCCGGTGTGCGGCGCAAACCGTACAGTTTGCCGAGCATAATGTACGGTTTGCAGTGCAGACCGTAGTCGGCTTATCTGCGTTCTCGCTCGTAAGCCTGAATCCACTCTTGCGCTGTTCGCTCTTTCAGCCCCTCTCGCCGAGATACGATGCGGCAGAAGTCAGCCCGGCTCTTGTACTCAGCTCCGGTTCTGACCCACTCATCCAGCAACTCGGTCTTTTTCTTGTTCGTGGAGGCATGACGCTTCTGTGCGCGCTCACGTGCGATATTCGAGGCTATTTCATTCTGTTTCGCAAATGACAGATTCAAGGCATATTTTGCTGATATTTCACCAAAATTTCTGAGGATCATTTCGTACACCTCAAAGCCTTCTGCGAACTTTCCTTTGCTATATAGCCAGCAGAGAAAGTCATACTGGTAAGCTAAAAAGCTCGTTTTCTGCCAGTAATCAAAGTCACCAAAAGAAGAAGTTATGGAAAGCGTTGTCAGCTTGCTGATTACTGTGCCAGTGGATGATCTAGGTCCGGGCATGGAGATGTTGGCAGCCGCTGCAAGTCGATCTAAGTCTTCCTCTATTGTGTCTCCAACTAATGCTGCCAGTTCTATCGGTTTGAGTTTGTCTCGGACTGCATCGTCTTCGCAGGTGATATAAGAAAGATCCTCAAAGACACTTGAGAGTGTCTCGGCAAACTGTTCCTGGATGTTGGATAGGCTATAGGTTTCGTGGCTTGAGTATGCCGCAAGCTGCTCATAAACCCCTTCTAGGTCTATGTAGCGGAAGTATTCGCAAAGCATTAGCAAGCCCTCATGATTCGAATGTTGGAGTTTTCACCGGCACACATCGCGTCGATGGAGTCAGCCCATGCCTGCATCATTTCCCGCCGCTGCTCCAGGTAGTGCGCATGGTTGTACGTGTCGCGGATCGAGTCTTGATCGCCATGGGCTAGTTGCCGCTCGATCCAGTCCCGGTTGTAGCCTCGGGTGTTCAGGCTGGTGCTCAGCAGATGGCGGAAACCGTGGCCAGTCTGGCGCCCCTCGTAACCCATTGAGGAAAGCGCCTTGTTCACCGTGTTCTCGCTCATTGGTCTGGCCCGGTCGTTGCGCCCAGGGAAGGCGAGGGGATAGGTGCCGGTCAGTTCGTGCAGGGCACGCAGCAGGACAACGGCCTGGCGTGGGAGCGGGACGATGTGAGGGCGCCGTGCTTTCATCCGTGCCGCAGGGATCGTCCAGGTAGCTGACTCCAGGTCGAACTCTTCCCAGGGCGCCAGCCGCAGCTCGCCGGGACGCACGGCTGTCAGTAGCAGCAGGCGAATGGCGATCTTGCTGGTGAAGTCGCACTGGGCTGTCTCCAGCTTCTCCAGCAGCGTGGGAAGCTCGGCCTCTGATACGTGCGGGTGGTGGCGAGTGCGCGGGGCGTGCGCGGCTACCACGTCCAGATCGGTGGCGGGGTTGCCGGGCACCACACCCTTGGCCAGCCCGAAGCGGAATATCTGGCTCAGCCACTGGCGAACCTTGCGGGCGACGTTGAACGCCTCGCGCTGCTCGATCTTGCGCACCAGGTCTACCAGTTCAGGGCGCTGGACCTCGGCGGCGGGCCGCTTACCAATTACCGGGAAAATGTCTGACTCCAGGTACTGCAGGGCCTTCGACGCGGTGGCCGGTGCCCATCGAGGCTGGTTGTAGTCGTACCACTCCCGCGCCAGCGATTCGAGCGTCAGGGCCTGAGTCGCGGCGGCTGCCTTCTCCTGCTGTTTATGGGCGCTTGGGTCAATTCCCTGCGCCAGCAACTTGCGAGCGGTATCCCGGCGTTCGCGTGCCTGGGCGAGGGTGACAGCGGGGTAGGTGCCCAGGCCCAGCATCTTGGCCTTGCCCTCGAATCGGTAGCGAAGGCGCCACAGCTTTCCGCCAGCGGTTGTCACCTCAAGGCAAAGGCCCTGGGCGTCAGCGAGGCGATAGAGCTTGTCGCGGGGTTTGGCGGTGCGGATGGCGGTGTCTGTGAGCGCCACGGGCGTTCCTCGCAGTGGCCGACCGGCGCAGGATTGCGGTCGATGTGTGAGTAGGATTCAGGACCGAACTCGTCCTACTCACAAATCTACTCACATACTTGAGGGCTTACAAGGGAACCACTGGGAACGATGGGCACAAAAAAACCGGCTCAGTGGCCGGTTTTCCTGGTGTTCCGGGTCTGGTAGGGACCGCTTGGAACTATGTGATGGTGCCCCGAGGGAGACTCGAACTCCCACTCCTTTCGAAAACGGATTTTGAATCCGCCGCGTCTACCAATTCCGCCATCAGGGCATGTGGCGGCGGAGTATAAAGAGCCCCCTACCGTTGGTCAATCAGCTTTCATGGTCAATTTTTCCGCTTTCGGCTAAACTTCCCGGCCCTGTCGAACCCGTACCCATTGCCATGCGCGTCGCCGATTTTTCCTTCGAACTCCCCGATTCCCTGATCGCCCGCCATCCCCTGGCTGAACGCCGGGCGAGCCGGCTGCTGGTCCTCGATGGCCCGAGCGGCGCCCTGGCGCACCGGCATTTCGGCGATCTGCTGGAATACCTGCGCCCCGGCGACCTGATGGTGTTCAACAACACCCGGGTCATCCCGGCCCGCCTGTTCGGCCAGAAGGCTTCCGGCGGCAAGCTGGAAATCCTCGTCGAGCGCGTGCTGGATAGCCATCGCGTGCTCGCCCACGTGCGCGCCAGCAAGGCGCCCAAGCCCGGCACGCAGATCCTTATCGATGGCGGCGGCGAAGCGGAAATGGTGGCGCGTCACGACACCCTGTTCGAGCTGCGCTTCGCCGAGGACGTGCTGCCCCTGCTGGACCGCGTCGGCCACATGCCGCTGCCTCCTTATATAGACCGCCCCGACGAGGGCGCCGACCGCGAGCGCTACCAGACGGTCTACGCCGAACGCGCCGGCGCCGTGGCGGCGCCCACCGCCGGTCTGCACTTCGATGAGGAACTGCTGGCGAAGATCGCCGAGAAGGGCGTCGATACGGCGTTCGTCACCTTGCACGTCGGCGCCGGTACCTTCCAGCCGGTGCGCGTCGAGCGCATCGAAGACCACCACATGCATAAAGAGTGGCTGGAAGTCGGCCAGGATGTGGTGGATGCCGTGGCGGCCTGTCGGGCCCGCGGTGGTCGCGTGGTCGCGGTGGGCACCACCAGCGTGCGCTCGCTGGAGAGCGCGGCGCGGGATGGCGTGCTCAAGCCGTTCAGCGGCGACACCGACATCTTCATCTTCCCGGGCCGGCCGTTCCATGTGGTCGATGCCCTGGTCACCAACTTCCACCTGCCCGAGTCCACGCTGCTGATGCTGGTTTCGGCCTTCGCCGGTTACCCGGAAACCATGGCCGCCTACGCCGCCGCCGTGAGCAACGAGTACCGCTTCTTCAGTTACGGTGATGCCATGTTCATCACCCGCAATCCGGCGCCGCGCGGCCCCGAGGATCAAGCATGAGTCGCACCTGTCGTATGTCCTTCGAGTTGCTGGCCACCGACGGCAAGGCCCGTCGCGGCCGCCTGACCTTCCCCCGTGGCACCGTGGAAACCCCGGCCTTCATGCCGGTGGGCACCTATGGCACGGTCAAGGGCATGCTGCCACGGGACATCGAGGCCATCGGCGCCGAGATGATCCTCGGCAACACCTTCCACCTGTGGCTGCGCCCGGGCACCGAGGTGATCAAGGCCCACGGCGACCTGCACGACTTCATGCAGTGGAAAGGCCCGATCCTCACCGATTCCGGCGGTTTCCAGGTGTTCAGCCTCGGCGCCATGCGCAAGATCAAGGAAGAAGGCGTGACCTTCGCCTCCCCGGTGGACGGCTCGAAAGTGTTCATGGGCCCGGAAGAGTCGATGCAGGTCCAGCGTGACCTGGGCTCCGACGTGGTGATGATCTTCGACGAATGCACCCCGTACCCGGCCGACGAGGACGTGGCGCGCGTGTCCATGGAGCTGTCGCTGCGCTGGGCCCAGCGCTCGAAGAACGCCCATGGCGACAACACCGCGGCGCTGTTCGGCATCGTCCAGGGCGGCATGCACCAGGACCTGCGCATGCGCTCCCTGGAAGGCCTGGACAAGATCGGCTTCGACGGCCTGGCCATCGGCGGCCTGTCGGTGGGTGAGCCCAAGCACGAGATGATCAAGGTGCTGGACTACCTGCCCGGCCAGATGCCGGCTGACAAACCTCGTTACCTTATGGGTGTTGGCAAGCCGGAGGATCTTGTGGAGGGTGTGCGCCGCGGCGTCGACATGTTCGATTGCGTGATGCCGACTCGTAACGCGAGAAACGGTCATCTGTTTATCGATACCGGCGTGCTAAAAATCCGCAACGCGTTCCATCGTCACGATGATTCGCCCCTGGATCCGACCTGCGACTGCTACACCTGCCAGAACTTCTCCCGTGCCTATCTGCACCACCTGGATAAATGCGGGGAAATGCTCGGCGCCATGTTGAATACGATCCACAACTTGCGTCATTACCAGCGCCTGATGGCTGGTTTGCGCGAGGCTATTCAACAGGGTACATTGGCCGCCTTTGTCGACGCCTTTTACGCCAAACGCGGACTTCCCGTACCGCCTTTGGATTGATGTTCTGTCATCCGACAAATACAACTTCTGCAAACTGGAGTGCTAAATGAGCTTTCTGATCCCTGCCGCTTACGCGGACGCCGCAGCCCCTGCCGCTGCTGCCGGCCCGGCCGGTACCGGTTTCGAATGGATCTTCCTGGTCGGTTTCCTGGTCATCTTCTACCTGATGATCTGGCGCCCACAGGCCAAACGTGCCAAAGAGCAGAAAAACCTGCTGAGCGCCCTGCAAAAGGGTGACGAAGTGGTTACCAACGGCGGCATCGCCGGCAAGATCGTCAAGGTCAGCGATGACTTCGTGGTCCTGGAAGTGTCCGACTCGGTCGAACTGAAGTTCCAGAAGGGCGCCATCGCGGCCACCCTGCCGAAGGGCACGCTGAAAGCGATCTGAGTTACGTTTTTCACCAATCGACGGGGCGCGCAAGGCGCCCCGCGTCTTGAACGGGCGGCGTGATGCTGAACAAAACTCCTCTATGGAAATACGCACTGATCCTGGTCGTACTGGTGATCGGTTTTATTTATTCCGCTCCCAACCTCTATCCTGACGACCCGGCGGTGCAGGTCAGCGGCGCGAGCACCGCGCTGCAGGTCAGCCAGGCCGATCTGGATCGCGCCAGCAAGGCGTTGACCGATGCAGGGATTGCAGTCAAGGGCGCCAGCCTGGGCGTCAACGGCAAGGGTGCGCTGCTGCGCCTGACCAAGCAGGAAGACCAGCTTCCGGCCAAGGACGTCGTGCGCAAGGCACTGGGCGATGACTACGTGGTGGCGCTGAACCTGGCCCCGACCACTCCGCAATGGCTGCGCAACCTCGGGGCACACCCGATGAAGCTGGGCCTGGACCTGTCCGGTGGCGTGCACTTCCTCCTCGAAGTGGACATGGACAAGGCCATGAGCGCGCGCCTGAAAGTCTACGAAGGCGAAGTGAAGAGCCTCCTGCGCAAGGAAAAAGTCCGCTACCGCAGCCTGCCGCAGCAGGATGGTGGCATCCAGCTGGGCTTCTCCGACGACGCGACCCGCGAGCAGGCCCGCAGCCTGATCCGCAAGAATTTCAACGATTTCGAGCTGACCACCACCGAGCGTAACGAGTTGTCGGTGCTGCGTCTGGCCATCGCCCCGGCGAAGATCACGGAAATCCGTGAATACGCCATCAAGCAGAACCTGACCACGGTACGTAACCGCGTCAACGAGCTGGGCGTCGCCGAACCGCTGGTACAGCGCCAGGGTGCCAACCGCATCGTGGTCGAGCTGCCGGGCGTGCAGGACACCGCCGAAGCCAAGCGTATCCTCGGCAAGACCGCCAACCTGGAATTCCGCCTGGGCGCCGAGCCTGGTGCGTCGAAAGCCACTACCGAGCAATTCGAGTTCCGTGAGGGCGGTCGTTCGGCGCTGGTCGAGCGTGGCCTGATCATCACCGGTGACCAGGTTACCGACGCCCAGGCCAGCTACGACGAGCACGGCCGTCCGCAGGTGAACATCCGTCTCGATGGCCACGGCGGCGAGCTGATGAGCCGCGCGACCCGCAGCAACGTCGGTCGCAGCATGGCGGTGATCTTCATCGAGCAGCGTCCGATCACCCGCTACGAGAAGAAAGTCGTGGACGGCGTCGAGAAAGACGTGGCAGTCCAGACCTTCCAGGAAGAGAAGAAGATCATCAGCCTGGCGACCATCCAGTCGCCGCTGGGCAGCCAGTTCCGCATCACCGGCCTGAACGGCCAGGGCGAGTCTTCCGAGCTGGCCCTGCTGCTGCGTGCCGGTGGCCTGGCCGCGCCGATGTACTTCGCTGAAGAGCGCACCATTGGCCCGAGCCTGGGTGCCGACAACATCACCAAGGGTATCGACGCGTCCCTGTGGGGCATGCTGTTCGTCTCGCTGTTCATCATCGCCATCTACCGCTTCTTCGGCCTGATCGCCACTGTCGCCCTGGCGGGCAACATGGTCCTGCTGCTGGCGCTGATGTCGTTGCTGGGCGCGACCCTGACCCTGCCAGGCATCGCCGGTATCGTGCTGACCATGGGCATGGCGGTCGACGCCAACGTGCTGATCTTCTCGCGGATCCGCGAGGAGCTGGCCAATGGCATGTCGGCGCAACGCGCCATCCACGAAGGCTTCGACCGTGCCTACACGGCGATTCTCGACGCCAACCTGACCACCCTGCTGGTCGGCGGCATCCTCTTCGCCATGGGCACCGGCCCGGTGAAAGGCTTCGCCGTCACCATGTCGCTGGGTATCTTCACCTCGATGTTCACCGCCATTCTGGTTACCCGTGCGATCGTCAACTCGATCTACGGCGGCCGTGACATCAAGAAGCTGTGGGTTTAAGGGGCTGCCATGCTACGTACGATCAACTTCATGGGCGTGCGCAACGTTGCGTTCGCCATCACCATGCTCCTTACCGTGCTGGCCCTGTTCAGCTGGTTCCACAAGGGCCTGAACTTCGGCCTGGACTTCACCGGCGGTACGCTCATCGAGCTGACCTACGAGCGCCCGGCCGATCTTGGCCAGGTCCGTGAAGAACTGGTCAAGTCCGGCTTCCACGAGGCGGTGGTGCAGAGCTTCGGCGCCACCACCGACCTGCTGGTGCGCATGCCGGGCGATGACCCGCAACTGGGCAACAAGGTGGCCGATGCGCTGAAGGCGGCGGGCGGCGACAACCCGGCCACGGTCAAGCGCGTCGAGTTCGTCGGCCCGCAGGTGGGTGAGGAACTGCGTGACCAGGGCGGCCTCGGCATGCTCCTGGCGCTGGGCGGGATCCTGATCTACCTGGCCTTCCGCTTCCAGTGGAAGTTCGCCGTGGGTGCCATCGTTTCCCTGATCCACGACGTGGTCGTGACCATGGGCATCCTGTCGTTCTTCCAGATCACCTTCGACCTGACGGTGCTGGCGGCGGTACTGGCGATTATCGGTTACTCGCTCAACGACACCATCGTCGTGTTCGACCGTGTTCGCGAGAACTTCCGGGTGCTGCGCAAGGCTTCGCTGATCGAGAACATCAACATCTCGACCACCCAGACCCTGCTGCGTACCGTGGCGACCTCGGTATCGACCTTGCTGGCCATCGCTGCCTTGCTGGTCTTCGGTGGCGACAACCTGTACGGCTTCTCCCTGGCACTGTTCATCGGTGTTCTGGCGGGTACCTACTCGTCGATCTACATCGCCAACGTGGTGCTGATCTGGCTGAACCTGAGCAGTGAAGACCTGATTCCTCCGGCGAAAACCGAAGGCGTGGACGACCGTCCATAAGGCTTTTTCCTACGCCGTTGGCGGAAGAGAAGGGCGCGAGTGTTGAACTCGCGCCCTTTTTTTTGCTCCAAGGCTGGGAGAAGCGCGGGTAAGTCCCGCAGGTAAATCAGGAGGTTCACGTGAACAAGTCGATGCTCGTGGGTGCGGTACTGGGTGCTGTCGGTGTGACTGCCGGAGGTGCTGTCGCGACCTACAGCCTGGTCAACAATGGCCCGGAGTATGCCCAGGTAGTGGGTGTGCAACCGGTCAAGACGACCGTCAAGACGCCACGGGAAGTCTGCAAGGACGTCACGGTCACCCGGCAGAAACCGGTGCAGGACCAGCACCAGATCGCCGGTACGGTGGTCGGTGCGCTGGCCGGTGGCCTGCTGGGCAACCAGATCGGCGGCGGTACCGGCAAGAAGATTGCCACGGTGGCCGGTGCGGTCGGTGGCGGTTACGCCGGCAACAAGGTACAGGAGCACATGCAGAACAGCGACACCTACACCACCACTCAGACCCGCTGCAACACGGTCAATGACGTGAGCGAGAAGGTGGTCGGGTACGACGTGAAGTATTCGATTGGTGACAAGGTGGGGCAGGTGCGGATGGACCGTGATCCGGGCTCGCAGATCCCGCTGGACAAGCAGGGCAACCTGATCCTGGGGCAGGCGCAGCCTGCTCAGTAAGCCGATTTGATGGCTGGCGCGGACCTTGTAGGAGCGGGTTCACCCGCGATGGCGGTAATGAATCCGGCATCGTAATCGCGGGTAAACCCGCTCCCACAAGGTTCGCTGCGGCATCAAAATATGGGCACAAAAAAAGCACCGCGAAGGTGCTTTTTTGTTTTTCAGCTGAAACTCAGCGCTTTACCGAAGGCGGCAGGTGCGGCTGGATCGCCGTCAGCACGGCCTTGAAGCACTTGATGTTGCCGGCAACCACATGACCTTTCTCAAGGAAGTCATGACCACCGGTGAAGTCGCTCACCAGGCCGCCTGCTTCCTGGATCAGCAGCGCGCCCGCAGCCATGTCCCACTCGGACAGGCCCGACTCCCAGAAGGCATCGAAACGACCGGCAGCCACGTAGGCCAGGTCCAGGCTGGCGGCGCCGGCGCGGCGGATGCCGGCGGTCTGGCCGACCAGTGCACGGAACATGCCCAGGTAGTTGTCCAGGTATTCCATCTGGCTGTCGCGGAACGGGAAGCCGGTGCCCAGCAGGGCGCCTTCCAGGCTGGTGCGCGAGCTGACGCGCAGGCGACGACCATTGAGCTGGGCGCCACGGCCACGGCTGGCGGTGAACTCTTCCTGGCGCACCGGATCGACGATCACGGCGTGTTCCAGGCGGCCACGGTATTTGCAGGCGATGCTCACCGCGAAGTGCGGAACGCCACGCAGGAAGTTGGTGGTGCCGTCCAGCGGATCGATGATCCACAGGTAATCCTCGCCCTCGCCGCTGCCGGCGTGCAGACCGGTCTCTTCACCGTGGATGGCGTGGTTCGGATAAGCCTTGCGCAGCGCATCGATGATGACTTTCTCGGCGGCGCGATCGACTTCGGAGACGTAGTCCTTCGCGTCCTTCTCATCAACCTTGATGCTATCCAGGCGTTCGATTGAGCGGAAAATCAGTTCGCTGGCGCTGCGGGCGGCGCGCAGCGCGATATTCAGCATGGGCTGCATGGACGTTTCACCTGAGTTTTAAAGAAATGAAAGCCGCACAGTCTATCAGAAAAGTTCCGGCCGGGTGGGGCAACATTTGCTTACGTGGCGTTACGCCGGTCGCTTCTGTAAGATTTGCTCCCCCCTGACTTGATGCCTGTGAGCGCCCGACGTGCTGGAAAATATTCGTGTTGTCCTGGTCTGTACCAGTCATCCCGGCAACATCGGCGGGGCTGCGCGTGCCATGAAGAACATGGGACTGTCGCGCCTCGTGCTGGTGGATCCGGCGGATTTCCCTTCCCCTGAAGCCAGTGCCCGCGCCTCCGGCGCCGACGATGTGCTGGCCGGCGCGCAAGTGGTCGCCACCCTTGAGGACGCGCTGGTCGGCTGCACGCTAGTGGTCGGCACCAGCGCGCGCAGCCGCAGCCTGCCCTGGCCGATGCTCGATCCGCGCGAATGCGGTGCCGAGGCGGTCAAGCGCGCGGCGCAAGGCGAGCAGGTCGCCCTGGTCTTTGGTCGTGAGCACGCCGGCCTGACCAACGACGAGCTGCAGCGATGTCACTACCACGTGCATATCCCCTCCAACCCGGACTTCAGCTCGCTGAACCTGGCGGCGGCGGTGCAGGTGCTGAGTTACGAAGTGCGCATGGCCTGGCTGGCGGAAACGCCGGCGGCCGCCACCGCGGACAAGGAAGAAACGGTCGAGGAATTGGCCACCATGGATGAAATGGAGCGGTTCTACGGCCACCTGGAAAGCACCCTGGTGCAGATCGGTTTCCTCGATCCGGCCAAACCCAAGCACCTGATGCCGCGGCTGCGGCGCCTGTTCGGGCGCAGCGCGGTGAATCGTTCGGAAATGAGTATTTTGCGCGGCATCCTCACCGAAACCCAGAAAGCGGCCCGGGGCGATGCGCACAAGCGGAAGGATCAATAGATGTTCGAGCGTCTGCGTGAAGATATCCAAAGCGTTTTCCACCGTGACCCGGCGGCGCGCAATGCCTTCGAGGTGCTGACCTGCTACCCGGGGATGCACGCGATCTGGCTGCATCGCGCGGCGCACTGCCTGTGGAAGAAGGACTGGAAATGGCTGGCTCGCCTGGTGTCCAACTTCGGACGCTGGCTGACCGGCATCGAGATTCACCCGGGGGCGAAGGTCGGCCGGCGCTTCTTCATCGACCACGGCATGGGCATCGTCATCGGCGAGACTGCCGAGATTGGCGATGACGTGACCCTCTACCAGGGCGTGACCCTGGGCGGCACCAGCTGGAACAAGGGCAAGCGCCACCCGACCCTGGAAGACGGCGTGGTGGTTGGCGCCGGGGCCAAGGTGCTCGGTCCGTTCACCGTCGGTGCCGGGGCCAAGATCGGTTCCAATGCCGTGGTGACCAAGGCGGTGCCGGCCGGCGCCACCGCGGTGGGCATTCCCGGGCGCATCATCGTCAAGAGCGATGGCGAGCAGGAAGCCCGGCGCAAGGCCATGGCCGAGAAGATCGGCTTCGATGCCTATGGTGTCAGCGAAGACATGCCGGACCCCGTGGCGCGCGCCATCGGTCAGTTGCTCGACCACCTGCAGGCGGTCGATGGTCGTCTCGAAGACATGTGCGGCGCCCTGACCAAGCTGGGCAGCGACTACTGCGCCAAGGAGCTGCCGGCCTTGCACGACGAGGATTTCGCCTGCGTCAAGGGCGAGGTACGAAGCGACGCGGCGACGCATTGACAGTCGTCCGGCACATTGGGGCGTGTGCTCACGCCCCGACTTTGCTATCATTCCGCGCCGCCGTTCAGGCGCAAACCCGACTAAAGCAGTAGGTCTTATAGTTGACTTAAACGCTCGGGAATCGCATACTCGCACACATTCCGTAACCTCCGTGGTATCAAATAGCCATGCGACTGACTACCAAAGGCCGATACGCCGTGACTGCCATGCTCGACCTGGCACTGCACGCGCAAAATGGGCCGGTCTCCCTGGCCGACATCTCCGAGCGCCAAGGCATCTCCCTTTCCTACCTGGAACAGCTGTTCGCCAAGCTGCGCCGCAGCAACCTGGTATCCAGCGTTCGCGGTCCGGGTGGCGGCTACCAGCTGTCGCGGACCATGGAAAGCATCCAGGTCGCCCAGGTCATCGATGCGGTCAATGAATCGGTCGATGCCACCCGTTGCCAGGGCCTGGGTGATTGCCATGCCGGCGATACCTGCCTGACCCACCACCTGTGGTGCGACCTCAGCGCCCGGATCCACGAATTCCTCAGCGGAATCAGCCTGGCCGACCTCGTGACCCGCCGTGAGGTCCAGGAAGTCGCCCAGCGCCAGGACCTGCGCCGCATCGCCGGCCGAGCCCCGCATCTGGACAAGATTGAAACGTCCGCCGTCGAATAACCGTACCGACGAGCGACGCGCCTGCCTGATAGGAGATATTCAATGAAGTTGCCGATCTACCTCGATTATTCCGCGACCACTCCGGTCGACCCACGCGTCGCCCAGAAGATGAGCGAATGCCTGCTGGTCGACGGGAACTTCGGTAACCCGGCGTCGCGCTCCCACGTCTTCGGCTGGAAAGCCGAGGAAGCGGTCGAGAACGCCCGCCGCCAGGTCGCCGACCTGGTCAACGCCGATCCACGCGAAATCGTCTGGACCAGCGGCGCCACCGAATCCGACAACCTGGCGCTGAAGGGCGTTGCGCACTTCTACGGCTCCAAGGGCAAGCACATCATCACCTCCAAGATCGAGCACAAGGCGGTCCTGGACAGCACCCGCCAGCTGGAGCGCGAAGGTTTCGAGGTCACCTACCTGGAGCCGGGCGAAGACGGCCTGATCACTCCGGCGCTGGTTGAATCCGCACTGCGTGAAGACACCATCCTGGTCTCGGTCATGCACGTGAACAACGAGATCGGCACCATCAACGACATCGCTGCCATCGGCGAACTGACCCGCTCCCGCGGCGTGCTGTTCCATGTCGACGCCGCGCAGTCCACCGGCAAGGTCGAGATCGACCTGCAGAAGCTGAAAGTCGACCTGATGTCCTTCTCCGCCCACAAGACCTACGGTCCGAAAGGCATCGGCGCGCTGTACGTCAGCCGCAAGCCTCGCGTGCGCCTGGAAGCGGCCATGCACGGTGGCGGTCACGAGCGCGGCATGCGTTCCGGCACCCTGGCCACCCACCAGATCGTCGGCATGGGCGAAGCCTTCGCCGTGGCGAAAGAACTGATGGCCAGCGAGAACGTGCGCATCAAGGCGCTGAGCGACCGCTTCTTCAAGCAGGTCCAGGGCCTGGAAGAGCTGTACGTCAACGGCAGCCTGACCGCGCGTATCCCGCACAACCTGAACCTGAGCTTCAACTACGTCGAAGGCGAGTCGCTGATCATGGCGCTCAAGGACCTGGCCGTTTCGTCCGGTTCCGCCTGTACTTCGGCATCCCTCGAGCCGTCCTACGTCCTGCGTGCCCTGGGCCGCAACGACGAGCTGGCGCATAGCTCGATCCGCTTCACCTTCGGCCGTTTCACCACCGAAGAAGAAATCGACTACGCCGCGCAGAAGGTTTGCGAGGCCGTTACCAAGCTGCGTGAACTCTCGCCGCTGTGGGACATGTACAAAGACGGCGTCGACATCTCCAAGATCGAGTGGGCTGCGCACTAAGTAGTCGCCGGCAAGAGCGGCTCCCTGATGAGGAAGGAATTGCACCATGGCATACAGTGAAAAGGTCATCGACCACTACGAAAACCCACGCAACGTCGGCAAGATGAATGCCGAGGACCCGGATGTCGGTACCGGCATGGTCGGCGCTCCAGCGTGCGGCGACGTGATGCGTCTGCAGATCAAGGTCAACGAGCAGGGCGTCATCGAAGACGCCAAGTTCAAGACCTACGGCTGCGGTTCGGCCATCGCCTCCAGCTCCCTCGCCACCGAGTGGATGAAGGGCAAGACCCTGGACGAAGCCGAAACCATCAAGAACACCCAGCTGGCCGAAGAACTGGCCCTGCCGCCGGTGAAGATCCACTGCTCGGTACTCGCCGAAGACGCCATCAAGGCGGCCGTTCGCGATTACAAGCAGAAGAAAGGTTTGATCTAACCCGCCTGTCGCAGGTCAAGGAGTCCCGATGGCTATCAGCATGACAGAAGCCGCCGCCAACCATGTGCGGCGCTCCCTCGAAGGACGCGGCAAAGGTGACGGCATTCGCCTGGGCGTCCGTACTACCGGCTGCTCCGGTCTGGCCTACGTGCTGGAATTCGTCGACGAGCCGAACGACGAAGACCAGGTCTTCGAGAGCCATGGCATGAAGGTCATCATCGACCCGAAAAGCCTGGTCTACCTCGACGGCACCGAACTGGACTTCGTCAAGGAAGGGTTGAACGAGGGCTTCAAGTTCAACAACCCCAACGTGCGCGGTGAGTGTGGCTGCGGCGAAAGCTTCAACGTCTGAGGCTGCGCGTGGGTACTCCTTGTCATTTCGCCCTGTTTGACCTGCAGCCGGACTTCCGTCTGGACCTGGACCAGCTGGCCGCTCGCTACCGCGAACTGGCCCGCGCCGTGCACCCGGACCGCTTCGCCGACGCCAGCGAGCGCGAGCAGCGCCTGGCGCTGGAGCGTTCCGCCGGTCTCAACGAGGCCTACCAGACCCTCAAGAGCGCGCCCCGTCGGGCGCGTTACCTGTTGGCGATCAGCGGCCACGAAGTGCCGCAGGAAGTCACCGTCCACGATCCCGAGTTTCTCTTCCAGCAGATGCAATGGCGCGAAGAGCTTGAAGACCTGCAGGACAGTGCCGACCTCGATGGCGTGGCCGCCTTCAAGCGCCGCCTGAAAGTCGCCCAGGAAGCCCTCAACGAGGAGTTCGCCGCCTGCTGGAACGATGCCGCGCAGCGTGAACAGGCCGAGCGCCTGATGCGCCGCATGCAGTTCCTCGACAAGCTCGCCTACGAAGTGCGCCAGCTGGAAGAGCGCCTCGACGATTAACCCGGTGCTGCCGCTGGCAGCACCTTTGGTATTCAGATAAGCATGGCCCTACTGCAGATCGCCGAACCCGGTCAGAGCCCGCAACCCCACCAGCGCCGTCTGGCCGTGGGTATTGACCTTGGCACCACCAATTCGCTGGTCGCTGCCCTGCGCAGTGGTCTTTCCGCTCCGTTGCCCGACGCCGAGGGCCGGGTCATCCTGCCGTCCGCGGTGCGCTACCACGCCGACCACATGGATGTCGGCCATGCCGCCCGCGAGGCCGCATCGGCCGATCCGCTGAACACCATCCTCTCGGTCAAGCGCCTGATGGGTCGCGGCCTGGCAGACGTCAAGCAACTGGGCGAGCAACTGCCGTACCGTTTCGTCGGCGGCGAGTCGCACATGCCGTTCATCGATACCGTGCAGGGCCCGAAAAGCCCGGTGGAAGTCTCGGCGGACATCCTCAAGGTGCTGCGCCAGCGTGCCGAGGACAGCCTCGGTGGCGAGCTGGTGGGTGCGGTGATCACCGTCCCGGCCTACTTCGACGATGCCCAGCGCCAGGCCACCAAGGACGCTGCGCGTCTCGCCGGCCTGAATGTCCTGCGCCTGCTCAACGAGCCGACTGCGGCAGCCGTGGCCTACGGCCTGGACCAGAATGCCGAAGGCGTGGTGGCCATCTATGACCTGGGTGGCGGCACCTTCGATATTTCCATACTGCGCCTGACCGGCGGCGTCTTCGAAGTACTGGCCACCGGCGGCGATACCGCCCTGGGCGGCGACGATTTCGACCACGCAATCGCCGGCTGGATCATCCAGTCCGCCGGGTTGTCGTCCGACCTCGATCCGAGCGCCCAGCGCCGCCTGCTGGAAACCGCTTGCGCGGCCAAGGAAGCGCTGACCGACGCCGAGTCCGTCAGCGTGAGCTACGGCGAATGGCAGGCCGAGCTGACCCGCGCCGCCTTCGACGCCCTGATCGAGCCGATGATTGCCCGCAGCCTCAAGGCATGCCGTCGCGCCGTGCGTGACAGCGGCGTCGAGCTGGAAGAAGTTAGTGCCGTGGTCATGGTTGGTGGTTCGACCCGCGTGCCTCGGGTGCGCAGCGCCGTGGGCGAGCTGTTCGGCCGCCAGCCGCTGACCGATATCGACCCGGACCAGGTGGTTGCCATCGGTGCCGCGATCCAGGCCGATACCCTGGCCGGCAATCGCCGTGAAGGCGGCGAACTGCTGCTGCTCGACGTGATTCCGCTGTCCCTGGGCCTGGAAACCATGGGCGGGCTGATGGAGAAGGTGATTCCGCGCAACACCACCATCCCGGTTGCCCGTGCCCAGGAGTTCACCACCTATAAAGACGGCCAGAGCGCGATGATGATCCACGTGCTCCAGGGCGAGCGCGAGCTGATCAGCGACTGCCGTTCCCTGGCGCGCTTCGAGCTGCGCGGCATCCCGGCCATGGTCGCTGGCGCGGCGAAGATCCGCGTGACCTTCCAGGTCGACGCCGACGGCCTGCTCAGCGTCTCGGCGCGGGAGCTGGGTTCGGGCGTGGAGGCGAGCATCCAGGTCAAGCCGTCCTACGGCCTGACCGACGGCGAGATCGCCCGCATGCTCAAGGACTCCTTCGAACATGCCGGCAACGACAAGGCCGCGCGCCAGTTGCGCGAGCACCAGGTCGACGCCGAGCGCCTGCTCGAAGCGGTGCAGGGCGCCCTGGACGCCGATGGCGAGCGCCTGCTGGACGCCGACGAGCGCCTGGCGATCGAATACCAGATGCAAGAATTGCGTGATTTGATGACCGGCACCGATGGCGCGGCCATCGAGCAGCAGACCAAGCGTCTGTCGCAGGTGACCGATGCCTTTGCCGCCCGGCGCCTTGATTCGACGGTAAAAGCCGCACTGGCCGGGCGCAACCTGAATGAGATCGAGGATAACTGATGCCGCAGGTAACATTTCTGCCCCATGAGAAGTTCTGTCCGGACGGCCTGACCGTCGAGGCAGCACCGGGGACTTCCATTCTCGAACTGGCTCATGACCATCACATCGAGATCGAAAGCGCCTGTGGCGGCGTGTGCGCCTGCACCACCTGCCATTGCATCGTGCGCAAGGGCTTCGATTCGGTCGAGGAAGCGGACGAGCTCGAAGAAGACATGCTGGACAAGGCCTGGGGCCTGGAAGCGCAGTCGCGCCTGGCGTGCCAGGTGAAGGTCGGTGAAGAAGACCTGGCCATCGAGATTCCGAAGTACTCGCTCAACCACGCCGCCGAAGCGCCGCACTGATTCCTGGAGCCGACATGAGCCTGAAATGGGTTGATGTACTTGAAATTGCTATCCAGCTTGCCGAAAGCAAGCCGGAAGTCGATCCTCGCTACGTGAACTTCGTCGATCTGCATCGCTGGGTGCTGGCATTGCCAGAGTTCAGCGACGATCCGGCCCGCGGTGGCGAGAAGGTCCTGGAAGCCATCCAGGCCGCCTGGATCGAAGAAGCCGACTGAGCGCACTCGGCAGGTTAGGCAATCCCCCGGAACCCGCGTATAATTCGCGGGTTTAATTTTTCGCATCACTTACTGTTTCTGGAGTTACACCATGGCTGTTCAACGCACTTTCTCCATCATCAAGCCTGACGCCGTTGCCAAGAACGTGATCGGCAAGATCACCACCCGCTTCGAAGACGCCGGCCTGAAAATCGTCGCCTCGAAAATCAAGCAACTGTCCAAGGCCGAAGCCGAAGGCTTCTACGCTGAGCACAAAGAGCGCGGCTTCTTCGGCGACCTGGTTGCCTTCATGACTTCCGGTCCGGTTGTCGTCCAGGTTCTGGAAGGCGAGAACGCCATCGCTCGCAACCGTGAGCTGATGGGCGCTACCAACCCTAAAGAAGCTGCTCCAGGCACCATCCGTGCCGACTTCGCCGAGTCCATCGACGCCAACGCCGTCCACGGTTCGGACTCCGAAGCCGCTGCCGCTCGCGAAATCGCCTACTTCTTCGCAGCTACCGAGGTAACCACTCGCTAAGCCACGGCTGACGAGTGAGGGTGAATCCATGACGACATCTACCGACAAAATCAACCTGTTGGGGCTGACCCAACCGGAAATGGAAAAGTTCTTCGACTCGATAGGGGAGAAGCGCTTCCGTGCCGGCCAGGTAATGAAATGGATTCACCATTTTGGCGTCGATGATTTCGACGCCATGACCAACGTCGGCAAGGCCCTGCGCGAAAAGCTCAAGGCGCGCGCCGAGATTCGCGGACCGGAAGTGGTCAGCGAGGACATCTCGTCCGACGGTACCCGCAAGTGGGTCGTGCGCGTTGCCTCCGGCAGCTGCGTCGAGACCGTGTACATCCCCCAGGGCAAGCGCGGTACGTTGTGCGTATCGTCCCAGGCCGGTTGCGCCCTGGATTGCAGTTTCTGCTCCACCGGCAAGCAAGGATTCAACAGCAACCTCACCGCCGCCGAAGTGATCGGCCAGGTGTGGATTGCCAACAAGTCGTTCGGCTCCGTGCCGGCCACCATCGACCGCGCCATCACCAACGTGGTGATGATGGGGATGGGCGAGCCGCTGCTGAACTTCGACAACGTGGTTGCCGCCATGCACCTGATGATGGACGACCTCGGCTACGGCATCTCCAAGCGCCGGGTGACCCTGTCCACCTCCGGCGTGGTGCCGATGATCGATGAGCTGGCCAAGCACATCGACGTGTCCCTGGCCCTGTCGCTGCATGCGCCGAACGACGCGCTGCGCAACGAACTGGTGCCGATCAACAAGAAGTACCCGCTCAAGGTGGTCCTCGATTCGTGCATGCGCTACATGTCCGAACTGGGCGAGAAGCGTGTGCTGACCATCGAGTACACCCTGCTCAAGGACGTCAACGACAAGCTCGAACACGCCGTGGAAATGGCCGAGCTGCTCAAGAACGTACCGTGCAAGATCAACCTGATCCCGTTCAACCCGTTCCCGCATTCCGGCTACGAGCGGCCGAGCAACAATGCCATCCGCCGTTTCCAGGACCACCTGCACCATGCCGGTTTCAACGTGACCGTGCGCACCACCCGTGGCGAGGACATCGACGCCGCCTGTGGCCAGCTGGTCGGCCAGGTGATGGACCGTACCCGTCGCAGTGAGCGCTACATCGCCGTGCGGCAACTGAACGCCGACGCCGATTCCAGCGGCGTGGCGGGCAACTGAGACGAGAATCGCCATGACCCTGCGCGCTGCGCTGCCGCTTGTTCTGCTGACGACGCTGCTGTGTGGCTGCGTCAGCTCCGGCGGTTCCGCTTCGCAGGTCGGCGGCAAGGCGCGTGACGAAGCCCGCCAGGCCTATGTGCAACTGGGCCTGGGCTATCTGCAGCAAGGGCAGGTCGAACGGGCCAAGATTCCCCTGAAGAAAGCCCTCGAACTCGGCGCCAGCGACGCCCAGGCCAATGCGGCACTGGCCATGGTGTTCCAGCGCGAGGGTGAGACGGAACTGGCCGACGCGCATTTTCGCAAGGCGCTCTCGGCCCAGCCCCACGACGCGCGGATCCGCAACAACTACGGCAGTTTTCTCTTCGCCAACGGGCAATATGCCCAGGCGCAGCAGATGTTTCGCCAAGCGTCCGCCGATACCCTGTATCCTGAGCGGTCCCGAGTGTTCGAGAACCTCGGGCTGACCGCCCTGAAGCTGGGGCAGCGCGACCAGGCGCGGGAATACCTGGAAAAGGCTTTGCGTCTCAACCAGCAACAGCCCAAGGCCCTGCTGGAAATGGCTGAGATGTCTTACGAAGACAGGCATTATGTGCCGGCTCGCGATTTCTACGACCGGCACGGCCGTCTGAGTGAACCGAGCGCCCGCAGCCTGTTGCTTGGCAGTCGCCTGGCAACGGTCTTCGAAGAAAGGACCAAGGCCCTTGAGCTGGGCCTGCAATTACAACGACTTTATCCCGGTACGCCGGAATATCAGCAATACCTGTCGGAGCAATGATGAAAGCGGCGCATCCCGAAGTAGCAGCAGCGACTCGTGAGAATCCCGGTGAAACCCTGCGTCAGGCCCGCGAGAGCCGCGGCTGGGAGCAGGGCGAAGTGGCCCGCAAGCTCAATCTGACCGTGAGTTCCCTCAAGAACCTTGAAGACGGCGCCTTCGACAAGCTGCCGGGGCATACCTTCGCCCGTGGCTATATCCGCGCCTATGCCAAGTTGCTGGACATGGACCAGGCCGCCCTGGTGCAGTCCTTCGACGGCTACACCGGCACCCATGCCCAGGGCAGCGACGTGCATGCCCTTGGCCGTATCGAGGAGCCGGTGCGGCTTTCCCACAATATCCTGCGCATCGTCAGCCTGTTGCTGCTGGTGGTAGTGGTTGGTGGCGGCTTCGTCTGGTGGAAGGACCAGAGCGGCAGTGCCGGCAAGGAACTGTTCAACCTCGCGCCGGAACACATCGAAGTGGAAAGCGCCGACGGCACCACCCAGATCCATCCGCTGGACGAGCCGGAAGACCAGGCCGTCAGCGCAGGCCAGCAGCCTGAAACCGAGGCCCCGGCCAGCGAGCCGCTGCCCCTGGCCGAAACCGCACCACAAGCCCCGGCCGCGCCGGTGACCAGCGCGCCAGCGGTCACTGCCGCCCCGGCCACGCCAAGCGTCGCCACCGCCCCGGCTGCCCAGGCTGCTGCCACTCCAGCACCTGCTGCGCCGGTCGCGCCCGTTGCGCCGGTGACCGCTCCGGTGGCCGCCGTCGCTGCCCCGGCGCCTGCTGCCCCTGCCGTCGCTCCGGCGGGCAGTGGCCAGTTGAACGTGCAGTTCACCGCCGATTGCTGGACTTCGGTCACCGACGGCAACGGCAAGGTCCTGTACAGCGGCATCAAGCGCAAGGGTGAATCCCTCGAACTGGCCGGCAAGCCGCCGTTCGCCGTGCGCCTGGGTGTTGCCCGCGGTGCGCAGGTCAGCTGGAACGGCCAGCCTGTGGATATCGCTCCGTTCACCAGTGGCGAGACCGCTCGCCTGAAGTTGGGACAATAAGTCATGCACGGCGAATCTCCGATCAAACGTCGCGAATCCCGGAAAATCTGGGTCGGTAACGTGCCTGTCGGCGGCGATGCACCCATCGCCGTCCAGAGCATGACCAACACCGATACCAACGACGTTGCCGCCACCGTGGCGCAGATCAACCGTCTTGTCGATGCCGGCGTCGACATCGTCCGCGTCTCGGTACCGGACATGGATGCCGCCGAAGCCTTCGGCCGCATCAAGCAGCAGGTCAGCGTGCCGCTGGTCGCCGACATCCACTTCGACTACAGGATCGCCCTGCGCGTCGCCGAGCTGGGCGTGGACTGCCTGCGCATCAACCCGGGCAATATCGGCCGTGAAGACCGTGTCCGCGCCGTGGTCGATGCCGCCCGCGACCGCGGTATCCCGATCCGCATCGGCGTCAACGCCGGTTCGCTGGAGAAGGACCTGCAGAAGAAGTACGGCGAACCGACCCCGGCAGCGCTGGTGGAGTCGGCGCTGCGCCATGTCGAGCACCTCGATCGTCTGGACTTCCAGGACTTCAAGGTCAGCGTCAAGGCTTCGGACGTGTTCATGGCCGTCGAAGCCTATCGCCTGCTTGCCAAGCAGATCGTCCAGCCGTTGCACCTGGGCATCACCGAAGCCGGCGGCCTGCGCTCGGGCACGGTGAAATCGGCGGTCGGCCTCGGTATGCTGCTCGCCGACGGGATTGGCGATACTATCCGCATCTCCCTGGCGGCCGATCCGGTTGAGGAAGTGAAGGTCGGCTACGACATCCTCAAGTCGCTGCACCTGCGTTCCCGCGGCATCAACTTCATCGCCTGCCCGAGCTGCTCGCGGCAGAATTTCGATGTGGTCAAGACCATGAACGAGCTCGAAGGCCGTCTGGAAGACCTGCTGGTGCCGATGGACGTAGCGGTGATCGGTTGCGTGGTCAACGGTCCCGGTGAAGCCAAGGAAGCCCATGTCGGGCTGACCGGCGGCACGCCGAACCTGATCTACATCGACGGCAAGCCGGCGCAGAAGCTGACCAATGACAACCTGGTGGATGACCTGGAAAAGCTCATCCGCCAGAAAGCGGCCGAGAAGGCCGAGGCCGACGCGGCAGTGATTGCCCGCGGTTGACCGCTACAGATTTCGTTAAGGATTTTTCGTGAGCAAATCGCTGCAAGCCATCCGTGGCATGAACGACATCCTGCCCGAGCAGACGCCCCTGTGGCGCTATTTCGAAAGCACCGTGGCAGGTCTGCTGGATACCTATGGCTATCGCCAGATCCGCACGCCGATCGTCGAGTTCACCGAGCTGTTCAAGCGCTCCATCGGTGAGGTCACCGATATCGTCGAGAAGGAGATGTACACCTTCACCGACCGCAACGGCGACTCCCTGACCCTGCGTCCTGAAGGTACCGCGGCCTGCGTGCGTGCGGTGCTGGAGCACGGCATCACCGGCAACGAGCAGGTGCAGAAACTCTGGTACATCGGCCAGATGTTCCGCCACGAGCGTCCGCAGAAAGGCCGTTATCGCCAGTTCCACCAGATCGGCGTCGAGGTGTTCAACCTCGCCGGTCCCGACATCGACGCCGAGCTGATCGCCCTGACCTGGCGCCTGTGGGGCCAACTGGGCCTGCGCGACGCTGTGACCCTGGAGCTGAACAGCCTCGGCACCAGCGAAGCCCGCGCCCGTTATCGCGAAGCGCTGGTGGAGTTCCTCTCCGCCCGTCTCGACCAACTGGACGAAGACAGCCTGCGCCGCCTCAAGACCAACCCGCTGCGCATCCTCGACAGCAAGGACGCGAAGACCCAGGCTGCCCTGGTCGGCGCGCCGAAGCTGGAAGAGTACCTGGACGAAGAATCCCGCGTGCACTTCGAAGGCCTCAAGTCGCGCCTGGATGCCGCTGGCATCCCGTACGTGATCAACACCAAGCTGGTGCGTGGCCTCGACTACTACAGCAAGACCGTGTTCGAGTGGGTCACCGACAAGCTCGGTGCCCAGGGCACCGTCTGCGCCGGCGGCCGCTACGACGGCCTGGTCGAGCAGATGGGGGGCAAGCCGACCACTGGCGTCGGTTTCGCCATGGGTATCGAGCGGCTGATCCTGCTCCTGGAAACCCTGGAGCTGGTGCCGGAGTCGATCTCCCGCCAGGTCGACGTCTACCTCTGCGCCTTCGGCGAGCAAGCCGAGCTGGCGGGCCTGCAGCTCAGCGAAAGACTGCGCGACCGCCTGCCGAACCTGCGCCTGCAGGTCAACGCCGGTGGCGGCAGCTTCAAGAGCCAGTTCAAGAAAGCCGACAAGAGCGCGGCGCTGTTCGCCCTGATCCTCGGGGACGACGAACTGGCCCAACAAGTGGTAGGTTTCAAACCCCTGCGTGGTCAGGGTGAACAACAGAACATTGCCTGGGATGCTCTGGCCGAGCACCTGGAAGCTTCCCTCGCGCAGGCGTGAAGCGCCCACAGCCGAATTGTCGAAAGGAGTATTGGGGTGTCGAGTACCGATGATGAAACACTGGCCACGGTTAAGGACTGGTGGGAGCGCAACGGCAAGCCACTGGTAACCGGCGGCCTGCTGGCCCTGGTGATCGTGTTCGGCTGGCAGGCCTGGCACAAGTACCAGACCAACCAGTCGCAAGGCGCTTCGAACCTGTATCAGGCCCTGCTGGAAACCTCGCTGACGCCGACCGGCACGCCGGACGCCGCGAAGGTCGCCGAGCTGTCGGGCAAGCTGAAGAGCGAATTCGGCGGTACCGCCTACGCCCAGTACGGCAGCCTGTTCGTGGCCAAGGTCGCGGTGGACAGCGGCAAGCTGGACGATGCCGCCGCCGAGCTGAAGAGCGTCTACGACAAGCCGGCCAACGCCACCCTGGGCGAAGTCGCCCGTCAGCGCCTGGCCCGCGTGCTGGCTGCGCAGAACAAGGCCGACGAGGCCCTGAAGCTGCTCGACGGCGATACCGACAAGGCCTTCGTCGCCACCCGCGAGGAGCTCAAGGGCGACCTGCTCGTGCAGCTGGGCCGCGCCGATGATGCACATGCCGCATATCAGAAGGCCAAGGCCGCGCTGTCCGACGACGACGCGGTAGGTGGCCTGCAACTCAAGCTCGACGACCTGGCCAAAGGGGATGCGTGACGTGATCGGTTGGAAACATGCAGCAGTGCTGACCCTGGCCATCCTGGCCGCGGGTTGCAGCAGCAACAGCAAGAAGGAACTGCCACCGGCCGAGCTGACCAAGTTCACCGAGGAAGTGGTCCTGCAGAAGCAGTGGAGCCGTTCGATCGGTGACGGTCAGGGCGATACCTGGAACATGCTGGTGCCGGCCATCGAGAACGACCGCATCTACGCCTCCGACGTGACCGGCGTGGTGATGTCGCTGGATCGCATGAACGGCGACGTGGTCTGGAAGAAGGACCTGGAAAAGCCGATCTCCGGCGCCGTTGGCGTGGGTTATGGCATGGTCCTGCTGGGCACCATCAAGGGTGAGGTCATCGCCCTCGATTCCAGCACCGGCGAACAGAAATGGACCGCCCGGGTCACCAGCGAAGTGCTGGCCCCGCCAGCGACCAACGGTGACATCGTCGTGGTGCAGACCCAGGACGATCGCCTGATCGGCCTCGATGCCGCCACCGGCGACCGCCGCTGGATCTACGACAGCACCCCTGCCGTACTGACCCTGCGCGGTACCGGCGCGCCTATCGTGACCAACCGCCTGGCGGTTGCCGGCCTGTCCAGCGGCAAGGTCATCGCCCTGGATACCAGCAACGGCGTACCGGTGTGGGAGCAGCGCGTAGCGGTTCCGCAAGGTCGTTCGGAACTGGAGCGCGTGGTGGACATCGACGGCGGCCTGCTGCTGTCCGGTGGCACCCTGTACGTCGCCACCTACCAGGGCCGCGTCGCCGGCCTGGACCTGGAAAGCGGCCGTGTGCTGTGGCAGCGCGATGCCTCCAGCTACACCGGCGTCGCCCAGGGCTTCGGCAACGTCTACGTCAGCGAGGCCTCGGGCACCGTCGAAGGGATCGACGAGCGTTCGTCCTCGGCGCTGTGGAGCAACGACCAACTGGCCCGCCGCCAACTGTCGGCGCCAGAAGTGTTCTCCAGCTTCGTGGCAGTCGGCGACCTGGAAGGTTACCTGCACCTGCTGAGCCAGGTGGACGGCCGCTTCGTCGGCCGCGAGCGCATCGACAGCGACGGCCTGCGCGCCCGTCCGCTGGTCGATGGCAACATGATTTACGTGTATGGCAACAGCGGCACCCTGGAGGCGCTGACCATCAAGTAAGTCTATGCTTGGGGCCTTCGGGCCCCGGGCCGCGACGTCGTGAGACGACGCCCCGAACTTCGGCCGCTGCCCCGCAGCGGCCTTTGTATTTTCTGAATTTACGCAATGGAGAGCCGCATGGTTCCCGTAATCGCCCTGGTGGGTCGCCCGAACGTCGGCAAGTCCACCATGTTCAACCGCCTGACCAAGACCCGCGACGCCATCGTCGGCGATCTCTCGGGCCTGACCCGCGACCGCCAGTACGGTGAAGCGCGCTGGCAGGGCCGTTCCTACATCCTCATCGACACCGGCGGCATCACCGGTGACGAGGCGGGCATGGACGAGAAGATGGCCGAGCAGTCGCTGATGGCCATCGAGGAAGCCGACTACGTGCTGTTCCTGGTGGACGCCCGCGCCGGCCTGACCGCTGCCGACCAGATGATCGCCGAGCACCTGCGCAAGCGGAACAAACAGTCGTTCCTGGTGGCGAACAAGGTCGACAACATCGATCCTGACACCGCCCGCGCCGAATTCGCCCCGATGGGCATGGGCAACGCCATTCCGGTGGCCGGCTCGCAAGGCCGCGGCATCAACGCCATGATGGAAATCGTCCTCGGTGACGTGCCGCGCGACGCGGAAGAAGAGTCCCTCGACGAGAACGTCGCCGAAGGCGAGGAAGCCACCCGCATCCCCGGCCCGAGCGAGAAGGATGGCATCAAGATCGCCATCATCGGCCGGCCGAACGTCGGCAAGTCGACCCTGGTCAACCGCATGCTCGGTGAAGAGCGTGTGGTGGTCTACGACGAGCCCGGCACCACCCGCGACAGCATCTACATTCCCTTCGAGCGCAACGAAGAGAAGTACACCCTGATCGACACTGCCGGCGTCCGCAAGCGCGGCAAGATCCACGAGGAAGTCGAGAAGTTCTCGGTGGTGAAGACCCTGCAGGCGATCAAGGACGCCAACGTGGTGATCTTCGTCATGGATGCCCGCGAAGGCGTGGTCGACCATGACCTCAACCTGCTGGGCTTCGCCCTGGAAGCCGGTCGTGCCATCGTCATCGCCCTGAACAAGTGGGACGGCATGCAGCCGGGCGAGCGCGACTATGTGAAGACCGAGCTGGAGCGCCGGCTGTTCTTCGTCGACTTCGCCGACATCCACTTCATCTCCGCCCTGCACGGCACCGGCGTCGGCAACCTGTACCAGTCGGTGCAGAACTCGTTCAAGTCGGCGGTCACCCGCTGGCCGACCAGCCGCCTGACCCAGATCCTCGAAGACGCGGTCAGCGAGCACCAGCCGCCGATGGTCAACGGCCGCCGCATCAAGCTGCGCTATGCCCACCTCGGTGGCGCCAACCCGCCGATCATCGTGATTCACGGCAACCAGGTGGAGAAGGTTCCGCGTTCGTACTCGCGTTACTTGGAAAACACCTACCGTCGCGTGCTCAAGCTGGTCGGTACGCCGATCCGCATCGAGTACAAGGGCAGCGACAACCCGTTCGAGGGCAACAAGAACACCCTCACCGACCGTCAGGTCAACAAGAAACGCCGGCTGATGTCGCACCACAAGAAAGCCGAGAAGAAGCGCAAGGACAAGCGCAAGTAAGCACGTGGCGGCGCAGGGGCGAATCCTGCGCCGCCGCTGTTCTTGATCCCGGTCAGCGCCCCCCGCTGGCCGTGTGTTACAACCTTTTTCCCGATCCGTCGATCCGCTATGCTCGGTGGTCTACCGCCCCTGGGCCGGGTCCGCAGGAAAGAGGGCTTCATGATCAGCAGCAAGCTGCCGAATGTCGGCACGACCATCTTCACCACCATGTCTCAACTCGCCGTGCAGACCGGCGCGTTGAACCTGTCCCAGGGTTTTCCCGACTTCAATGGCCCGCAGGCCCTGCTCGATGCAGTGGGGCGGCATGTCAGCGCAGGGCACAACCAGTATTCACCGATGACCGGCCTGCCGGCGTTGCGCCAGCAGGTGGCGGCGAAGATCGCCCGTCACTATGGCGTCAGCGTCGATGCCGACAGCGAAGTGACCATCGTCCCGGGTGCCACCGAAGGCATCTTCTGTGCGATCCAGGCGGTGATCCGCGCCGGTGACGAGGTGATCGTCTTCGACCCCAGCTACGACAGCTACGAGCCTTCCGTGGAACTGGCCGGTGGCCGCTGCGTGCATGTGCAACTGGACCCGGCGGACTTCAGCATCGACTGGCAGAAGTTCAGCGATGCCCTGGGCCCGAAGACTCGGATGGTCATCATCAACTCGCCGCACAACCCCAGCGGCGCGCTGATTACCCGCGCCGACCTGGACCAACTGGCGGCCCTGATCGCCGACCGCGACATCTACCTGGTCAGCGACGAGGTCTACGAGCACCTGGTGTTCGACGGTGTCGCCCATGCCAGCGTGCTCAGCCATGAGGCGCTGTACTCGCGTGCCTTCGTGGTCAGCTCGTTCGGCAAGACCTACCACGTCACCGGCTGGAAGACCGGCTACGTGATCGCGCCGCCGGCGCTGAGCGCGGAAATGCGCAAGATCCACCAGTACGTCAACTTCTGCGGCGTGACCCCGCTGCAATGGGCTTTGGCCGATTTCATGGCCGAGCACCCCGAGCATATCGACGAATTGCCGGCCTTCTACCAGGCCAAGCGCGACCTGTTCTGCGACCTGCTGGCGCCGTCGCGCTTCAGCTTCCGCCGTGCGCCGGGCACCTATTTCCAGCTGGTGGATTACTCGGCGATCCGTCCCGACCTGAACGACGTCGACATGTCCTTGTGGCTGACCCGCGAACATGGCGTGGCGACCATCCCGGTATCGGTGTTCTACCAGCAACCCATTCCTGAACAGCGCCTGGTGCGCCTGTGTTTCGCCAAACGCGAGGAGACGCTGCGCGAGGCAGCGGAGAAACTATGCGCGATCTGAGCAGCCTGCCCAATCTGAAAGTCGCCCTGGTCCAGACCAGCCTGATCTGGCAGGACCCCCAGGCCAACTACGAGCATTTCGAAAACCTGCTGGACCAGGCCCGCGGTGCCGACCTGGTGATCCTGCCGGAGATGTTCACCACGGGTTTTTCCATGGAGTCCGAACGCCTGGCCGAGCCGGAGAACGGGCCGACCCATGCCTGGCTCAAGGCCCAGGCGGTGCGGATCGATGCGGTGGTCACGGGCAGCGTGATCATCCAGGCCGCCGACGGCAGCCACCGCAACCGCCTGCTCTGGGCGCGGCCCGATGGCGAGATCCTGCACTACGACAAGCGCCACCTGTTCCGCATGGCCGGCGAGCACAAGCACTACACCCCGGGCGAGCGCCAGGTGCAGTTCGAGCTCAAGGGCTGGCGGGTGAGGCCGCTGATCTGCTACGACCTGCGGTTCCCGGTGTGGAGCCGTGACGCCCAGGACACCGACCTGTTGCTGTACACCGCCAACTGGCCGGCGGCGCGCCGCCTGCACTGGAACCGGCTGCTGCCGGCGCGGGGGATCGAGAACCTGTGCTACGTGGCGGCGGTGAACCGGGTGGGCACGGATGGCAAGGGCTTCGCCTACAGCGGCGACAGTCAGGTGCTGGACTTCCAGGGTGAAAGCCTGCTGAGCGCGGGGGAGGCGGACGGGGTGTTTACCGTGGAGCTGAGCTCGGCGGACCTGGCGGCCTACCGCACCAGGTTTCCGGCGAACCTGGATGCCGATAGCTTCGAATTGCACTGAAGCGTGCAAAGTCCTGTGGGAGGTCCAAGAGCGACGCGGGCCTTGTAGGAGCGGGTTCACCCGCGATTGCGTCGGTGATACCGCCACCGTAATCGCGGGTGAACCCGCTCCCACTGGGCCCGCGTAATCAGTAGACGTCCCGGCGATACCGCCCAAGCTCGATCAGTTCCTCGACCGCCGCCTCACCGAGCAAGCCGTTGAGCGCAGCATCCACCCCGCCGGCCATGCCCTGCAGGCTGCCGCAGACATAGATCGCCGCGCCATCCTCCAGCCAGCGCTTCAACTCCTCGCCGCGCTGCAGCAACAGATCCTGCACATAGACCTTCTCTGCCTGATCCCGCGAGAACGCCAGGTCCAGCCGCGCCAGGTCACCACTGGCCAGCCAGCCTTGCAGTTCTTCCTGGCAGTGGAAGTCATGGGCTGCATTGCGCTCGCCGAACAGCAGCCAGTTGAGCTGCTCGCCACTGGCAATACGTGCCTTGAGCAAGCTGCGCAGCCCGGCCAGCCCGGTACCGTTGCCGATCAGGATCATCGGCGCCGGTTCTGCCGGCAGGTGGAAGCCACTGTTGCGCCGCAGGCGCAGGCTCACCGTGCCGCCCATCGCCATATGCTCGGTCAGCCAACCCGAGCCTAGCCCCAGCGAACCGTCCGGGTGCCGCTCCTGGCGCACGATCAGCTCCAGCACGCCATCGGCGGCGATGGACGCGATGGAGTACTCGCGGGCATCCAGCGGAATCAGGGCATCCACCAGCGCCTGGGCGTGCAGGCCGACCAGGTGCTCGCGACCGACCGGCAACTGCCGGCTGGCCAGTGCCACGGACAGTGGCTCCCGCAAGCCATCCACCTGGACCACGGTGTCGGCGTCCAGGCCGAGCCCGGCGAGGAATTGCTCGATACGCTGGGGCGCCTGGCGCGGCAGGATCTCCACCAGGTCGCCGGCGTCCCATTGCAGTGCCGACGGGGGATTCAGGCCGAGCAGGAACACCGGCAGCCCTTGGCTGCCCGTGTTGAGCAGCTCGCGACGGTTCAATGTCCAGGATTCATAGGTCGGCGCCTGCCAGGCAGGTACCTGTGCACTGCCACTGAGCTCGGCCAGTTGCTGCTGCCAGCGTTGCAGGGCCGCTGGATCGGCGCTGTCCACTTCCACCGGGGCGAAGCGGGCGTGGGCGCCGCGCTCGCCGAGCCAGGCGTGCAGGCGCCGGGCGAAGCCGCAGAAGTGCGGGTACTGGCGATCGCCGAGCGCCAGCAGCGAGTAGTTCAAGCCTTCCAGCGACCACGGCTGGCCGAGCACCTTGCGCTCGAAGCCGCGGGCGCTGTCCGGCGCTTCGCCGTCGCCGAAGGTACTGACCACGAACAGCGCACGCTGGCTCTGGCGCAGGTCTTCTTCACTCAGGCTGGCCAGCGATTGCACGCGCACCGGCAATCCGGCGGCCTGCAGTTGCCCGGCGCTCTGCCAGGCCAGTTGCTCGGCGAAACCGCTCTGGCTGGCGAAGCCCACCAGCCAGCCGTCCTTCTGCTCGCCGCCCTGATTCAGGCCGCTGCGCGCGGCACGCACCTGGCGTTTCTTGCGCCGGCGATCGAGGTACAACAGCCAGCCGGTGATGAAGAACAGCGGCATGGTGAGGCTGGCGATGGACACGATGATCCGCCCCGGCAGGCCGAAATAGCTGCCCACGTGCAGGGCATACACGCTGGCCAGCAACTGCGCCTTGAACGACTTGTCGGTGTACACCTCGACCTTCTTGACCTTGCCGGTGGCCGGGTCGAGGGTCAGGGTGTTGAAGGCGCGTTCGTGGGCGGCGCTATCCAGCAGGTAGAAGATCATGGCCGGTTGTCCGCCGGCCTGGGGCAGGCGCAGGTTGTAGGCGGCCAGGCCAGGACCGGCGGTCTGTTGCAGGCTGTTCCAGATAGCGTCGTAGTCGACCACCTGCGCCGGTGCGTTCGCATCAGGCTTGGGCGGGCCGCCATGACCGCCGCGGCCTTCGCCGCGTTTCTGTTCCAGGCCGGCCGGCGGCTTGTCCGCCAGCAGTTTGTTCAGGCCCTCGCGGTACCACTCGTAGGACCAGAACAGACCGGTGAGGGCGAACAGCAGGTAGAACAGCAGGCACCAGGTGCCGAACACGGCATGCAGGTCCCAGTTGAACGCGCGACCTTTCTTCGCCCAGTCGAGGGTCAGCCAGACCCGCCAGTTCAGCGCCTGGCGCGGCCAGCGCAGGTACAGGCCGGAGAGGCAGAAGAACACCAGGATCAGGGTGCTGGCGCCGGTGATCTGCCGGCCGGTGTCGCCGATGGCGAGGAAGCGGTGCAGGTTGAGCATCAGGTTGAAGAAGTCGAGGCCGACCACATCGCCCTGGAACGCGCCGGTGTACGGATCGACATAGCGCAACTGGCCACGGCGCTCGCCCGGCGGTGGGGTGAAGAACACCCGCGCGGCGGCGTCGCTGTGGGTCTCGACCCAGAGCATGCTGACTTTCTTGCCCTCGGTGGCCTCGACCCGGCGCACCAGCTCGGCCGGCGCCAGTACGCCGCCGTCACGCACCTGGACCTTGAGCACCTGCGGGTTGATCGCCCGCAGGATCTCGTCCTGGAACGACCAGGTCGCTCCGGTGATACCCATCAACGCAAGCACCAGGCCGGCCGTGATGCCGAAGAACCAGTGCAGTTGGAACAACGTCTTTTTCACCACATCGACCACCTGATCTTTCTGGGAATGCGAATTACTTGCGCATTATGCCTTGATACACAAAAGCCCCGCTCACCTGAATGAGCGGGGCTTGACCTGCAGTGTCCGTCAGAAGTGGAAGCTGGTGGTCAGCAAGGTGGTACGACCCGCCGCCTGGTTGGCGAAGTGGGTGCTGTAGGCCTTGTCGTAGTAGACCTCGTTGGTCAGGTTCTGCACGTTGAGCTGCAGGTCGACGTTCTTGGTCAGCTTGTAGGCGGCCATGGCGTCGTAGCGCACGTAGCTGTCGACCATGGTGGTGTTGGCCACGCTGCCGTAGACCTCGTCGGTGTAGAAGGCGCCGCCGCCGATGGTCAGCTTCGGCGTGACCTGGTAGGTGGTCCACAGGCTGGCCGCGTTGTTCGGCAGGTTAGGCAGCTGGTTGCCGTCGTTGGCCCGACCCATGGCGCCGCCGTCGATCTGGCGACCTTCCAGGTAGGTGTAGCCAGCGAACACCTGCCACTTGTCGGTGATCTTGCCGCTGGCCGACAGCTCGACGCCGTCGACGCGGGTAGTACCGACGTTCTCGTAGGTGGTGGCATCGACCTGGACGCGGGCGTTGTCCTTCTCGGTGCGGAAGATCGCGCCGGCCAGGGACAGGCGGTTGTCCAGCAGGTCCCACTTGGTGCCGATCTCGTAGTTGGTGGTTTCCTCCGGCTCCATGTCGCTGGCCAGCAAGTTGCCGGAGCGGTCGGTGGTGCCACCCAGCGGGTTGTTGTCGGTGCCTTCGCCGAGCATGGCGCCTGGTGGGGTGGCCGAAGTGGCGTAGGAGACATAGATGCTGCCGTTGTCGGCCGGTTTCCATACCAGGCCCAGTTGGCCGGTGAAGAACTCGCTGGTGTCCTGGCCTTCGGCGCGCACGCCTTTGCTGTTGACGCTGGTGGCACCGTTGGCGGTGTAGGTGCGGTACTCGGTATCGAAGTGGTCGTAGCGCAGGCCAATGTTGACCAGCCACTGCGGGGTCAGCTCCAGGGTGTCGAAAACGTAGATCGCACGGGTCTTGCTCTTGGTGGTGGTGCCACCGTAGTTGCGGGCGATCGAGCCGGCCCACGGATCATCCGGATTCGGGTTGCTCAACGAGGTGCAGTTGTAGCCGCTGGAAGCGATGGTACCCACGGTGCAGTTGGTGCTGGACGGCGTAGTCGAAGTGATCGGCGTCAGTGGCGTGGTGTCGGTGTTGACGTCGTAGGTCGAACGCTTGCTCTCTTCGCGGCTCAGCTCGATGCCGGTGGAGAAGCTGTTCTTGAAGCCGGCGATGTAGAAGTCGCCGAACAGGTCGGTCTGGTTGGTGGTGGTGGCGGTGTTGCCCACCCGGGTGTTGGCCCGGCGCCAGACACTGCCGTTGTTGACGTTGCGCTGGCTGTCGTCTGGCTGGGTGATGATGTAGTCCTGCATCGAGTTGCCGTGGCGCAGGGTGTTCTTGATGGTCAGCGCGTCGGTCAGGTCATGCTCGACGGCGATGGTGGCGATGTCCGTGCGCGCCTTGCGGAAGTCGCGGTTGGTCAGGCCATAGAAGTTGCTGCTGTCGCCACCGTCGATCGGCTTGCTCGGGTGGGCCGAGGTGCGTGCGGTGCTGCCGGCGGCCGGGATCGAATAGGGAACGCCGGAATCCGGCAGGTCGTCGCTCTCGACGTGGTACCAGTCGAGGTTGACGCGGGTGTCGGTGCCCAGGCCGAAGGCCAGGGACGGGGCGATGCCCCAGCGGTCGTAGTTGACCTTGTCGCGACCGGCGACGTTGCTTTCGTGGCTCATCAGGTTCAGGCGGCCGGCGACGGTGTCGCTGAACTGGTAGTTGCCATCGAAGGTGTAGCGCTGGGTCTGGTCGGAGCCCCAGGTGAAGCCGCCATCGAGCGAGTTGCCCAGGTGCGCTTTCTTGCTCACCAGGTTGATGCTGCCACCGGCCGCGCCACGGCCGCCGATCGCGGAGTTCGGGCCCTTGCTGACTTCGATGGATTCCACGGCGAAGATTTCGCGGGTCTGTGCGCCGGTGTCGCGCACGCCGTCGATGTAGGTGTCGCTCTGCGAGTCGAAGCCGCGGATGAACGGACGGTCGCCTTGCGGGTTGCCGCCTTCACCGGCACCGAAGGTGATGCCCGGTACGGTACGCAGGGCGTCCTGCAGGGTCAGGGCATTGGTGTCCTTGAGGACCTGTTGCGGAATCACGGTGACCGAGCGCGGCGTGTCCACCAGCGGCGCGGTGTATTTCTGCGAGGAAGCGCGTTCCACCTTGTAGTCGGTGCTGGCCTGTTCGGCCTGGCCGGTGATGCTGGTGGCATCGAGGGCGATCGAACCATCCTTCTTGCTGGCAGCGACGGGCTCGTCGGCATAGGCCATGTGCGCGGCGGATGTTGCGGTGATGGCGACACCGATGGCGGATGCGAGCAAGCGCGGTGAACTGACAGTGGCTGGTACGAATTGACGCGACATCAGGTGGACCCCCTCCCAAGGTTTCGAGGGGGCGGAATATAAGAGCAAGTGATTGGCACTCACAATTGAGAAAGCCTTGCATTTACATTCTTTACATCTTTTCCACGAATTTTTGCCAAGGATCAACGTCCGTCCCTCGGGCGGGGCTTGTGGCTGGTAGATAGGAATCAATACCATTGGCATCCTTTTCTGCTCAGGTGCCAGATCGCCATGCTTTTACACATTGCCGGGCTGTTCAATCGCGAGGAAGTGCTGCGCATCCGCGAGGCGCTGGAGCAGACCGACTGGGCCGACGGCAAGATCACTGCGGGCTACCAGTCGGCCAAGGCCAAGCACAACCTGCAGTTGCCCGACACCCATCCCCTGGCCAAGGAGATCGGTGCGGCGATGATCGAGCGCCTGTGGAGCAACCCGCGCTTCATGTCCGCGGCGTTGCCGCACAAGGTGTTTCCGCCGCTGATCAACTGCTATCGCGAGGGCGGCAGCTTCGGCTTCCATATCGACAATGCGGTGCGCCAGCCGCGCGGCAGCGTCGAGCGGGTGCGTACCGACCTGTCCTCGACGCTGTTCTTCAGCGATCCCGAGGATTACGACGGCGGCGAACTGGAGATCCAGGACACCTACGGCCTGCAGCGGGTCAAGCTGGCGGCGGGGGACATGGTCCTGTATCCCGGCACCAGCCTGCACCGGGTCAATCCGGTGACCCGTGGCGCCCGCTATGCGGCGTTCTTCTGGACCCAGAGCCTGGTCCGCGAGGACAGCCAGCGGGCGCTGCTGTTCGAGATGGACAATGCCATCCAGCAACTCACCGCCGATGTGCCGGAACACCCGGCGCTGCTGCAACTGACCGGCACCTACCACAACCTGCTGCGGCGCTGGGTCGAGGTCTGAGGCATGGCATTCCAGTTGCGTCGTGAGGAAGTGGTCGGCAGCGACCAGTTCGGCGAGATGTTCGAAGAGAGCCCGGCCAAGGCGGCCCAGGCCCTGTTGATGGCGGCAGGGCAGAACGTGGTGGAGGCGCAGGCGCTGCTCGGGCAGATCCTCCTGGACGGGCGCGGGATCGAAAAGGACCCGGCCCTGGCCCGGCGCTGGTTCGGGATTGCCGCGAACGGCGGCAGCCTGATGGCGCACAACATGCTCGGGCGCTGCCTTGAACATGGCTGGGGCGGCGAGCCGGATGTGGCCAAGGCTGCGCTGCATTACCGGCATGCGGCCAACGGTGGACTGGATTGGGGCATCTACAACCTCGCCAACCTGCTCGCCACCGGGCGCGGCGTGGCGCTGGACCATCCGTTGGCGCTGGCCTGCTACCGGCGCGCCGCGCAGATGGGCCACGCCAAGTCGATGAACCTGCTCGGGCGCTACCTGGAGGAGGGCCTGTATTGCCAGGCGGACCTGCCAAGGGCGCGGGAGTGGTACCGGCGTTCGGCCGAGGGCGGGGATTTTCGCGGGCAGTTCAGCCATGCGGCGATGCTGGCGGGGCAGGGACAGCTGGACGAGGCGCTGGTGTGGTTGCAGCGGGCGCTGGAGGGGGGGAATGCCAACTTCCTGCGAGTAGCGGGGCCTGCTCTGGAGCAGGCGCAGCAGCCGGAGATCCGGGCGCTGGCGGGGGCCTACAAGGCGCGCCTGGCGGAGTTGGTGTAGTGGTCGTGATGGCCCCATCGCGGGTGAACCCGCTCCCACAGAGACCACTGACCTTGTAGGAGCGGGTTCACCCGCGATAGGGCCCTGAGGGGCGACACAAAAAAGGGGCTGATCACTCAGCCCCTTTTTCCATTTACAGGTAGTAAGCCTTCAGCGGCGGGAAGCCGTTGAATTCGACGGCACTGTAGCTGGTGGTGTAGGCACCGGTGGACAGCCAGTACAGGCGGTCGCCGATCGCCAGGTTCAGCGGCAGGCCGTACTTGTAGTGCTCGTACATGATGTCGGCGCTGTCGCAGGTGGGACCTGCGATGACCACTTCTTCGGTCTCGCCTTTCTTCTCGGTCCAGATCGGGAACTTGATGGACTCGTCCATGGTTTCGATCAGGCCGGAGAACTTGCCCACGTCGGTGTAGATCCAGCGCTCGACGGCGGTACGGGATTTACGCGCCACCAGCACCACTTCGCTGACCAGGATACCGGCGTTGGCGATCAGCGAACGGCCCGGCTCCAGGATGATTTCCGGCAGGTCGTCGCCGAAGTCTTCCTTCAGGAAACGGATGATTTCCTCGGCGTAGGTTTCCAGGCTGTTGGTACGGGTGATGTAGTTGGCCGGGAAGCCGCCACCCATGTTGATCAGCTTCAGCTCGATGCCGTCTTCTTCCTTCAGGCGCTCGAAGATCACCTTGACCTTGGCGATCGCGGCATCCCACACGGAGATGTCACGCTGCTGCGAGCCGACGTGGAAGGAGATGCCGTAGGGCACCAGGCCCAGGTCGCGGGCGAGGATCAGCAGGTCCATGGCCATGTCGGTCTGGCAGCCGAACTTGCGCGACAGCGGCCAGTCGGCGGTGGTGGAGCCTTCGGTGAGGATGCGCACGTAGACTTTCGAGCCCGGCGCGGCCTTAGCGATGTTGCGCAGGTCGGCTTCGGAGTCGGTGGCGTACAGGCGCACGCCCTTCTCGTAGAAGTAGCGGATGTCCTTGGACTTCTTGATGGTGTTGCCGTAGCTGATGCGGTCGGCGCTGACACCGCGGCCCAGCACCTTGTCCAGCTCGTAGATCGAGGCGATGTCGAAGCTCGAACCCTTTTCCTTCAGCAGGTCGATGATCTCGACCGCCGGGTTGGCCTTGACCGCGTAGTAGACCTTGGCGAATTCGAAGCCGGCGCGCAGGTCATCGTAGGCCTGGCTGATCATCTGGGTGTCGATGAGTACGAACGGGGTTTCCTGCTTGTCGGCGAACGCCTTCATTTTCTGGAAGGTTTCGCGCGCGAAGTAATCTTCGACCTGAATCGACATACCGGGGGACTCCATGGGCAAACTGAATGAATAAGTGGCTGCAACTGAACGCCCTCCGTATCCCCACTTTGGTTCGCCTACTTCCCAAGGCATGTCGCCGAAAGCAAAAAGGTCAACCGCGCGCGATAACTTGCTCCACGGGTGACCTTGCTGTCTCGTCGTCAGTACTTGAGCCGGATGGATCGTTTCCAGCATGGACGTTCGGCGCGAACTTTAGGACCTGAGGGGTTCAAGATCAACTAAAAATGTCGCGTTTTCGTACTCCTCGGCGGCGTGTTATCGACGTGTTTCCTTCATAACCGACTCAAGTGACAGCCATATGTTCCTTCGAATCCCCTGAGCGTAAAGAATTGTGGAATAGCTGGCGATTTGCCGAAGTTTGCCGAACTTGTCCCGCAACTGTTTCATTCGCCGAGTTTCGCCCCGAAATGACTTTCATTGAATAAAAACGACCGTCTGTCGCCAAGGCGGAAGTGGTATGCCAGCGGGGACAACTGTTCATATTTATGGCCACCCTCGGCGTAGGTGTTTTGCGCGAAAAAATTTTGCCGCCAGCCTTCGATCGGACGAAATGACGCCGCATTTGCTGCTCTTAATAAGAAACATTACTATTCGCGCACCTTCCCACCGCCTGACGATGACCTTCGCACCGTGTCTCGACCCAAAGGCTTCCTCGATCACTACCACGAGCTGATCGGCACCTGGACCCGCAAGCTGCGCAATCGCCAGCAGGCCGAGGACCTCGCGCACGATGCTTTCGTGCGGGTTCTGGAAAGCGGGGAGGGTGAGGTCGAGCAGCCGCGCGCCTACCTGCACCAGACGGCGCGCAACATCGCCGTCGATGGCTACCGCCGCGAAGACCGGCGCCAGTCCCTGGAACTGCAGGCCCTGGACCTGAGTCCGCCGGTCGACGACGACCCGGAGGCGTACATGAATGCGCTGCAACTGGCGGACAGCGTCGAGCGCGCCCTGGCCGAGCTGCCATTGAACTGCCGCAAGGTGTTCGTCTGGCAGAAACTGGAGGGGCTGACCCAGGCCGAGATCGCCGAGCGCATGGGATTGACCAAGAACATGGTCGAAAAGTATATGATCCGCACGCTCCGTCATCTGCGCGAGCACCTGGATGTGTCGACGAGATGAGTCAGGCGAATGTATTCATGAATCAGGGCGCAAGTCCCGGGCCGCACGAGGCCGCGCGCGAGCAGGCGGCCGAATGGTTCGCCCGCGTCCAGGATGCGCCGCTGTCGGCAGGGCAGCAGGCGAGCTTCGACGCCTGGCTGGCCGCCGATCCCCTTCATCGCGACGAATATGAACTGCTGGCCAGCCTGTGGCGGGCCAGCGACCTGCTGCCCCGTGAGCGCCTGCAAAGGCTGTGCGTCGAAGACCCGGTGCGCCAGTTGCCGCGCCGTCGGTTTATCACCCAGGCCCTGGCCGCCAGCGTGGTAGCCGCCGCAGTGGGCCTGGGCTGGTTTGGCTGGCAGCAACAGCGCCTCGATTATTCCGCCGCATTCGAGACCGCCTTCGGCGAGCGCCGGCAGGTCGAGCTGCCCGACGGCTCGCACCTGGAGATCAATGGCCGCACCCGCTTCGACGTGCATTTCAGCGCCGGCCAGCGGGATATCCGCCTGCAGCAGGGCGAGGTGATGTTCAGCGTCGCCCATGACCCCAGCCGTCCGTTCGTGGTGGATACCGGCAACGGCACGGTCACCGTCATCGGGACCCGCTTCGATGTGCGCCGCGATCCGGCGCAGACCCGCGTCGCGGTGGAGCAGGGCTCGGTGCGGGTGCAGGGTCAGGGCGGTTCGAAGGCTTTGCTCAGTGCCGGGCTCGGCTCCCATATAGATGCCCATGGCGCCGTCGCCGCGCCCTATCGGGTGGACGCCGCCGCGCTCACTGCCTGGCGCTCCGGCAAGCTGGTGTTCAACGACGCGTCGCTGGCGCAGGTGGCCGAAGAGGTGTCGCGCTACCGCCAGCAGCCGTTGAAAGTGGCGCCGAAAGTTGCCGGCCTGCGTCTGAGCAGCACCTTCCGCGTCGACGATACGGACGCTCTGCTGCGGGCCTTGCCGGCCATCCTGCCGGTCACGGTGGTCGCCCATGCCGATGGCTCCCACGAAATAATCGCAAAATAGATTCAGGTATTTTCCGAGTTGTTCGTCTTCCTGCCCGACCTGTAATTGCCAAGCATTTTCATTCGCAGGCAGTTGATCCCGATCCGCCCCTCAGGACATCTCGAAGACGTGAACAACAACAAGCGTTCCCCGCGTTCCGCCAGCCGCTCGCGCTGGCTGCCCCTGGCGCTGGCCCTGGCGGTCAGTGCCGGCATCGGCAACAGCTATGCCGACTCGACCCCGACCAGTATCCAGATCCACGCCCAACCCCTGGCCACGGCTCTGAACCAGCTGGGCCAGCAGACCTCGCTGCAGCTGTTCTTCAGCCCCGAGCTGGTGGCTGGCAAGCAGGCCCCGGCGGTGTCCGGCAACCTGGCGCCGGAGCAGGCGCTGCAAGCCTTGCTGCAAGGCAGCGGGCTGACCTACGAGATTTCCCAGGGCACCGTGGTCCTGCATTCGGCCCAGGCCGACAGCCAGGCGGCCACTGGCACCCTGGAACTGGCGCCAACTGCGGTGAGCATGGTGGGTGACTGGCTTGGCGACGCCCAGGAGCAGGTGGTGCAGAACCACGCCGGCGCGCGCACCGTGGTGCGCCGCGAGGCGATGGTCGAGCAGGGCGCGATGAACGTGCGTGACGTGCTCAAGGGCATTCCCGGGGTGCAGGTGCAGGACTCCAACGGCACCGGCGGCAGCGACCTGTCGCTCAACGTCGGCGTGCGCGGCCTGACCTCGCGCCTGTCGCCGCGCTCCACCGTGCTGATCGATGGCATCCCTGCCGCCTTCGCCCCTTATGGCCAGCCGCAGTTGTCGATGGCGCCGATCTCGTCCGGCAACCTCGACAGCATCGACGTGGTGCGCGGCGCAGGGTCCGTGCGCTACGGGCCGCAGAACGTCGGCGGGGTGATCAACTTCGTCACCCGTGCCATTCCCAAGGAAGCCACCGGCGAGGTCGGTACCACCCTGGAGACTTCCCGTCACGGTGGCTGGAAACATATCGAGTCGGCCTTCATCGGTGGTACGGCCGACAACGGTCTCGGCGCCGCGCTGCTGTATTCCGGGGTCAATGGCAACGGCTACCGCAGCAGCAACAACGACAACGATATCGACGACGTGCTGCTCAAGACCCACTGGGACCTGACCGAGCAGGACGAGCTGTCGCTGAACTTCCACTACTACGACGGCAAGGCCGACATGCCCGGCGGCCTGACCCAGGCGCAGTTCGACGCCGACCCGTACCAGTCCGACCGCGACTACGACAACTTCAGCGGCCGGCGCAAGGACGTGTCGCTGAAGTACCTGCGGCAGATCGACGACGTCACCCAGTTCGAAGTGCAGACCTACTACACCGACAGCTTCCGTGGCAGCACCATTGCCGCCCGCGACCAGAAGACCCTCAGCTCGTACCCGCGCAGCTACCACACCTTCGCCGTGGAGCCGCGGCTGTCGCGGATCTTCTTCACCGGGCCGGCGACCCAGGAAGTCAGCGTCGGCTATCGCTACCTGAAGGAAGCCATGCACGAACAGGCCAGTCGCCTGGCCCTGGTCAACAACGTGCCGACCGTCACCCCGACCTCCGACGGCCACGTCTACCAGGACCGTACCGGCGGCACCGAGGCCAGCGCCTACTACATCGACGACAAGATCGACATCGGCAACTGGACCATCACCCCGGGCGTGCGCTTCGAGCACATCAACACCGACTGGCACGAGCGTCCGGTGCTCGGCACCAACGGCGTGCGGGTGCAGGAGAAGAGCCGCAGCGTGACCAGCAACGAGCCGCTGCCGGCGCTGAGCGTGATGTACCACCTGTCCGATGCCTGGAAGCTGTTCGCCAACTACGAGACTTCGTTCGGCAGCCTGCAGTACTTCCAGCTGGGGCAGGGCGGGGTCGGCGACTCGACCGCCAACGGCCTGGAAGCGGAGAAGGCCAAGACCTACGAGATCGGTACCCGCTACAACGACGGTACCTGGGGCGGCGAGCTGACGGCGTTCTACATCGACTTCGACGACGAGCTGCAATACATCAGCAACGATGTCGGCTGGACCAACCTCGGTGCGACCAAGCACCAGGGTATCGAGGCCTCGGTGCACTACGACCTGTCGGGGCTGGATCAGCGCCTGGATGGCCTGAGCGCGAATGCCGGCTTCACCTACACCCGGGCCACCTATGAAGGCGAGATCCCTGGCTTCAAGGGCCGTGACCTGCCGTTCTACTCGCGCCAGGTGGTCAATGCCGGGCTGCGCTACCAGGTGGATCGCTGGACCTGGAACCTGGACGCCTTCGCCCAATCGAAACAGCGCGCGCCGGGTACCGGGACGAACGCCGATGGCAGCTTCAACGGCAACTACATCACCACGCCCAGCGCCGATGGGCAGTATGGCGACATCCCGGGCTACGTGACCTGGAGTGCCCGCGGCGGGTATGACTTCGGCAAGGAACTGTCGAACCTGAAGCTGGGCGCAGGTGTGAAGAACATTTTCGACAAGCAGTACTTCACCCGCTCCAGCGACAACAACTCGGGGATCTACCTGGGTGAGCCGCGGACGTTCTATGTGCAGGCCAGTGTAGGGTTCTGAATTTCGGCTGCCTTCCGGGCCTGCTATGCAGGCCATCGCGGGTGAACCCGCTCCTACACCGTCCCCTGTGGGAGCGGGTTCACCCGCGATGGGCCGCAAAGCGGCCCCGGAATCTCTCTTACACAGCAGCCTCGGCGGGAGAAACGATACTGGTCTTGCCCCCGCGAGACCGCCCCGAACTCAGGTACGCCGCAATGGACTCCTGGGTCACCTCGCCAAGGAACACCTTCTCCCCGTCCAGTACCGGCAACCACGCCCGGTTGAACTCGTACATCCGCGACAACAGGATGCGCAGGTGCTCGTCATGCGCCGCCGTCGCATTGAACTCGCGCAGGAAGTCGGCGCAGGTGCCTTGCTGGCGATGCAGGTCGCGTCGGCGCACATAGCCCAGTGCGCGGTTGTCGCCATCGGTCACCACCACGTACTTGCGGTCGTGCTCGTCCATCAGTTCCAGCGCCTCTGCCACCGGCATCTCCGGGCTGGCCGACGGCGCGTTGTCCGCCGCGTCCTCCGCCCGCACCAGCAGCAAGCGCTTGAGGGTGCTGTCCTGGCCGACGAAGTTGCTGACGAACTCATCCGCCGGATGGGCCAGCAGGGTGTCCGGATGATCCAGCTGGACCAGCTTGCCGGCGCGGAAGATGGCGATCTTGTCGCCCAGCTTGATCGCCTCGTCGATGTCGTGGCTGACCATGATCACCGTCTTGTTCAGCGCCCGCTGCATCTCGAAGAACTCGTTCTGGATCATCTCGCGGTTGATCGGGTCGACCGCGCCGAACGGCTCGTCCATCAGCAGCAGCGGTGCCTCGGCGGCGAGGGCGCGGATCACCCCGATGCGCTGTTGCTGGCCGCCGGACAGTTCGCGCGGGTAGCGCTGCAGGTACTGCTTGGGCTCCAGGCGGATCATGCTCATCAGCTCGCGGGCGCGCTCGTGGCATTTCTGCTTGTCCCAGCCGAGCAGGCGCGGGACCACGGTGATGTTCTCCTCGATGGTCATGTTGGGGAACAGGCCGATCTGCTGGATCACGTAGCCGATGCGCCGGCGCAGGGTCACTTCGTCAAGGCCCGTGGTGTCCTCGCCGTTGATCAGCACCTTGCCCGAGGTCGGCTCGATCAGGCGGTTGATCATCTTCAGCGTGGTGCTCTTGCCGCAGCCGGACGGGCCGAGGAAGACGCAGATCTCGCCTTCGTTGACGGTCAGGCTGACCGAGTCGACCGCCTTGACCTCCTTGCCGTTGCTTTGGAAGGTTTTCGAGAGGTTCTGGAGTTCGATCATTTGAGCAGTCCTTCTGGAGTCAGCGAGCGTTGCAGGGCTTGCAGCAGCAGGTCGGCGAGGATGGCCAGGAGGCTCACCAGCACGGCGCCGACCAGCAGCATCGACATGTCGCTGCGGCTGATGGAGGTCAGGATGAGTACGCCGAGACCGCCGGCGCCGATGGTGGCGGCGATGGTCATGACGCCGATGTTCATCACCACGGCGGTGCGCACCCCGGCGAGGATCACCGGCACGGCGATCGGCAGCTCGACCATGCGCAGGCGCTGGCCGAAGGTCATGCCGATGCCGCGGGCGGCTTCACGGATGCCCGGCTCGACGTTGGTCAGGGCCAGGTAGGTGTTGCGCATGATCGGCAACAGGGAATAAAGGAACACCGCGGTGATCGCCGGCAGCGGGCCGAGGCCCTGGCCGAACTTCGAGTAGAACGGCAGCAGCAGGCCGAACAGGGCGATCGACGGCACCGTCAGCAGCACCGTGGCGCTGGCTTGCAGCGGGCCGGCGAGGCTGGGGAAGCGGGTCATGAGGATGCCCAGCGGCACGCCGACCAGGATCGCCAGGCCGACGGCGATACCCACCAGGGTGACGTGCTGGCCAGTCAATTGCAGCACTTGCGCCCAGTCCAGGTGGGCAAAGGTATCCAGCAGGTTCATTGCGCACCTCCTTGCAGCGGATGTTCACGCAGGAAGTCGTCGGCCACCTTGCCCGGGCTCTGGTGCTCCACATCGACCTTGGCGTTGAGCTGGCGCATGGTCTCGTCGTCCAGTTGCTCGGCTAGGGGCTTGAGCAAGGTCGCCAGTTGCGGATGGGCGTCGAGCACCGCCTTGCGCACCACCGGGGCGGCGGTGTAGTCGGGGAAGTAGTGGCGGTCGTCTTCCAGCAGTTTCAGGTCGAAGGCGCTGAGGCGGCCGTCGGTGGTGTACACCAGGCCGGTGAACACCTGGCCGTTGCGCAGGGCGGTGTAGACCAGCCCGGCGTCCATCTGGCGGATGTCCTTGCGGGTGAACTGCAGGTCGTAGGTTTCGGTCAGGCCTTGGAGGCCGTCCGGGCGGTTGGCGAACTCGGTGTCGAGGGCGAGGACGTGGGTCTTGCCCGCTTCGTCGCGCAGCACCTGGTTCAGCTGGCTGATGCTGTTGACCTGAGGGTACTGCTCGGCGACGTTGCGCGGCAGGGCCAGGGCGTAGGTGTTGCTGAAGCGCGACGGGGCGAGCCAGACCAGGCCTTTCCTGGCGTCGAGTTCCTTGACCCGGGCATAGGTGGCCTCGGCGCTGGGCATGCGCTCGTCGATATGGTTGTAGGACACCAGCGACACGCCGGTGTATTCCCAGACCATGTCCAGCTGGCCGCTTTCCTGGGCGCTGCGCGCCAGGCTGCTGCCGAGACCGCCGGTGACGCTGACCTCGAAGCCGTTCTGGCGCAGGTAGCGCGCGGTGATTTCGGCCAGCACTGTCTGCTCGGTGAACACCCGGGCGCCAATGCGGATCAGGGGTTTGTCGGCGGCCTGGGCAAATCCCGCGAACAGCAGGGCCGCGCCCAGGAACAAGGCGATTCTTCGTTTCATTGGAGTCCCTCGGTCAGTGGGTCAGGCCGCGTTCCAGCCAGCGGCGGCTGCACTGGCTGACCAGCGCATCGAGCAGCAACGCCAGGGCTGCGGTACAGGCCGCGCCCAGCAGCAGTTGCGGCTGGTTGTTCAGGGCGATGCCGGGGAAGATCAGGCTGCCCAGGCTGTTGGCGCCGATCAGGAACGACAGCGGCGCGGTGCCGACGTTGATCGCCAGGGCCACGCGCACGCCGCCGACGATGATCGGCACGGCGTTCGGCAGCTCGACCTGGTACAGCGTCTGGCGCGGGGTCATGCCGATGCCGGTGGCGGCTTCCTTGAGCGAGGCGGGGACGTTTTTCAGGCCTTCGTAGGTGTTGCGCACGATGGGCAGCAACGAGGCGAGGAACAGCGCGAAGATCGCGGGGCCGGCGCCGATGCCGAGGATGCTCAGGGCGATGGCGAGGACGGCGAGGGGTGGAACGGTGTTGCCAATGTTGAAGACCTGCATGAAGCGTTCGGCGCGGTCGACCCGGTGCGGTCGACTCAGGGCAATGCCGGCGGGGATGCCCACGGCAAGCGCCGCCACCATCGACAGCAGCACCAGCATCAGGTGCGCCTGCAGGTAGAACCAGAGATCGGCGCGGTAGTGCGCGATCGTATCGATGCCGATCCAGTGGACCAGCAGGGCCAGGATGACGAGCGCGGCGGCCCATCCCATCAGCCCCTTGCCATAGCGTGCAGCCATAGGCGCGGACTCCTTTTTCATCGTCGGCGCAGCGACGCCCGCGGGGGTCGCCATTCCGGGCGACGGGCAGTCGTTGCGCGAGTAGCGGCGCGCTTTTGTGCGCGCCATGAGCGAAACCTCGTCAGGCTCGTGTTGCCGGTGAAACATCCCCCGACCAGCGGTCAGCGACTTGGCATGAGCAAGGGAATGGACGTCTCCGTTGCGCTAAAGGTTCCCATCTGAGGCGGCATTTGGCCAGTGTTAATCCCTGGGGTGTAGGAAATCTCGCACGAAAAACCAGCGTGATTCTGGCCTGTAGGCGTTGAAATACCTGCTGTCGGGCCGTTAGTCGCGAGGGGCAGCATTTACCTCCGTACTTCTTGCGAATAGTCGCTTGAGGGAATATTCCTTCGGAGGTATTTTATGGCGTGGCCGATCATTTTCTGTACGGAGTTGCTTGAGGAGCTCGACGGCATCGACAAGCTGGTCAAAAAAGTATTCCTGGGGCATCTGATGTTGTTGGAACAGATGGGGCCGATGCTGGGAAGGCCGCATGTGGATACATTGAAAGGCTCTGTCTACAGCAATATGAAGGAACTGAGGTTCAGTGCTGCTGAAGGGAGCTGGCGGGTTGCTTTTGCGTTCGACCCTTCGAGATCCGCAGTCATGTTGGTCGCTGGCGACAAGATGGGAGTCGATCAGAACCGCTTCTATCGAAGTTTGATCAAGCGGGCTGATGAGCGCTTTGTCAGGCACCTGATGAAAGGAAAGGATGATGTCCAAGACACTTGATGAAGTAATGAGCAGCCTGCCACCGGACTTCCGGGCGGAGGTCGAAGAGTACGGTCACGAGCTGATCCGTGAGGAAATGACAATTCAAGCCTTGCGCCGCGAGTTGGGGCTGACGCAGGAGGGCCTGGCCGAGCAAATGGATATCCGACAGGCGACCGTCTCCAAGGTTGAAAAGCGAAACGACATGTTGATCTCAACACTCCGCAATTACGTAGAGGCTCTTGGCGGAAGGCTCGAGTTGGTAGCCAACATGCCAGGTCGTGGACGGGTAACGCTGGACGGGTTTAGCAGCCAGCGCGAGTGTGTCGAGTAGTCGGTCTGTGTTTTTGCTTGGCAAGGGCGGGGACCCGATTTTGGTCCCCGCCCAACTTCAGGTATGATACCGCCCCTTTTTTCAATCCCCAGTCAGGCGATTTCCCATGACCCAACAGGCCGCCGAAGTCGCGAAGCGCCGCACTTTCGCAATCATTTCCCACCCCGACGCCGGTAAGACCACCATCACCGAAAAGCTCCTGCTGATGGGCAAGGCGATCGCCGTCGCCGGTACGGTGAAGTCGCGCAAGTCCGACCGCCATGCCACTTCCGACTGGATGGAAATGGAGAAACAGCGTGGTATCTCCATCACGACCTCGGTGATGCAGTTCCCCTATCGCGAGCACATGATCAACCTGCTCGACACCCCGGGCCACGAAGACTTCTCGGAAGACACCTACCGTACCCTGACCGCCGTCGACTCGGCGCTGATGGTGCTCGACGGCGGTAAAGGCGTCGAGCCGCGGACCATCGCCCTGATGGACGTCTGCCGCCTGCGCGACACGCCGATCGTCAGCTTCATCAACAAACTCGACCGCGACATCCGCGACCCGATCGAGCTGCTCGACGAGATCGAGGCTGTCCTCAAGATCAAGGCCGCGCCGATCACCTGGCCGATTGGCTGCTACAAGGACTTCAAGGGCGTCTATCACCTGGCTGGCGACTACATCATCGTCTATACCCCGGGCCACGGCCATGAGCGTACCGAGGTGAAGATCATCGAGAAGCTCGACTCCGACGAAGCCCGCGCGCACCTGGGTGACGAGTACGAGCGTTTCCTCGAACAGCTGGAGCTGGTGCAGGGCGCCTGCCACGAGTTCGACCAGGACGAGTTCATCAACGGCCAGCTGACACCGGTGTTCTTCGGTACCGCGCTGGGCAACTTCGGTGTCGACCATGTACTCGATGCCGTGGTCGACTGGGCCCCGCGCCCGTTGGCACGGGTTGCCCACGAACGTACCGTGGAACCGGTGGAAGAGAAGTTCAGCGGCTTCGTGTTCAAGATCCAGGCGAACATGGACCCGAAACACCGCGACCGCATCGCCTTCATGCGCATCTGCTCGGGCAAGTACGAGAAGGGCATGAAGATGCGCCATGTGCGCACCGGCAAGGACCTGCGCATCGGCGACGCACTGACCTTCTTCTCCTCCGAGCGCGAGCAACTGGAAGAGGCCTATGCCGGCGACATCATCGGCCTGCACAACCACGGTACCATCCAGATCGGCGATACCTTCAGTGAAGGCGAGAGCCTGGGCTTCACCGGTATCCCGCACTTCGCCCCGGAACTGTTCCGCCGCGTGCGCCTGAAGGACCCGCTGAAATCCAAGCAACTGCGCCAGGGCCTGCAGCAACTGGCGGAAGAGGGCGCGACCCAGGTGTTCTTCCCCGAGCGCAGCAACGACATCATTCTCGGCGCCGTTGGTGTCCTGCAGTTCGATGTGGTCGCCAGTCGCCTGAAAGAGGAATACAAGGTCGAGTGTGCCTACGAGCCGATCACCGTCTGGTCGGCACGCTGGATCAGCTGCGATGACAAGAAGAAGCTGGAAGACTTCAAGGTCAAGGCGATGGAAAACCTGGCGGTGGATGGCGGTGGTCACCTGACCTACCTGGCGCCGACCCGGGTCAACTTGTCGCTGATGGAAGAGCGCTGGCCGGATGTGAAGTTCCGCGCAACCCGCGAACATCACTGATTTCTCAAAGGCAGAACGCGGATCCTGTGGGAGCGGGTTTACCGGGACGCCGGACCGCCGCGATTGCGGCGGTGAATTCACCATCGTAATCGCGGGTAAACCCGCTCCCACAGGATCCGCGTTCTGCTTTAGAGCGGTTTAATTCCCCGCCTTGATACTGGTCCAGATCCGCGTCCTGATCCGGTCGATCTTCGCCGGCATCGCTTCCAGCGCATACAGCTTGTCCATCACCTCTTCTCCCGGGTAGATCATCGGGTTGGCCTTCAGCGCCGGCTGCACCAGCGCGTCCGCCTGCTGGTTGCCATTGGCGTACTGCACGAAGTTGCTGATGTTGGCCATCACCTCCGGCTGCAGCAGGTAGTTCATGTAGGCATAGCCCGCCTTCTCGTCCGGCGCATCCGCCGGCATCGCCACCATGTCGAACCACATCGGCGCGCCTTCCCTGGGAATCGAGTAGCCCACCTTCACCCCGTTCTTCGCTTCTTCCGCACGGTTCTTCGCCTGCAGCACATCGCCGGAGAAGCCCACCACCACGCACACGTCGCCATTGGCCAGGTCGCCGGTGTATTTGGAGGAGTGGAAGTAGCTGATGTACGGCCGCACCTTCATCAGCAGGTCCTTGGCCTTGTCATAGTCCTTGGGATCCTGGCTGTGATGCGGCAGGCCCAGGTAATGCAGGGCGATCGGCAACAGCTCCGGGCCATTGTCCAGCACCGCGACGCCGCAGCTCTTCAGCTTGCCGATGTACTCGGGCTTGAAGATCAGGTCCCAGGAATCCACCGGCGCATTGTCGCCAAGCACCGCCTTGACCTTGTCGATGTTGTAGCCGATGCCCGTGCTGCCCCACAGGTACGGGAAACCATGCTGGTTGCCCGGGTCGTTGACCTCCAGCGCCTTGAGCAGCACCGGGTTGAGGTTCTTCCAGTTGGGCAACTGGCTCTTGTCCAACTTCTTCAGGGCGCCGCCCTGGATCTGCCGGGCCATGAAGTGGTTGGAAGGGAACACCACGTCGTAGCCGGAGTTGCCGGTCATCAGCTTGCCATCGAGGGTTTCGTTGCTGTCGAAGACGTCGTAGGTGGGCACGATGCCGCTGGCCTGCTGGAAGTTCTTCAGCGTGTCCGGGGCGATGTAGCTGGACCAGTTGTAGATCTTCACCGAGTCGGCGGCGCTGGCCACGCTGGCGGCCAGCATCAGGGGTGCAACAAGGAGCTTGCGCATGTCCGGGGTACCTTTCTTTATCTGTTGTTATCGAAGGCAGCAGGCGATCAGCGGATCAGAAAATCAGCACGTAGGTCTTGCGCACCGTTTCCTGGATGTCCCAGATGCCGGTGCTGTTGGCCGGTAGCATCAGTGCGTCTCCGGCTTCTATGGTCAGGGGCTCGCCACCATCGGGGGTGAAGGTGCAGCGACCCTTGATGAAATGGCAGAACTCCTGTTGCACGATCTGCCGTCGCCAGCGGCCCGGGGTGCATTCCCAGATGCCGGTTTCCACGCCGTCGTTGCGCTCGACGCAGGTGACCGAGGCCACTGCGACGGGTTCGCCGAGCGGCACGGCGACCGGGCTGGAAGTCTCCAGGGCGACGCTGTCGGTGTGTTTGAACTGGGTGATGCTCATGACTGCGGGTTCCTCTTGGTCCGGATTCAATTCATGAAGCTCTGCATGAAGTCCGCCAGCCCGCTGGCCATGCGCCGACGCCAGGGTGGGCTGGCGGGGCTGGCAAGGGTGCGGTCCTCGAAGATGAAGCTCTGGATGATGGCGTTGTAGCCGAGCCAGCGGCACGGCTCCGGCGGCCAGCTGGCGAGGCTGGACAGCGCCCGGTTGTCGTGGACCCAGGGCTGCGCGGTGAGGGCGTTGTGCTGACCGAGGATCAGCGCGGCGAGGGTGCGTCCGCCCAGGTTCGTGGCGCCGACACCCTCGCCGCCGTAGCCGCCGGACAGGGCGATGCCGCGCTGGCGGTCGCAGAGCATGTGTGGCCGGAAGCGCCGCGCCATGCCCAGGTTGCCGCCCCAGGAATGGGTGATGCGCACGTTCTTCAACTGCGGGAACAGCTCGCCGAACAGGTAGCGGCGCAGATCGATTTCGCCGGGCGTCAGACTGAAGTCTTCGCGCAGGCGTCCGCCGAAGCGATAGCCGCCGCGGGCGCCGAACATCAGGCGGTTGTCGCGGGTGCGCTGGCCGTAGGTGACCTGCCGGCTGTTCTCGCTGAAGGCCTGGCCTTCCTTCAGCCCGATTTCGTCCCACACCGAGTCTGCCAGCGGCTCGGTCGCCACCAGCAGGCTCTGCACCGGCAACTGGTGCTTGCCCAGCGGCGGCAGGCTGGCGGCGTAGCCCTCGACGGCGGGTACCACCCAGTGGCTGCGGATCGTCGCTTGCGGGGTGCGTACCTGGCCGGGGTGCCAGTCGATGGCCGGGGTGTCTTCGTAGATCTTCACGCCCAGGCGCTCCACCGCCCGAGCCAGGCCGCGAGCCAGTTTCGCCGGCTGGATGGTGGCGGTGTGCGGGCTGAAGATCGCGCCGTAGGCGTTGCTGACCCGCAGATGGCCTTCCAGTTCTTCGGGACGCAGCCAGCGGTAGTCGTCGGCGGTCATGCCTTGGCGGTACAGGTCGTCGAGCCAGCTGCGCAGGCTCTTTTCCTGTTCCGGGTAGCGCGCCGCGCAATACAGCACGCCGCCCTTGCGGTAGTCGCAGTCGATGCCTTCGCGGTCGAGCACGCGGCGTGCTTCATCGGGGATGTCGTGGAGCAGGTCGATGCTGTCGCGGCGTTGTTGCGGGGAAAGCGTGGCCAGCAGGCGGTCGTCGCCGAGCATGTTGCCCATCAGCCAGCCGCCGTTGCGGCCGGAGGCGCCGAAGCCGGCGAACCTGGCCTCGATGATGGCGATGTTCAGGTGTGGCGCCTGCTGCTTGAGGTAGTACGCGGTCCACAGGCCGGTGTAGCCGGCGCCGATGATGCAGACATCGACATCCAGGTCCTGGCTCAACGCCGGGCGTGGCTCGATCTGTTCGTCGAGCTGGTCCATCCACAGGCTTATCGTGCGCCAGGCTTGCATCGGGTACTGCTCCACATCCGCGAAAAGGTCTGACGTCGATCCTAGTGGCGGGCGGGGCGGGCTGTCTTACGTGCGTGCACGCAGGGAAATCTGCTTCACATAGGCCTTGGGCGAGAGGCCGGTGTGCTCGCGGAAGCACTTGTAGAAGGCGGACAGGGAATTGAAGCCGGCATCGAAGGCCAGCTCGTCGATGGGCGCGGCAGGGCTGGCACCGTCCAGGCCGTCGAGCAGATGCTGCAGGCGCGCCTGGTTGACGTAGCGGTAGAAGCTCTGGCCGAGCACCTGGTTGAGCAGGTAGGAAATCTGGTTGCGGCTGTAGCCGCTTTCATTGGCGACCCGTTGCAGGTCCAGTTCCGGATCGAGGTAGGGGCGCTGGCGCTGGAAGTAGTGCTCCAGGTCCTGGGCCATGGTGCTCAACTGCCGTGGCGACAGGCCCAGGCGGCTGGTGGCCGGGCGCGGGCCACCGGTGGTGCTGGCCTTGCCGTCCTGGCGAACCAGGGTGGCGTATTCGTTGACCCGCCAGATCAGTCCGTCCTTGACGGTGATGGCTTCGCTGGACTGGAAGGCCACCAGCCCGTCACCGCCCTGCACCGTGACCTGGTACTGGATGAAGGCGGTGCAGCCGTCGACGCGGATGCGGTCGCTGTGGACGATGTCCTCGCCGGCCTCATGGGGCAGGCAGGCGTGCACGTAGTCGCGCAACTGCGCATGGCCGAGGACGCGGTTCTGGAAGAAGTCGTGGTACTGGACGTCCGGGTGATACAGGGCCATGACGCCGTCGAGGTCGCGATGCTTCCAGCACAGGTGGTAGCGCATCACGGTGGCGGCGGTGATCGGGGTCTGTTCGGGGCCGTCGGGGAGGGAAGTCATTGCCCGATAGTGCTTCAGGGCTTTATCGCTGGCAAGCCAGCTGCCAGCCACGCACATGCGGACAATGCAGAAAGCCATCTGCCGAGCCGGCTTTTCCGGCATTTTGCACGGTCCTCAGACGCCTGGGCCCTGGCAAACCCCCGATTTCATTGGCTGTCATCGTTTGAAACATTTGGCATGGGCACTGCACCGTTGTTGTGCGAAGGGACCTTTCGCTCATCGGAGAAGCGCAACCATGATCACCAACGAATACGCATCGCCCCTCGATGTACCCAACCGCTCAGGGGTGTCCTGGGCCGCCATCTTCGCCGGCGCGGCAGCGGCGGCGGCCTTGTCATTGATCCTCGTGGTGCTCGGCGCCGGCCTCGGTTTCGCCGCGACCTCGCCGTGGGCCAACGAAGGCGCCAGTGCCAAGGCGCTGGGCATCTCGACTATCGTCTGGCTGTTGCTGACGCAGATTCTCGCTTCCGGACTCGGCGGCTACATCGCCGGCCGGCTGCGGGTGAAGTGGGCCAACCTGCATGGCGACGAGGTGTACTTCCGCGATACCGCCCATGGCTTCCTGGCCTGGGCCGTGGCGACGCTGGTCGCGGCAATGCTGGTAGTCGGCACCGTGGGTGGCGTGGCGAGTACGGGGGCCCAGGTCGGTGCTGCAGCGGCGGCCAACAGCGATGCCTCGATGGGTTACTTCGTCGACAGCCTGTTCCGTGGCGATGGCCCTGCACCGGTCAGCGAGGATGCCGCCAATGGCGTGGCCGCACGCATCCTGGCCCGCAGCGTGGCCCAGGACCGGGCGCTGACGCCGGAAGACCATGCCTACCTGTCGCAACTGGTGGCGCAACGCACCCGTCTGAGCCAGGCGGAAGCCGAGGCGCGGGTCGACCAGGTGTTCGGCCAGGTGCAGCAGGCCAAGGTCGAGGCGAAGCAGGCAGCGGATACGGCGGCCAAGGTTGCGGCATGGACGGCCCTGTGGACCTTCGTCGCACTGCTGTGCGGCGCTTTCTTCGCCAGCCTGGCGGCGCTGTATGGCGGTCGTCGCCGGGACCAGGTGCGCTGGCTGGAAGTTGAAACCGTGGGCTATGCGGCACGTACCGCGCCGATTCGTTGAATCCAGAGGAGAGACATCATGCGTTCATTACTGCTGTGGTTCCTGGGTGTACCGATTCCGGTGATCATCCTGATCGCGATTTTCATGCATTGAGATGTTTGGGGCCGCTTTGCGGCCTTCGCGAGCAAGCTCGCTCCCACGGGTTCGGCATAGACCATCGTGGGAGCGAGCTTGTCGGGGCGCCGAACCGTCGCGAAGGCCTGCAAGGCAGGCCCAGTAGAGTGCTAGAGGAACTGCTCTGCGTAGTGGCACGCCACCTGCCGCGTCTCCACCTTGCGCAACGCCGGCACTTCCTTCGCACAACGCTCCGTCGCATGCGGGCAGCGCTTGTGGAACGCGCAGCCATCAGGCGGATTCAGCGGGTTGGGCAACTCTCCGGCAATCTTGATCTTCGGCTTCAGCGGATCGGGGTGAATGGTCGGTGTCGCCGACAGCAGCGCCTGCGTGTACGGATGCAGCGGCTTGTCGTAGATATCTTCCTTCGGCCCCATCTCCGCCGGCCGCCCCAGGTACATCACCAGCACCTCGTCTGCCACATGCCGCACCACCGCCAGGTTGTGCGAGATGAACACGTACGCGGTGTTGAATTCCTTCTGCAGGTCCATGAACAGGTTCAGCACCTGGGCCTGGATCGACACGTCCAGCGCGGAAGTCGGCTCGTCCGCCACCAGCACCTTGGGTTGCAGCATCATCGCCCGGGCCAGGGCGATGCGCTGGCGCTGGCCGCCGGAGAACATGTGCGGATAGCGCTGGTAATGCTCGGGCCGCAGGCCCACCTGCTGCATCATCGCCTGCACCCGTTCGCGGCGCTGTTCCTTCGATAGCGAGGTGTTGATCAGCAGCGGCTCGGCCAGTTGGTCGCCGATCTTCTGTCGCGGATTGAGCGAGGCATAGGGACTCTGGAAGACCATCTGCACATTGCGGCGCAGTTGCTTGCGCTCCTGCTTGCTGGCGCCATTCACCTCCTGCCCGGCGATCTGCAGCGAACCGGACGAGGGCTCCTCGATCAGGGTCAGGGCGCGGGCCAGGGTCGACTTGCCGCAGCCGGACTCGCCGACCACGGCCAGGGTCTTGCCGGCCTCCAGCTCGAACGACACGCCATTCAGCGCGCGTACCGTGGCGTGGCCCTTGAACAGGCCACGGGAGACTTCGTAGTGACGGGTGAGGTCACGGGCGGTCAGGACAACGCTCATCACGCCACCTCCTGGTTCAGCGGATAGAAGCAGCGCACCAGGCTATGGACCTGGGGATCGAGGCTCGGGCGCTGCTGGCGGCAGTTGTCGCGGACATAGGGACAGCGCGGCGAAAGCAGGCAGCCACTGGGCCGGTCATAGCGCCCGGGCACGATGCCGGGCAGGGTCGCCAGGCGTTCGGCGCCCAGGCTGTGCTCGGGAATCGCCTTGAGCAGCGCTTCGCTGTACGGGTGCGCCGGTACGTCGAACAGCTCCGGCACCTGGCCGACTTCCACGGCCTGGCCGGCATACATCACGCACACCCGCTTCGCGGTCTCGGCGACCACGGCGAGGTCGTGGGTGATCAGGATCAGCGCCATGCCCTGCTCCTTCTGCAGGTTCAGCAGCAGTTCCATGATCTGCGCCTGGATGGTCACGTCGAGGGCGGTGGTCGGTTCGTCGGCGATCAGCAGCTTGGGTTCGCCGGCAATCGCCATGGCGATCGCCACCCGCTGGCTCATGCCGCCGGAAAGCTGGTGCGGGTAGGCGTCGAGGCGGCTTTCCGGAGCCGGGATCTCGACCTTCTTCAGCAGCTCCAGGGCGCGCTGACGGGCGGCCTTGCCGCGCAGGCCGAGGTGCTGGCGCAGCACTTCCTCGATCTGGAAGCCCACGGTGTAGCTGGGGTTGAGCGCGGTCATGGGGTCCTGGAAGACCATGGCCATGTCCTTGCCCACCACCTTGCGCCGTTGCCGGCCGCTGAGGGTGAGCATGTCGTTGCCGTCGAAGACCAGGGCGTCGGCGCCGATGCGCCCGGGCGGGTCGATCAGGCCCATCAGCGCCATCATGGTCACCGACTTGCCGGAACCGGATTCGCCGACGATGGCCAGGACCTCGCCCTTGTCCACGTTGAGGTCGAGACCGTCCACCACAGGCACGGCGTCGGCGCCGCCGAAGCGCACGTTGAGGTTGCGGATTTGTAGAAGTGACATGGGCTTCTCCTCAGGCGGCATTCTTGAGTTTCGGGTCCAGCGCATCGCGCAGCCCGTCGCCCATCAGGTTGATTGCCAGCACGCTGAGCAAGATGGTCAGGCCGGGCAGGCTCACCACCCACCAGGCGCGTTCGATGTAGTCGCGGGCCGAGGCCAGCATGGTGCCCCACTCGGGGGTGGGCGGCTGCACGCCGAGGCCGAGGAAGCCCAGGGCGGCGGCGTCGAGGATCGCCGAGGAGAAACTCAGGGTCGCCTGCACGATCAGCGGCGCCATGCAGTTGGGCAGCACGGTGACGAACATCAGGCGCGGCAGGCTGGCACCAGCCAGGCGCGCGGCGGTCACGTAGTCGCGGTTGAGCTCACCCATCACTGCGGCACGGGTCAGGCGCACGTAGGACGGCAGCGAGACGATGGCGATGGCGATCACGGTGTTGACCAGGCCAGGGCCGAGGATCGCGACGATGGCCACCGCCAGCAGCAGGGAAGGCAGGGCCAGCATCACGTCCATCAGGCGCATGATCGAGGCGCCCAGCGCGCTGGGGAAGAAGCCCGCCAGCAGGCCGAGGACGATCCCCGGGATCAGCGAGATCACCACCGACGACAGGCCGATCAGCAGCGACAGGCGCGAGCCCTGGATCAGCCGCGAGAGCAGGTCGCGGCCCAGTTCGTCGGTGCCGAGGATGAACTGCCATTGGCCGCCTTCCAGCCACACCGGCGGGGTCAGCAGGAAGTCGCGGTACTGCTCGCTGGGGTCGTGCGGCGCCACCCAGGGCGCGAACAGCGCGCAGAAGACGATCAGGCACATGAACAGCAGGCCGGCCACCGCGCCCTTGTTGCGCGAGAAGGCCTGCCAGAACTCCTTGTACGGCGAGGGGTAGAGCAGGCTCTGGTCGATTGCCGGGGCCGGGTTTGGAGCGGGAGTATTCATGACGGTGGCCTCAGCGCTGGTGACGGATGCGTGGGTTGGCCAGGCCGTAGAGGATGTCCACGACGAAGTTGACCAGGATGACCAGGCAGGCGATCAGCAGGATGCCGTTCTGGACCACGGGGTAGTCACGGGCACCGATGGCTTCGATCAGCCACTTGCCGATGCCCGGCCAGGAAAAGATGGTTTCGGTGAGCACCGCGCCGGCCAGCAAGGTGCCGACCTGCAGGCCGAACACCGTCAGCACCGGGATCAGCGCGTTGCGCAGGCCGTGCACGAACACCACCCGGGCCGGCGACAGGCCCTTGGCCCGGGCGGTGCGGATGTAGTCTTCGCGCAGCACTTCGAGCATCGACGAGCGGGTCATCCGCGCGATCACCGCCAGCGGGATGGTGCCGAGCACTATGGCCGGCAGGATGAGGTGCATCAGGGCGTCCTTGAACGCGCCTTCCTCGTCGCTGAGCAGGGTGTCGATGAGCATGAAGCCGGTCTTCGGCTCGATGTCGTAGAGCAGGTCGATGCGTCCGGAAACCGGGGTCCAGCCCAGGTTCACCGAGAAGAACATGATGAGGATCAGGCCCCACCAGAAGATCGGCATGGAGTAGCCGGTGAGGGACAGCCCCATCACCCCGTGGTCGAACAGCGAACCGCGCTTGAGCGCGGCGATGACCCCGGCCAGCACCCCGAGCACACCGGCGAACAGCAGGGCGGCGAGGGCCAGTTCGAGGGTGGCGGGGAACAGCGCGAGAAACTCGTTCCACACGCTCTCGCGGGTACGCAGGGATTCGCCCAGGTCGCCCTGGGACAGCTTGCCGACATAATCCAGGTACTGCTCGGGCAAGGGCTTGTTCAAGCCCAGCCGTTCCATGGCCTGTGCGTGCATTTCAGGGTCGACCCTGCGCTCGCCCATCATCACTTCCACCGGGTCCCCCGGTATCAGCCGTATCAGTGCGAAGGTCAGCAAGGTAATGCCGAAAAAGGTCGGGATCAGCAATCCCAGACGCCGGGCAATGAAACTCAACATCTTCTGGTGTTCCTCGTCAGCCGTCAGGCGTGCCCGCTTGTTCCCTGGTGGGGTGGGCGGGCGTTCTTGTTCTACTTCACCACTGTGGTAGCGAAGTTGTTGTTGGTCAGGGGGCTGATGATGTAGCCCTCGACGTTCCGACGCATGGCCGTGAACATCTTCGGATGGGCCATGGTTATCCATGGCCGGTCCGCATCGTACACGGCCAGGGCCTCGTTATAGAGCGCTTCTCGCTGCTGCGGGTCGATCACCTGGCGGGCCTGGGTGATCAGCGCATCGAATTTCGTGTTGCACCATCGAGCATAGTTCTCGCCATTCTTCACCGCCTCGCAGCTGAGCAGCGGGGTCAGGAAGTTGTCCGGGTCGCCGTTGTCGCCGGCCCATCCGGTGGACACCATGTCGTGCTCGCCGTTCTTCGCCCGGCGGAGCATTTCCGCCCATTCCATGACGCGGATCTGCACCTTCAGGCCGATCTTCGCCAGGTCGGCCTGGAGCATTTCCGCGCTCAGCCGCGGGTTCGGGTTGGTCATGCCGCCGCCGTTGCGGGTGAACAGGGTCAGCACCGTGCCCTCCGGCACCCCGGCTTCCTTGAGCAGGGCGCGGGCCTTGGCGAGGTCGCGGGGAGGGTTCCGGTTGTCGTGGTTGTAGCCGATCATCGACGGCGGATAGGGGTTTACCGCCAGCAGCGCGTTGTCCTTGCCGAACAGCTGGTCGACGTGGGTCTGGCGGTCGAAGGCGATGTCGATGGCCTTGCGCACGCGCACGTCATTGAGCACCGGGTGCTCGGTGTTGAAGGCGATGTAGCCGATGATCAGCGCTTCCTGCTCGACCACCTTGAGCAGCGGATCCTGCCTGATCGCCGGCACGTCGTCCGGCTTGGGATACAGGGCCACCTGGCACTCGTTGGCGCGCAGCTTCTGCAGGCGCACGTTGTTGTCGCTGGCGATGGCGAACACCAGGCTCTCGCTCGGCGGCGCGCCGCGGAAGTAGTCGGGGTTGGCCTTGTAGCGCACCTGGGCGTCCTTGACGTAGCGCTGGAAGATGAACGGGCCGGTGCCCACCGGCTTGCTGTTGAGGTCGCCGGTGCGTCCGGCCTTGAGCAACTGGTCGCCGTACTCGGCGGAATAGATCGAGGTGAAGGCCATGGCCAGGTCGCGCAGGAAGGGTGCTTGCGGCTGGGTCAGGGTGAAGACCACGGTATGTTCATCGGTCTTTTCCACGCTCTTGAGCAGGGTGCGGAAGCTCATGCCCTCGAAGTAGGGGAAGCCGATGCTGGTCTTGTCGTGCCAGGGATGCCCGGGGTCGAGCTGGCGGTGGAAGCTCCACAGCACGTCGTCGGCATTCATCTCGCGAGTCGGCGTGAACCAGGGCGTGGTGTGGAACTTGACGCCCTGGCGCAGGTGGAAGGTGTAGGTGAGGCCGTCGTCGCTGATCTCCCAGCGCTCGGCCAGGGACGGCTGGATCTCGGTGGTGCCGGGCTTGAAATCCACCAGGCGGTTGAAGATGGTTTCCGCGGCTGCGTCGGCGGTGACCGCAGTGGTGTACTGGGCCATGTCGAAGCCTTCCGGGCTGGCTTCGGTGCACACCACCAGCGGTCTCGCCCAGAGGCTCGCCGAGGCGCTGAGCAGCAGGGTCGCCAGGGCGGCGTGCAAGGATAGGTTTTTCATCGTTATGTCCTTTGTCGGTGCCTGGCCGGGCGGCGACCATGATCGCCGCCCGGCCCCTGCTCAGAGAATGTTGAACGGCACGGTGGTGACGATGCGGAACTCGTCGAGGTTGCCGTCGATCTGTGCCCGGCTGGCGCGATGCGCGGTGTAGTAGGCGCGGATGCTGGTGTCGGCCAGCGCACCGCCCTGCACCACGTAGCTGGCGCCGAGTGACCATTCCCGGTGATGTTCGCCGTCGAGCTTGCGAACATCGTAGCCGTTGCCCTTGTAGTGGGTGCCGTCGATGCCCCAGCCACGCGCGGTGTAGGCGTTCAGGCGCAGGCCCGGCACGCCGTAGCCGGCCAGGTCGATGGCATAGCCGAACTGCAGCGACTGCTCGTTGGGCCCGTTGTAGTCGGAGAACAGCGAGTTGGCGAGGAAGATCGCGTTGGTGTCGTGCACGTAGTCGAAGTACTCGTCGCCGCTGACCTTTTGGTACGCCAGGGTCAGGCTGTGGGCCTGGTGCGCCAGGGTGAACGAGAGGCTGAAGGTGTCGTTGTCGATCGGTCCCAGCTTCGCCGCGCCGGTATCGCGGGTGCGGTAGTAGTTCAGCCCGGTGGTCAGGCCCAGTACGCCACGGTCGCCGAGTTCGTGGGAGGCGCCGAAGTAGTATTGGTTCCAGATGTCCTCGACATGGCCGAAGTAGAGGCTGGTGGTCAGGCTGCGCAGCGGCTGGTAGTTGAGGCCGGCCAGGCTGACCCGGTCGGTGTCGGCGCCGATGGCCGAGTACTCCGTGGTGAAGCGGCTGCGGCCTTGCTCGGTGCGGGTCGAGACGCGGCTGAAGCTGCCCAGGTCGAAGGACAGGTTGGCGAACTCGGCACTGTGCAGGCTGACCCCGTCGAAGCTGGAGGGCAGGGCGCGGTTGCCGATGTAGGCGAATACCGGGGTGTTGATCGACTGCCTGCCGGCGGTGAGGGTGGTGTTGGACACCCGCGCCTGCAGGTTGGCCAGGCCGAGCTTGCTCCACTGGGCGATAACGTCGCCGTCGCCGTGGGTCAGGGTGCGGTTGTTGGGCCCGGCGACCGCGGCCCGTCCGCGTTCCAGCGCGATGGCGTTGTAGCCGGCGACCTGGGTGGCGAAGCCGACCGCGCCTTGGGTGAACCCCGAGCTGTAGTCGAGGATGGTGCCCTGCACCCAGTTGTCGCGGCTGTGGCTGTCGCGGCGGGTGCCGTCGCTCTTGTAGTAGCGGAACAGCGGGCCCTTGGTCGCGCGCTCGCGGGCGTACCAGTTGCGGGTCGAGCCGGACAGGCGCTGGTCTTCGATGAAGCCGTTGGCCTCGGCCTGGGCGCTGTTTTCCTTGAGGGTCAGCGGCAGGTAGCCCTGGTCGACGGATTTGGCCTGGGCGATGCCGCTCAGGCTGGCGAGGGACAAGGTGATTACGGTAGCGATGCGTTTCAAGGCGATGTTTCCTTTCTTGTTCTTGTCGGTGGACCGCCGGGGCTGGTGAGCCGGGCGGTCGCGGTCACGGCGTCGGTTCAGTCGATGCCGACGTCGCGGAACGTGGTCTTGCCGAAGGGGCTCACCCGGTAGTCCTGCACCCGGGTACTCACGGGCTGGCTGACGGTGGAGTGGGCGATCGGGGTGATCGGCACGTTCTGCTTGATGTAGTGCTGGGCCTGGCGATACAGCTCGCTGCGTTGTTCGCGGTCGCTGGTGCCCTTGGCTTTCTTCATGAGAGCGTCGTATTCCGGGTCGCACCACATGGAGTGGTTGTGGCTGCCGATGGCGTCGCAGCTGTACAGCGTGCCGAGCCAGTTGTCCGGGTCGCCGTTGTCGCCGGTCCAGCCGATCAGCAGGGTGTCGTGCTCGCCGCTCTTGGCGCGCTTGAGGTATTCGCCCCACTCGTAGCTGACGATGTTGACCTTGAGCCCGAGCTTGCCCCAGTCGTCCTGGAGCATCTGTGCCATCAGGCGCGCGTCGGGGTTGTACGGGCGTTGCACCGGCATGGCCCAGAGGGTGATCTCGGTGCCCTCCTTGACCCCGGCGTCGCGCAGCAACTGCCTGGCCTTGTCCAGGTCACGGGGGGCGTCGGCGACGCTCTCGTCGTAGGACCACTGGGTCGGCGGCATGGTGTTCACGGCCACCTGGCCGGCGCCCTGGAACACGGCCTTGATGATCGCCTCCTTGTTCACCGCCATGTCCAGCGCCTGGCGTACTTCCAGCTGGTCGAACGGCTTGTGCCGGGTGTTGTAGGCGATGTAGCCGAGGTTGTAGGCGGGCTTCTCGATCAGGTTGATGCTTTCGTCGCGCCGCAGGGCTTCGAGGTCGGCGGGGCGCGGGTGGATGCTCACCTGGCATTCGCCCTTGATCAGCTTCTGCACGCGCACGGACGGGTCGACGTTGATGGAGTAGATCAGGTTGTCCAGCTTGACCTGGTCCGGGGCCCAGTACTCGGTGTTGCCGCGATAGCGGATCTGGGTGTCCTTCTGGTAACGGGCGAACACGAAGGGGCCGGTGCCGATGGGCTTGTGGGTGATGTCCGAGGGGGTGCCGCGGGCCATCAGGTGTTCGGCGTACTCGGCGGAAATCACCGAGGCGAAGCTCATGGCCAGGTTCTGCAGGAGGGTCGCGTCGGGGTGGTTGAGGGTGAAGGTCACGGTCATGGGACCGGTCTTCTCCACCCTGGCAATGGTCTTGTCCATGCCCATGGCGTTGAAGTAGGGGAATACCGTGCCGTAGGCCAGGCGGAAGGGGTGGGTCGGGTCGAGCATGCGGTTGAAGGTGAAGACCACGTCGTCGGCGTTGAACTCGCGGCTCGGAGTGAAGCCCGGGTTGCTGTGGAACTTCACCCCCGGGCGCAGGTTGAAGGTGTACACCAGGCCATCGTCGGAAATGCTCCAGTCGGTGGCCAGGGACGGTTCCACCACCGTGGCCCCGCGCTCGAACTCCACCAGGCGGTTGTACAGCGGTTCGGACACGTCGTTGTCGGTACCGCTCTGGTATTGCGCGGTATCGAAGCCGGAAGGGCTGCCCTCGGAACAGAACACCAGGCTGCCCTTGGCCAGGCCGAGGGGCGAATGGGCCAGCAGGCCCGCCCCGAGCAAGGCGGCGAAGAGAGACGTCATACGCATGGGAATTCCCTGTCTTGTCGTCGTTATTGGAAGTTTCCGCGGCACATGGCGAGTCCTCGCTCACGCGTCGCGGCGCCGTTCCCAAGGTAAGGGGGGGAAAGGCGTCCGACGAGGTACACAAGGTGCAAATTGGGGTAGGAGGATTCCGAGTGATTTGTGGAATTTTCAGCAGCAAGCTGATGATTCATCCACGCATCGACAGTTTCGTCCCGTGCGGCCCCGGTACATGACCGGGGCCGTCCCTGCGATCACGGCTTCAGACTGACGCCATTGAAGTCGTTGAGGGCGAATGGACTGATCTTGAAGTCATCGACGTTCTTGCGCATGGGCTGGTAGACCGTGGAGTGGGCGATCGGGGTGATCGGCACCTGGTCCTTGAGGATGTGCTGGGCCTGCTTGTACAGCTCGGTGCGCTTGGCCTGGTCGGGGATGCGCTTGGCGTCCTTGACCAGCTTGTCGTAGTCGGTGTTGCACCAGTGGGAGAAGTTGTTGCCGTTGACCGCGTCGCAGCCGTACAGGGTGCCGAGCCAGTTGTCCGGGTCGCCGTTGTCGCCGCTCCAGCCGATCAGCATGGCGCCGTTCTCGCCGTCCTTGGCGCGCTTGATGTACTCGCCCCATTCGTAGCTGACGATGCGCGCCTTGATGCCGATCTTGGCCCAGTCGGACTGGATCATCTCGGCCATCAGCTTGGCGTTGGGGTTGTACGGTCGCTGCACCGGCATGGCCCACAGGGTGATCTCGGTGCCTTCCTTGACCCCGGCTTCCTTGAGCAGGGCCTTGGCTTTCTCCGGGTTGTACTCGGTGCCCTTGATGGTCTCGTCGTAGGACCACTGGGTCGGCGGCATGGCGTTGACCGCCAGTTGCCCGGCGCCCTGGTACACCGAGTCGATGATCTGCTGCTTGTTCACCGCCATGTCGAGGGCCTGGCGGACCTTGAGCTGGGCCATGGGGTTGGGTTCGTTGCTGCCCTTGATCTTGTCCATCACGTTGTAGGCGATATAGCCCAGGTTGAAGCCGGCCTGGTGCGGCATCTGCAGGTTCGGGTCGGCCTTGAGCGTCTCGAGGTCGGCCGGACGCGGGAACAGGGTGACCTGGCACTCGTTCTTCTTCAGCTTCTGCATGCGCACCGAGGCGTCGGTGGTGATGGCGAAGATCAGGTTGTCGATCTTCACCTCGCCAGGTACCCAGTACTCCTTGTTGCCCTTGAAGCGGATCTGCGCGTCCTTCTGGTATTTGCTGAACACGAACGGACCGGTGCCGATCGGCTTCTGGTTGAGGTCCGCGGCTTTGCCCTGCTTGAGCAACTGGTCGGCGTATTCGGCGGACTGGATCGAAGCGAAGCTCATGGCGATGTTCTGGATGAACGCGGCGTCGACCTCGGCGAGGGTGAAGCGGACGGTGTGCTCGTCGACCTTCTCGACCTTCTTGATGTTCGCGTCCATGCCCATGTCGGTGAAGTACGGGAACTCGGTGGGGTACGCCTTGCGGAACGGCATTTCCTTGTCGAGCATGCGGTTGAACGTGAACAGCACGTCGTCGGCGTTGAACGGCCGGGTCGGCTTGAAGTAGTCGGTGGTGTGGAACTTCACGCCTTCGCGCAAGTGGAAGGTGTAGGTCAGGCCATCGTCGGCGACGTCCCAGCTGGTGGCCAGGCCGGGAATGACCTTGGTGCCGCCGCGCTCGAACTGGGCCAGGCGGTTGAAGACGGTTTCGGACGAGGCGTCGAAGTCGGTTCCGGTGGTGTACTGGGCGGGGTCGAAGCCGGCAGGGCTGCCTTCGGAGCAATACACCAGGTTGGACGCTGCCTGGGCGGCGGGGGTGGCGGCGAGCAGACCTGCGCCGACGAGGAAGGGAATGACTGCGGTTTTCAGCATGGTGGCCTCATTGTTGTCATTTTTGAGTGAGGGCGGCCTCGTGAGCCGACCCGAGGATACTTATGCAGGTGCTGTACCCGATGCAACGCTTGAGGATAGCTTGAGGATAGCTGGTCGCTGAAAAAGCGGAACGAACGTACAAGGATGTCGCATTCGTGTAATTTCGCGCAGGTTGAACGTTTGCGCTGGCGGGTTTCTGTAAGAAATTGAAACTTTTCTTGCTTGAGGGCCTCGGTGCGGGCCCTCAAGACCAATCGAAAAGGGCCGGCATGCACAGGCCCGGAATCAATCAGGGCATCTGCACTTCAATGGTGCCATCGGCATTGACGCTGACCTCGGTGGTCCCCGCCTCGACCTGCGGCGCCGCGGCGCCCTCGGCATCCATGCTGGCCTTCATCATCATCGGCGCCCGTGCATAGGGATGCGGATAGCCACTGCTGTTGAGGTTCAGGCTGACCACCTTGTAGCCCTTGCCGCCCAGCGCCTCGGTGGCGATCTGTGCACGGGCCTTGAAGGCATCGACGGCGTCCTTGATCAGTGCATCTTCGCTGGCCTTGCGGGTGGCCGGGGCGATGGAGAAGTCCATGCCTGCCATCTTCAGGTTCTGCAACAGGTCGCCGGTCAGCTTGGACAGGGCAGGGAAGTCGGCGCTTTCCAGGCGCAGTTCGGCGCGCTCGCGCCAGCCGGTGATCTTCTGGCCCTTGTCGTCATAGATCGGGTAGGCATTGCGGCTGCCCTGGCTGATCTTCACGTCCTTGACCTGGCGCGCCTGCTCCAGGGCCTTGTTCAGGGTGGTGGTGATCTCGGCGGCCAGCTTGGCCGGGTCGCTGTTCTGCGCTTCGCTGTACAGGGTCACGACCATGAGGTCGCGAGCGACTTCCTTGCTGGCTTCGGCGCGCAGGGAAACATGGTTGTAGCGCGGCTCGTCCGCCAGAACGGGAAGGCTGACCAGGACACTGGCGGCCAGCAGGGCTTTGGCGCTACGGCGTGGGGTATGCATGTGCGACTCCTTGAAAAATGGGCGTGGCCGATAAAATCCTTTGCCACGCAGACCCTATCCGACCTTGAAAGTAGCACTAAGGTTCCATAAAGCCATCATTCACCCCCGCCGTGGTGTGGCGAGTTGCCGCATCGCTGCAGCCCCGGGAGCCGCTTGGCGTATACTCGCCGGGGTTTACCTGGAGCACTCATCAGGAGCGCTCATGCTCGCCTCGGTCTCTATGCAAATGCTGTCTGCCACCCGTCAAAACCTCTGGCGCCTGACGTTCATCCGTACCCTGGTACTGGCCGCCCAGGCCGGCTCGGTCGCCGTCGCCTACTGGACCGACCTGCTGCCGCTGCCCTGGCTGGCGCTCAGCGTCACCCTCGGCTTCTCCATGGTGCTGTGCCTGGTCACTGCCCTGCGCCTGCGTGCCTCGCTGCCGGTCACCGAACTGGAATACGCGGTGCAACTGGCCTGCGACCTGCTGATCCACAGTGCACTGCTGTATTTTTCCGGCGGCTCGACCAATCCGTTCGTTTCCTACTACCTGGTGCCGCTGGCGATCGCCGCGGTGACCCTGCCCTGGATCTATTCGCTGATCCTTTCCGGTATTGCCCTGGTGGCCTACACCTTGCTGCTGGTGCAGTTCTACCCGCTCGATATCTTCCCCATGGCCCGGGAAAAGATGCAGATCTACGGCATGTGGCTGAGCTTCGCGCTGGCTGCGGCGGTGATCACCTTCTTCGCGGCGAAGATGGCCGAGGAACTGCGGCGCCAGGAACAGTTGCAAGCCCAGCGCCGCGAGGAAGGCCTGCGCGACCAGCAACTGCTGGCCGTGGCCACCCAGGCCGCCGGCGCCGCTCACGAACTGGGCACGCCGCTGGCGACCATGAGCGTGCTGATCAACGAAATGCGCCAGGACCACACCGATCCGCTGCTGCAGGACGACCTGGCCGTGCTCCAGGAGCAGGTCAAGCAGTGCAAGCACACCCTGCAGCAGCTGGTGCGCGCCGCCGAGGCCAACCGGCGCATGGTGGTGGAACAGCAGCCGGTGACCTTCTGGCTCGACGAGTCGCTGAACCGCTGGCACCTGATGCGTCCGGAAGCCAGCTACCGCTTCCAGCGTTTCGGCCAGGGCCTGATCCCGCACCTGGCGCCGCCGCCGGACCTGACCCAGGCCCTGCTCAACCTGCTCAACAATGCCGCCGATGCCTGCCCCGATGGCCTGGAAGTACACCTGGACTGGGATGCTTCCGACATCATCATCAGCATCCGCGACCATGGCCCTGGCGTGCCGGTGGCCATTGCCGAACAGATCGGCAAACCTTTCTTTACCACCAAGGGCAAGGGCTTCGGCCTTGGCCTGTTCCTGAGCAAGGCCAGCGTTACCCGTGCTGGTGGCTCGGTAAAACTCTATAGTCACGAAGAAGGCGGCACGCTTACCGAGCTGCGCTTGCCCCGTGACGCGCGAGGAGACGTGTGATGACTGATGAAATCCAGGTTGAAGGTGAAGAACTGCCGCACCTGCTGCTGGTCGATGATGACTCGACCTTTACCCGGGTGATGGCCCGTGCCATGAGCCGCCGCGGTTTCCGCGTCAGCACCGCGAGTTCGGCGGAGGAAGGCCTGGTCCTGGCCCAGCAGGACGTGCCGGACTACGCCACGCTGGACCTGAAGATGGAAGGCGACTCGGGCCTGGTGCTGCTGCCCAAGCTGCTGGAGCTGGACCCGGAAATGAAGGTGGTGATCCTCACCGGCTACTCCAGCATCGCCACGGCGGTGGAGGCGATCAAGCGTGGCGCCTGCAACTATCTGTGCAAACCGGCGGATGCCGATGACGTGCTGGCGGCCCTGGCGTCCGAGCATGCCGACCTGGATACCCTGGTGCCGGAAAACCCGATGTCGGTAGATCGCCTGCAGTGGGAGCACATCCAGCGCGTCCTGACCGAGCACGAAGGCAATATTTCCGCGACGGCGCGGGCGCTGGGCATGCACCGCCGGACCTTGCAGCGCAAGCTGCAGAAACGCCCGGTCCGGCGCTGAGTCTGTCCGGCCTCATCGCTGCGGTTCGGCGTCCCGACGAGCCAGCTCCCCACAGTTACAGCGGTGCACGCGACCCCTGTGGGAGCTGGCTTGCCAGCGATGGGGCCCGGAAAGTCACCGAAAAACGGCATTTTCCCCGGCAGCTCGTCCACAAACCCCCATCCCTGAGCCTTGCACTGGCGTATCATTAGCCGCCTAACGACAGGCCACGGAACACTCCCCCGCATGCTCGCCTTATTCATCCAGACCCTGAACATCACCGCTCCGGTCTTCGCGATGCTGTTCATGGGCGTGTTGCTGCGCCGCATCGACGCCATCAACGACAACTTCATCCAGACCGCCTCGTCGCTGGTGTTCAACGTGTGCATGCCGGCGCTGCTGTTCCTCGGCATCTACCACGCCGACCTCGACGCCGCGGTCAAGCCGGGCCTGTTGCTGTACTTCATCGCCGCCACCTTCGGCAGTTTCGCCTTGGCCTGGCTGATTGCCATCTGGCGCTGCCCCCGCGAAGATCGCGGCATCTACACCCAGGGCGCGTTTCGCGGCAACAACGGGGTGGTGGGGCTGGCCCTGGCGGCCAGCATGTACGGTGACTACGGCATTTCCCTCGGGGCGATCCTCGCCGGGCTGGTGATCCTGCTCTACAACTCGCTGTCGTCGGTGATCCTCGCGGTGTACAGCCCGACGGTGAAGTCCGACCCGTGGAGCATCTTCAAGAGCATCCTGCGCAACCCGTTGATCATCAGCGTGCTGCTGGCGACGCCCATGGCCTACGCCAAGGTCGGGCTGCCCAACTGGCTGCTGACCTCCGCCGACTACGTCGCGCAGATGACCCTGCCACTGGCACTCATGTGCATCGGCGGCACGCTGTCGCTGGCATCGTTGCGTGCAAGCGGGCGCATGGCCCTGAGCGCGAGCCTGGTGAAGATGGTCTGGTTGCCCCTGGTATTCACCTTCGGCGGCTGGCTATGCGGCTTTCGCGGTGCGGAACTGGGCATCCTGTTCCTTTATATTGGCAGCCCCACGGCGGCGGCCAGTTATGTCATGGCCCGCGCGGCCAATGGCAATCACGAGTTGGCGGCGTCGATCATTGTCATCACGACATTGGCGGCGGCTCTGACAACCAACATCGGAATCTTCCTCTTGCAGTGGGGAGGATGGATCTAGATGCTGCGGAAAAATAATACGAACACTGCGTCTCACGTCTGAGGACACTTCATGCAAGACCAGATCACGCCCGAGCGTTTGCATCGCGGCCTGAAAAATCGCCATATCCAGCTGATCGCGCTGGGCGGGGCCATCGGCACCGGCCTGTTCCTGGGCATCGCCCAGACCATCCAGATGGCTGGCCCGTCGGTACTGCTGGGCTACGCCATTGCCGGCCTGATCGCCTTCTTCATCATGCGCCAGCTCGGCGAGATGGTGGTGGAAGAACCGGTTTCCGGGACCTTCAGCCACTTCGCCCACAGCTACTGGGGGCCGTTCGCCGGCTTCATGTCGGGCTGGAACTACTGGGTGCTCTATGTGCTGGTGGGCATGGCCGAACTGACGGCCGTGGGCATCTACGTGCAGTACTGGTGGCCTGAGTTTCCGACCTGGGCCACGGCGGCGGTCTTCTTCGTCATCATCAACCTGATGAACGTCAGCCAGGTGAAGGTCTACGGCGAGATGGAGTTCTGGTTCGCCCTGATCAAGGTCGTGGCGATTCTCGGCATGATCGGCTTCGGCGGCTACCTGTTGATCAGCGGCAACGGCGGTCCGGATGCCAGCGTCGCCAACCTCTGGCAGCACGGGGGCTTCTTCCCCAACGGCGTCACCGGCCTGATGATGGCCATGGCTGTGATCATGTTCTCCTTCGGCGGCCTGGAACTGGTGGGCATCACCGCCGCGGAAGCCGACAACCCGCGCTACAGCATCCCGCGTGCCACCAACCAGGTGATCTACCGCATCCTGCTGTTCTACGTGGGCGCCCTGGCCGTGCTGCTGGCCCTGTACCCATGGCAGAAAGTGGTCGATGGCGGCAGCCCGTTCGTGATGATCTTCCATGACCTGGACAGCAACGTCGTGGCCACGGTGCTCAACCTGGTGGTCCTGACTGCCGCGCTGTCGGTCTACAACAGCTGCGTGTACTGCAACAGCCGCATGCTGTTCGGCCTGGCGACCCAGGGCGATGCGCCGAAGTCCTTGCTCAAGGTCAACGCCAAGGGCGTGCCGCTGGTGGCGCTGGGTATTTCCGCGCTGGCCACCGGCCTTTGCGTACTGATCAACTACTTCATGCCGCGCGAGGCCTTCGGCCTGCTGATGGCCCTGGTGGTGTCGTCGCTGGTGATCAACTGGGGGATCATCAGCATCACCCACCTGAAGTTCCGCAAGGCCAAGGCCGCGGCCGGTCACGAGACGTTCTACAAGAGCCTCGGCTACCCGCTGACCAACTACCTGTGCCTGGCCTTCCTGGCGTTCATCCTGGTGATCATGTGGCAGACCGAGGGCATCCGTATCTCCGTTGAGCTGATCCCGGTCTGGCTGCTGGTGCTGTTCGTGGTATTCAAGCTGACCAAGGGTCGTCGCGCCTGACGACCCCGTTCCGGGAAGTGCTCGATCAGCCCTGTTGCCAGGCGTCGATCACTTCCTGGGCCGCGCGGAACGCATCGATCGCCGCCGGCACGCCCGCATAGACTGCGCAATGCAGCAGGGCTTCGCGAATCTCTTCCACCGTACAGCCATTGTTCAGGGCGCCACGCACGTGGCCCTTGAGTTCCTGCGGGCACTTGAGCGCGGTCAGGGCGGCAAGGGTGATCAGGCTGCGGGTCTTCAGCGGCAGGCCTTCGCGGCTCCAGACGCTGCCCCAGGCGTGTTCGTTGACGAATTCCTGCAACGGCGCGGTGAACTCGGTGGCATTGCCCAGCGCGCGGTCGACGAACACGTCGCCCATGACCTGGCGGCGAACCTGTTCGCCGGTTTTCTTCGTATCGCCCATCTTGTTTTCCTTAGTGTTGACGACGCCAGGCGCGCAGGGTCGTGTAGCCGAGCAGCAACCCCAGCACTGGCAGGACATAGAACAACATCAGTTGCTCCAGGCGGTTGGCCAGGGGCATGCCGGTGGTGAAGGACACCACGTGCAGGCCATAGGCCAGATACAGGCAGAGGAACACCAGGCCTTCGGCGCGGGTCACCCGGTAGCCGGAGTAGAACACCGGCAGGGTCAGCACCGCGACGCCGAGCATCACCGGCAGGTCGAAATCCAGGGCATTGGGCGAGACGGACAGCGGCTCAGGGGTCAGCACCGCGGTCAGGCCGAGCACCGCCAGCAGGTTGAACAGGTTGCTGCCGATCACGTTGCCCACGGCGATCTCCCGCTCGCCGCGGATGGCGGCGATCAGCGAGGTGGCCAGTTCCGGCAGCGAGGTGCACACGGCGACCACGGTCAGGCCGATGACGCGCTCGGACAGGCCCAGGTCGGTGGCCACTTCCACCGCAGCCTCCAGCAACAGGTGTCCGGCCAGGCTGAGCAGGCCCAGGCCGAGGAGCATCAGTAGCAGGCTGCCGAACCAGAAGCCGAGGCCACGATCGACCCGCGGGTTCGGCGCCGGGTAGGTGCGGGCGTGATGCCGCGACTGGTGCCAGAGCATCGCCAGGTAGGCCAGCAGGCCGGCCAGGAGCAGGGCGCCTTCCCAGCGCCCAAGCTGTTCATTGAGGGCCAGCAGGTACACCGCCACGCTGGCACCGATCATCAGCGGGATATCCAGGCGCACCAGTTGTCGTGAGACCCGCAAGGGAATGATCAGCGCGGCGAGGCCGAGGGTGACGAGAATATTGAAGATATTGCTGCCGATCACGCTGCCCACTGCCACGTCGGGGGCGCCGGTGTAGGCGGCTTGCAGGCTGACGGTCAGTTGCGGCGCGCTGCTGCCGAAGGCGACCAGGCTGAGGCCGATGATCAGCGGGCGCACGTGCAGGCTGGCGGCGATGCGCAAGGCGGCGCGCACCAGCAGCTCGGCACCGAGGACCAGGAGGATCAGGCCGCTGCACAGTTGCAGGAGGCTGAAGGTGGGTAAGGCGGCCAGGTCGAAGATGATCGTGCTCCGGAAACGGGGTCAGTCGTTCAGGCTTTGTACCCGGACCCGCGCCGTTCCGCTACGGAGCATGTCCAGGCGTTGCGCCGCGGCGCGGGACAGGTCGATCAGGCGGCCACGGGTGTGCGGGCCGCGGTCGTTGATGTGGACCACTACGCTACGGTCGTTCTTCAGGTTTGTGACCAGTACCTTGGTGCCGAACGGCAGGCTGCGGTGGGCGGCGGTCAGGCCGTGCTGGTCGAAGGCTTCGCCACTTGCGGTGCGTTTGCCGTGATGGCGCGAGCCGTAATAGGAGGCGGTGCCGGTTTCATCGTAGCCCCGTGGGTCGATGTCGTGGCTGGCACAGCCGGCGAGGAGGGTGAACAGCGCGAGGGCGCTTAGGGGACGCCACATTTATGTCTGATGCTCCGTGGTCTCTATTGTGGGAGCGGGTTCACCCGCGATTACGATGGTGAACTCACCGACGTCATCGCGGGTGAACCCGCTCCCACAGGGGTATTGCAGTTACCCTTCGAGCTTGCTCTTGAGCAGTTGGTTCACCTGTTGCGGGTTCGCCTTGCCCTTCGACGCTTTCATCGCCTGGCCGACGAAGAAGCCGAACATCTTGCCGCGCTTGGCTTCGTCCGCTGCACGGTACTGCTCGACCTGCTCGGCGTTGGCCGCGAGCATCTCGTCCAGCACCTTCTCGATCGCACCGCTGTCGGTGACCTGCTTCAGGCCCCGGCTCTCGATGATCTGGTCGGCATCGCCTTCACCGGCAGCCATGGCTTCGAACACGGTCTTGGCGATCTTGCCGCTGATGGTGTTGTCGCGGATGCGCAGGAGCATGCCACCCAGTTGCTCGGCGCTGACCGGCGCCTGGTCGATCTCGACGCCCAGCTTGTTCAGCAGGCTGCCCAGTTCCACCATGACCCAGTTGGCCGCCAGCTTGGCGTCGCCACCAATGGCCGCGACCTTCTCGAAATACTCCGCCTGCTCGCGGCTGGAGGCCAGCACGTTGGCGTCGTAGGCCGACAGGCCGTACTGGCTCTGGAAGCGCTCGACCTTCTGTGGCGGCAGTTCCGGCAGGGTGGCGCGCAGGTCGTCGAGGTACGCCGACTCGATCACCACCGGCAGCAGGTCCGGATCGGGGAAGTAACGGTAGTCGTTGGCTTCCTCCTTGCTGCGCATGGAGCGGGTCTCGTCCTTGTTCGGGTCGTACAGGCGGGTTTCCTGGATGACCTTGCCGCCGTCCTCGATCAGCTCGATCTGGCGTTGCACTTCGCTGTTGATCGCGCGCTCGATGAAGCGGAACGAGTTGACGTTCTTGATCTCGCAGCGGGTGCCGAACTCGACCTGGCCTTTCGGGCGGATCGACACGTTGCAGTCGCAACGCAGCGAGCCTTCGGCCATGTTGCCGTCGCAGATACCGAGGTAGCGCACCAGCGCGTGGATCGCCTTGACGTAGGCCACGGCTTCCTTGGCGCTGCGCATTTCCGGCTCGGAAACGATTTCCAGCAGCGGTGTGCCGGCGCGGTTCAGGTCGATGCCGGTGGAGCCGCTGAAGTCTTCGTGCAGGCTCTTGCCGGCGTCTTCTTCCAGGTGCGCGCGGGTGATGCCGATGCGCTTGACGGTGCCGTCTTCAAGGGCGATGTCCAGGTGGCCCTTGCCGACGATCGGCAGTTCCATCTGGCTGATCTGGTAGCCCTTGGGCAGGTCCGGGTAGAAGTAGTTCTTGCGCGCGAACACGTTGTGCTGACCGATCTCGGCGTCGATTGCCAGGCCGAACATGCAGGCCATGCGCACCGCTTCCTGGTTCAGCACCGGCAGTACGCCGGGCATGCCCAGGTCGATCAGGCTGGCCTGGGTGTTCGGCTCGGAGCCGAAGGTGGTGGCGCTGCCGGAGAAAATCTTCGACTGGGTGGCGAGCTGGGTATGGATCTCCAGCCCGATGACAACTTCCCATTGCATGTGTCTGTCCCTCAGAAGCCGTTAGGTGCGCGGGTGTGCCAGTCAGTGACCTGCTGGTACTGGTGCGCGACGTTGAGCAGGCGGCCTTCCTGGAAATACGGGGCCAGCAGTTGCACGCCGACCGGCAGGCCGTCGACGAAACCGGCCGGCATCGACAGGCCTGGCAGGCCGGCGAGGTTGGCGGTGATGGTGTAGACGTCTTCCAGGTAGGCGGCGACCGGGTCGGCGCTCTTCTCGCCGATCTTCCACGCCAGGTTCGGCGTGGTCGGGCCGAGGATCACGTCGACGCCTTCGAAGGCGGCCATGAAGTCGTTCTTGATCAGGCGGCGGATCTTCTGTGCCTTCAGGTAGTAGGCGTCGTAGTAGCCGGCCGACAGGGCGTAGGTGCCGACCATGATGCGGCGCTGCACTTCGCTGCCGAAGCCTTCGCCACGGGAGCGCTTGTACAGGTCGGTGAGGTCCTTGGGGTTCTCGCAGCGGTAGCCGAAGCGCACGCCGTCGAAACGCGACAGGTTCGAGGAAGCCTCGGCCGGGGCGATCACGTAGTACGCCGGGATCGCGTGCTGGACGTTCGGCAGGCTGATTTCCTTGATCACCGCGCCGAGTTTTTCCAGCTCCTTGACGCTGGCCTGGACCAGCTCGGCGATGCGCGGGTCGAGGCCGGCACCGAAGTATTCCTTCGGCAGGCCGATGCGCAGGCCCTGCAGCGAGGTGTTGAGGCTGGCGCTGTAGTCCGGCACCGGTTCGTCGATGCTGGTGGAGTCCTTCGGATCGAAGCCGGCCATGCCTTGCAGGAGCAGGGCGCAGTCCTCGGCGGTGCGGGCCAGCGGGCCGCCCTGGTCGAGGCTGGAGGCGTAGGCGATCATGCCCCAGCGCGAAACGCGACCGTAGGTCGGTTTCAGGCCGGTCAGGCTGGTCAGTGCTGCGGGTTGGCGGATCGATCCGCCGGTGTCGGTGCCGGTGGCGGCCGGCAGCAGGCGCGCGGCGACGGCAGCGGCGGAGCCACCGGACGAGCCGCCCGGTACGTGCTCCAGGTTCCACGGGTTCTTCACCGCGCCGTAGTGGCTGGATTCGTTGCCCGAGCCCATGGCGAACTCGTCCATGTTGGTCTTGCCCAGGGTCACGGTGCCGGCTTCGGCCAGCTTGCCGACCACGGTGGCGTCATAGGGCGCGGTGAACGAGTCGAGCATTTTCGAGGCGCAGCTGGTGCGCACGCCCTGGGTGCAGAACAGGTCCTTGTGGGCGATCGGCGCGCCGAGCAGGGCACCGGTTTCGCCGGCGGCACGGCGGGCATCGGCGGCCTTGGCCTGGCTGATGGCCAGGTCGTCGGTGACGCTGATGAAGCTGTTGAGCTGCGGGTCGAGCTGGTGGATACGGGCCAGCAGGGCACGGATCAGCTCTTCGGAGGAAAACGATTTGTCGGCGAGTCCGCGAGCGATCTCGGCCAGGGTAAGTTGATGCATGGCAGGCGCTATTCCCTTACTCGATGACTTTTGGAACCAGGTACAGGCCGCTGTCCGTCGCCGGGGCGATGGCCTGGTAGCTGTCGCGATGGTTGCTTTCTGTTACAACGTCGGCGCGCAGGCGCTGACTGGCTTCCAGAGGGTGTGCCAGAGGCTCGATGCCGGTGGTGTCGACGGCCTGCATCTGGTCGACCAGTCCCAGAATACTGTTCAGGGCATCGGTAGTGCGTGGCAGATCGGCCTCGTCCAGGCCCAGGCGGGCCAGGTGAGCGATCTTTTCCACGTCGCAGCGTTCAAGCGCCATGGGGATCTCCTGGGGAAATAAAACGGAATTGTCCGCGCAGAGGAACATGCCGGTGTACACGCGGTCATAAGGCCCGATCGTGTGCTGGCCTGCTCGGAAAAACCGCCAATTTAACATATTGGCGCCTTGCCCAAAATCCCCGCCATTGTTAGAGTTTGCCGCACTTTTTTACCCACGCGTTGCCAGGGTCCCTTTCCCATGTTCAAGAAACTGCGTGGCATGTTTTCCAGCGATCTCTCCATCGACCTGGGCACTGCCAACACCCTTATTTACGTGCGTGAGCGCGGTATCGTCCTGAATGAGCCCTCCGTCGTGGCCATTCGTACTCACGGCAACCAGAAAAGTGTCGTAGCGGTCGGTACCGAAGCCAAGCGCATGCTCGGCCGTACCCCGGGCAACATTGCTGCCATTCGTCCGATGAAGGACGGCGTGATCGCCGACTTCAGCGTCTGCGAGAAGATGCTGCAGTACTTCATCAACAAGGTTCACGAGAACAGCTTCCTGCAGCCGAGCCCGCGCGTGCTGATCTGCGTGCCGTGCAAGTCGACCCAGGTCGAGCGCCGTGCCATCCGTGAATCGGCCCTGGGCGCCGGTGCCCGTGAAGTGTTCCTGATCGAAGAGCCAATGGCTGCCGCTATCGGTGCCGGCCTGCCGGTCGAGGAAGCCCGTGGCTCGATGGTCGTCGATATCGGCGGCGGTACAACCGAAATCGCGCTGATCTCCCTGAACGGCGTGGTCTATGCCGAATCCGTCCGCGTCGGCGGCGACCGCTTCGACGAAGCCATCGTCACCTACGTGCGCCGCAACTACGGCAGCCTGATCGGCGAATCCACCGCCGAGCGCATCAAGCAGGAAATCGGTACCGCCTACCCGGGCGGCGAAGTGCGCGAAGTCGACGTCCGCGGCCGCAACCTGGCCGAGGGCGTGCCACGTGCCTTCACCCTGAACTCCAACGAAGTCCTGGAAGCCTTGCAGGAATCCCTGGCGACCATCGTCCAGGCGGTCAAGAGCGCCCTGGAGCAATCGCCTCCGGAACTGGCCTCGGATATCGCCGAGCGTGGCCTGGTGTTGACTGGTGGTGGCGCACTGCTGCGCGACCTCGACAAGCTGCTGGCCCAGGAAACCGGCCTGCCGGTAATCGTCGCCGAGGACCCGCTGACCTGCGTCGCCCGTGGCGGTGGACGCGCCCTGGAAATGATGGACAAGCACACCATGGACCTGCTCTCCAGCGAGTGATTTCGCCGGATTGCCTTCTCGTCGCCCGGATTTCGGCTAGCCTGCGCAGTGCTGTCCGAACCCGGGCTGACGTCCCTCTGGACGTCCATTCCATCCACCCGCAAGCCAGGCCGGTGCGTTGCCGTATGAATTACCTGCTGAACCGTCGACCACGAGGAGCGGCCCATTAAACCGCTTTTCGCCAAAGGCCCGTCGCTGGGCGTGCGCCTGCTCGTGCTGGTCGTGCTGTCGATCGCCCTGATGGTGGTCGATGCCCGCTTTACCGTGCTCCAGCCCGTGCGCAGCCAGATGTCCCAGGTGCTGATGCAGGCCTACACGATCACCGACCTGCCGCTGCGCCTGTGGCAGGGCGTCGCCAGCCAGTTCGGTAGCCGCACTGAGCTGATCGCCGAGAACGAGAAACTCAAGACCGAAGCCCTGCTCCTGCAAGGCCGCCTGCAGAAGCTGGCAGCGCTGACCGAGCAGAACGTGCGCCTGCGCGAACTGCTCAATTCCTCGGCGCTGGTCAACGAGAAGGTCGAGGTCGCCGAACTGATCGGCATGGACCCGAACCCCTTCACCCATCGCATCCTGATCAACAAGGGCGAGCGCGACGGCGTGGTCCTCGGCCAGCCGGTGCTCGACGCCCGTGGCCTGATGGGCCAGGTGGTCGAGCTGATGCCGTACACCTCGCGGGTGCTGCTGCTCACCGACACCACCCACAGCATCCCGGTGCAGGTCAACCGCAATGGTCTGCGCGCCATCGCCAGCGGTACCGGCAACCCGGAGCGCCTGGAACTGCGCCATGTCGCCGATACCGCCGACATCAAGGAAGGCGACCTGCTGGTCAGCTCCGGCCTTGGCCAGCGGTTCCCGGCCGGTTACCCGGTGGCGACGGTGAAGGAAGTGATCCACGACTCCGGCCAGCCGTTTGCCATCGTTCGCGCGGTACCGACCGCGGCGCTCAACCGCAGCCGCTACCTGCTGCTGGTGTTCTCCGACAGTCGTACCCCGGAAGAGCGCGCCAGCGACGCGGTCAAGGCGCAGGAGGCGGATCATCCGGCTTCGCCAGTTCAGGTCCTCGACCCTGCGCATGCGGCCCCGGCGGTTACCCCGGTTCCCGCCACTCCCGCAGCCACCACCCCGGCCGCACCGCATGCCCCGGCAGCCACGCCCGCCCCTGCGCCAGCCCCGGCTGCTGCACCGGCGAACCATGGCGCGGCCACGACCCCATCCCGGGAGAGACATTGATGGTCAGTACCCATGGCAAGAATGGCTGGGTGGTCTGGTTGACCTTCCTCATCGGCCTGCTCCTGAGCGTATGGCCGATGCCGCCGTTCATGGACATCTTCCGTCCGTTGTGGCTGGCCTTGCTGCTGGCCTTCTGGACCCTCAACCTGCCGCACAAGGTCGGAATGACCACCGCATTCCTGCTCGGCCTGTGCGAAGACGTGCTCTACGGCACCCTGCTGGGGCAGAACGCCCTGGTGCTGACCCTGATCACCTTCCTCGTGCTCAGCCTGCAGCAACGCCTGCGCATGTTCCCGATGTGGCAGCAGAGCCTGACCATCCTCGTGGTGTTCGGGGTCGCGCAACTGGTGCAGCTGTGGCTCAGTGCGCTGACCGGCAATCGCCAGCCGACCCTCGCGCTGGTCTGGCCTGCGGTCACCAGTGCCTTGCTCTGGCCCTGGATCAGCTTTGGCCTGCGCGGGCTGCGCAGTCGCCTGAGCATCTACTGAATCCCGCTTTTCGACGCTGACAGGGAGACGTCACGATGACACCGCTGTACCTGGCCTCCGGTTCGCCGCGCCGCCGTGAGCTGCTGACCCAGATCGGCGTTCCCTTCACCGTCGTCAGCGCCTCCATCGACGAAACCCCGTTGCCCGGCGAAGCGGCCGGTGCTTATGTCGAGCGCCTGGCCCGGGGCAAGGCCGCTGCCGGCCTGGCCCTGCTGACCGCCAGCGGCACCCGCGAACCCCTGGCGGTGCTCGGTGCCGACACCGCCGTCGTGCTCGACGGCCGCATTCTTGGCAAGCCGCTCGATCGCGACGACGCCCTGGCCATGCTGGCCGCCCTCTCCGGACGCGAGCACGAAGTGCTGACCGCGGTCGCCGTCACCGACGGCCAGCGCACGGAAAGCCTGTGCATCACCAGTCGCGTCGCCTTCAATCCCATCAGTGAATCCCGGGCGCAGGCCTACTGGGCCAGCGGCGAGCCGCAGGACAAGGCCGGTGCCTACGCCATCCAGGGCCTCGGCGCGGTGTTCGTGCAGGGCCTGCAGGGCAGCTACTCCAGCGTGGTCGGCCTGCCGGTCGCCGAGACGGCCGAGCTGCTGGCGCGCTTCGGCATTCCCTGCTGGCAGGGTATTGCGTGAGGATGCACTGACCACCGTTTATTGCTCGCCAGCCACCGCCGGGCGATCCATGATTACCTGAAGACTTTTGACGAGAGCCTGCCATGAGTGAAGAGATTCTGATCAACATCACCCCGATGGAATCCCGCGTGGCGGTGGTGGAAAACGGTGTCCTTCAGGAAGTCCATGTCGAGCGCACCCAGCGCCGTGGCATCGTCGGCAACATCTACAAGGGCAAGGTGGTGCGCGTACTGCCGGGCATGCAGGCGGCCTTCGTCGATATCGGCCTGGAGCGCGCGGCTTTCATTCATGCGTCAGAGATTTCCCTGCGCGAAGGCACTACGGTGGAAAGCATCAGCGCCCTGGTCCACGAAGGGCAGGCCCTGGTGGTGCAGGTGACCAAGGACCCGATCGGCTCCAAGGGCGCGCGCCTGACCACCCAGTTGTCGATCCCGTCGCGCTACCTGGTGTACATGCCGCGTACCAAGCATGTCGGCATTTCCCTGAAGATCGAGGATGAAGCCGAACGCGAGCGCCTGAAACAGGTAGTCAGCGATTGCGTGGCCAAGGAGAACATCCAGGATTCCGGCGGCTTCATCCTGCGTACCGCCGCCGAAGGCGCCGGCGCCGACGAGATCCTCATGGACATCCGCTACCTGCGTCGCCTATGGGACCAGATCGGCGCACAGATCAAGACCGTTGGCGCACCTACGGAAATCTACGAGGATCTGGGCCTGGCCCTGCGCACCCTGCGCGACCTGGTCAACCCGAAGATCGAGAAGATCCGCATCGATTCCCGGGAAACCTTCCAGAAAACCACACAGTTCGTCGCCGAACTGATGCCGGAAATCGCCGATCGCCTGGAACACTACCCGGGCGAGCGGCCGATCTTCGACCTGTACGGCGTCGAGGACGAGATCCAGCGCGCCCTGGAGCGCAAGGTACCGCTCAAGTCCGGCGGCTACCTGGTGGTCGACCCGGCCGAGGCGATGACCACCATCGACGTCAACACCGGGGCCTTCGTCGGCCATCGCAACCTCGAAGAGACCATCTTCAAGACCAACCTCGAAGCCGCCACCGCCATTGCCCGCCAGCTACGCCTGCGCAATATCGGCGGAATCATCATCATCGACTTCATCGACATGGAAGATGAAGAGCACCAGCGCCAGGTCCTGCGCACCCTGGAAAAGCAGCTCGAACGCGATCACGCCAAGACCAACATCATCGGCCTGACCGAACTGGGCCTGGTGCAGATGACCCGCAAGCGCACCCGGGAAAGCCTGGAGCAGGTGCTCTGCGAGCCCTGCATCAGTTGCCAGGGCCGCGGCAAGCTGAAGACGCCCGAGACAGTCTGTTACGAGATTTTCCGGGAAATCCTTCGCGAGGCGCGGGCTTACCAGGCCGAAGGGTATAGAGTGCTCGCCAATCAAAAGGTGGTGGACCGCCTGCTGGACGAAGAATCGGGGAACGTCGCCGAACTCGAAGCCTTTATCGGGCGAACCATTCGTTTCCAGGTGGAGTCCATGTATTCCCAGGAACAATACGACGTGGTGCTGCTCTGATTCGGTCTGAAGCCTCGATCGCCGCCCTGGCGCTGGCAAACCCGACACGCCGGGCCATAGTTACAAGACGACTCGGGGGGCCACTGCAATGGAGCGTCTGATCCGCGTTCTGGCAGCATTGACCCGCTGGGGGTTGGGCGCCTGTGCGCTGCTGGCGGTATTGGTCGCGCTGTACGTAAGTCTGGGCCGCGAACTGATTCCGCTGGTCGCCGAGTACCGTGGCGAAGTGCAGGACAAGGCCGAGGCCGCGCTCGGCATGCCGTTGCACATTGGTGCGCTGGAAGGGCGCTGGAGCGGCCTGGCGCCGATCCTGGTGGTGCGCGATGTGCAGGTCGGCGAAGGCAGCTCGGCGCTGCGGCTGGACGCGGTCAAGGTGGTGCCCGACCTCTGGGCCAGCCTGACCCACCGCGAAGTGCGCCTGGCCCGGGTCGAGCTGGGTGGCCTGCAACTCAACCTGCGCGAAGACGAAAACGGTCAGTGGGCGCTCAAGGGCCTGCCGGTGAAGGACGACCAGCCGCTGGATGTCGAGCAGGTGCTGCGGCGCATGCAGGTGGTGGCGAAAGTCTCCATCCTCGATAGCCAGGTCACCCTGGAACCCTTCGACCACGATCCCATGACCCTGACCTATGTCGGCCTGAGCCTGCAGACCGGCAGCGTGCGCCAGCGTCTCGATGCGCGCCTGACCCTGCCTGACGGCCAGCCCATGGCGCTCAGCCTGAAAAGCCGGATCCGCGCCTCGCAGTGGCGCGACGGCCAGGTCGAAGGCTATCTCAGCTTGCCGCAGAGCGACTGGGCCAAATGGCTGCCCGCGCGCTTGCTCGGCCAATGGCAGCTTCCCGAGGCGCGGGCCGGTGGCGAGGTGTGGATCGACTGGAACAAGGGCCGGCTGCAAAGCGCGACCCTTCGCCTGAACGCGCCGAAGGTGCGCGCCGCCTACGCCGAGCGCAAGCCCGTGAGCCTGGACAACGTGGCCCTGAATGCCTGGCTGCGGCGCGGCGAGCAGGGCCTGGACATCGCCCTTGATTCGTTGGCCTTGAGTCTTGGCGAAACCCGCTGGGAATCCCATGTGCAGATCCGCCAGCGCCACGACGAAAAGGACGGTGAGTTATGGAGCGTCCAGGCCGACCGGCTTGACCTGACGCCGCTGACCCCGGTGATCCAGGCCCTTGGCCCGCTGCCGAAGCAGGGCATGGCGGTGGTCGATGGCCTGAAGGTCACCGGCGGCCTGCGCAACGTCCTGCTGGATATCCGCCCCCAGGTCGAGGGCGACCGCCTGTTCAGCTTCGCCGCCAACCTCGACCGCGTCGGCTTCGATGCCTATCACGGCGCGCCGGCTGCGGGGAATGTCAGCGGCAGCATCAGCGGCGACCTCGGCCACGGCGAGCTGCGCCTGGATACCGACAAGTTCATGCTGCACCTGGTGCCGATCTTCGCCGATCCCTGGCATTACCTGAAAGCCAACGCCCAGCTCACCTGGAAACTGGACAAGGAAGGCTTCACCCTGATCGCGCCGTACCTCAAGGTACTGGGCGAGGAGGGCAACATCGCCGGTGACTTCCTGATCCGCCTGCTGTTCGCCGAAGGCAGCGAGGACTACATGGACCTGCGGGTCGGCCTGGTGGACGGCGATGGCCGCTACACCGGCAAGTACCTGCCGGAAGTCCTGAGCCCGGACGTGGCGCACTGGTTGCGCACGGCCATCCTCAAGGGCAAGGTCGACGAGGGTTACTTCCAGTACCAGGGCTCGCTGAACCACGGTGCCCCCGACCATGCCCGCAGCATCACCCTGTTCTTCAAGGTCGAGGACGCCGCCCTGGACTTCCAGCCCGGCTGGCCACAACTGAGCAAGGTGGACGGCGATGTGTTCATCGACGACCACGGCGTGCGGATCAAGGCCAGCACCGGGCAGATGCTGAATACCACGGTCAGCGACGTGCTGGTGGACATTCCCCATGTGCCAGCCGGCGAGCACAGCCATCTGCTGGTCGACGGTGCCTTCGACGGCTCCCTGGGTGATGGCCTGAAGATCCTCCAGGATGCGCCGATCGGCACCGGCGCGACCTTCGCCGGCTGGGAAGGCGAGGGCGACCTGAAGGGGGCGCTCAAGCTGGACATCCCCCTGGCGCACGACACCGCGCCCAAGGTAGTGGTGGACTTCCAGACCGAGGGCTCACGGCTGAAACTCAGCGAACCGGTTCTCGAACTGACCCAGTTGAAGGGGGATTTCCGTTTCGACCTGGACAAGGGCCTGAGCGGCAAGAACATCAGCACCACGGCGTTCGGCAAGCCGGTCACTGCCGAGATCTTCGCCGAGGGCAAGCCCGGCCAGTTGCAGACCCGCATCGCCGCCAAGGGCCAGATCGCCTTGAAATCCCTGACCGACTGGCTGCAGTTCAACCAGCCGTTGCCGGTTTCCGGGGAGATTCCCTACCAGTTGCAGGTTTCGCTGGGCAGCAACAACCAGCTCAGCGTCGACTCCAGCCTCAAGGGCCTGGCCATCGACCTGCCCGCGCCTTTCGGCAAGGCAGCCAACGACACCCGTGCCAGCCAGTTCCGCATGAACCTGCAAGGGAGCGAACGGCGCATCGATGCGACCTACACCGACCTGGCCAGCCTGGCCATGGCCGCCCCGGCAGGCAAGCCCGAGCAAGTGCGCGGCGAGCTGGTACTGGGCGGCGGCAGTGCGCAGTTGCCGTCGAGCCCGGGCTTGCGGGTCAAGGGCAAGCTCGCCGAGCTGGATTTGGAAGGCTGGCAGAACAAGGCCGGCAGCTATGCTGGCAACGATCCGGGTGGTAGCGCCCGGCAGATCCTCCGCGATATCGACCTGAGCATTGGCAAGCTCAAGGCCTACAGCTTCGAGCTGAACCAGGCGGTGGTGCGTTTGGGCCGCAACAGCGACAACTGGGACCTGCGCCTGGACAGCCAGGAAGTCATCGGCAATGCGCGTATCCCCGATGCCAAGGCCGCGCCCATCGCAATCAACCTGCAGGCCCTGCACCTGCCCGCGCCGGATCCGGCCGAGGAAGCCTCCCCTGATGCACCCGATCCACTGGCCTCGGTCGACCCGCGCAATGTCCCCGCGCTGGACCTGAGCATTGCCAAGTTGTTCCGTGGCGATGCGCTGCTGGGCAGCTGGTCGCTGAAGCTGCGTCCGACCCCGCGTGGTCTCGCCCTCAATGACCTTGACCTCAATCTCAACGGCCTGCTGGTCGATGGCGCCGCCGGTTGGGAGGGCGTGCCGGGCGCCAGCAGCAGCTGGTTCAAGGGTCGCCTGGAAGGCAAGAACCTGGCGGACGTGCTCAAGGCCTGGAACTTTGCGCCATCGGTCACCAGCCGCGAGTTCCACATGGATGTCGACGGTCGCTGGCCTGGTTCGCCGGCCTGGGTCAGCCTCAAGCGTTTCTCCGGGACCATGGACGCCACCCTGCGCAGCGGTCAGTTCGTCGAAGTGGAAGGCGGCGCACAGGCCCTGCGGGTATTCGGCCTTCTGAATTTCAACTCGATCGGCCGCCGCCTGCGCCTGGACTTCTCCGACCTGTTCGACAAGGGCCTGAGCTACGATCGGGTCAAGGGCCTGCTGGTGGCCAGTGACGGTGTCTACGTGACCCGCAGTCCGATCGCCATGACCGGCCCGTCGAGCAATTTCGAGCTGGACGGCACGCTGGACATGGTTCGCGACCGTATCGATGCCAGCCTGATGGTGGCCTTGCCGGTGACCAATAACCTGCCGCTGGCGGCGCTGATCGTCGGGGCGCCGGCCATCGGTGGCGCGCTGTTCCTGGTCGACCGCCTGCTCGGCGACAAGGTGGCGCGCTATGCCAGCGTCAACTATCGGGTCGAAGGTCCGGTCAAAGAGCCTAAAATCACCTTTGTGAAACCTTTCGAAAAATCCAGGTAGAACGTGGACATGACCAGCGCCGTCATTCAAATGATCAGCCAGGACGATATCGCGGCCAACCTTGTCCGTGCTCGCGTCCTCCTCGAACAGGCCGCCAGCCAGGGCGCACGTCTCGCCGTGCTGCCGGAAAACTTCGCCGCCATGGGCCGTCGCGACAGTGCCGCGATCGGCCTGGCCGAGGCGCGCGGCGAAGGGCCGATCCTGCCGTGGTTGAAACAGACCGCCCGCGACCTCAGGTTATGGATCGTAGCGGGCACCTTGCCGCTGCCGCCCGTCGACCGGCCCGAGGCCAAAGCCCATGCCTGCTCCCTGCTGGTGGACGAGCACGGCGAGCTGGTCGCCCGCTACGACAAGTTGCACCTGTTCGACGTGGACGTGGCCGACAACCGTGGCCGCTATCGCGAGTCCGATGACTACGCCCATGGCGCGCAGGTGGTGGTGGCCGATACCCCGGTGGGCAAACTCGGCCTGAGCGTGTGCTACGACCTGCGTTTCCCGGAGCTGTACAGCGCGCTGCGCGAGGCCGGGGCCGAGTTGATCAGCGCGCCGGCGGCATTCACTGCGGTAACCGGCGCGGCGCACTGGGAAGTGCTGATTCGCGCCCGGGCCATCGAGACCCAGTGCTATGTGCTCGCGGCCGCCCAGGGCGGGATGCATCCGGGACCGCGGGAAACCCACGGTCATGCGGCGATCGTCGATCCCTGGGGGCGGATCCTCGCCGAACAGGACCGCGGCGAAGCGGTGCTGCTGGCCACGCGCGACAGTGCTGAACAGGCGTCCATACGGGCGCGGATGCCGGTGACCTTGCACCGGCGCTTTTTCTCGCGGGACGCATTGCGGCCCGCGCACCTCTCGGAGTGACTATGAGCGAGTTGTTAACAAGCGTCAGCGAGCAACTGCTGGCCCCCGGCGACCTGACCCTCGACAGCCTGCAAAGCGTGCTGGGCGAGCTGGCCGGTCCGGGCATCGACGCGGCCGACCTGTATTTTCAGGGCCAGATCTCGGAGTCCTGGGCGCTGGAGGACGGCATCGTCAAGGAAGGCAGCTTCAACCTCGACCAGGGGGTGGGCGTACGTGCCCAGTCCGGCGAGAAGACGGGCTTCGCCTACAGCAATGCGATCAACCTCGAAGCCCTGACCTCCGCTGCCCAGGCCGCCCGCTCGATTTCCCGTGCCGGGCAGAATGGCACGGTGCAGGCGTTCAAGAGCCAGGCGGTCACCGCGCTGTACGCGCCGGAGAACCCGCTGGACGTCATCAGCCGCGCGGAAAAGGTCGAGCTGCTCAAGCGCGTCGACGCCGCCACGCGCGCCCTCGACCCGCGTATCCAGCAGGTCAGCGTGAGCATGGCCGGGGTCTGGGAGCGCATCCTCATCGCTGCTGCCGACGGTAGCCTGGCAGCAGACATCCGTCCGCTGGTGCGCTTCAACGTCAGCGTGATCGTCGAGCAGAACGGCCGCCGCGAGCGCGGTGGTCATGGCGGCGGTGGGCGTACCGATTACCGCTATTTCACCGAGGATCGCGTCATGGGCTTCGCTCGCGAAGCACTGCGCCAGGCCCTGGTGAACCTGGAGGCGGTCCCGGCGCCCGCCGGCACGCTGCCGGTAGTGCTGGGTTCGGGCTGGTCCGGCGTGCTGTTGCACGAAGCGGTCGGCCACGGGCTGGAAGGTGACTTCAACCGCAAGGGCAGTTCGGCCTACAGCGGGCGGATCGGCGAGATGGTCGCGTCGAGCCTGTGCACCATTGTCGATGACGGCACCCTGGAAGGGCGCCGCGGTTCGCTGAGCGTCGACGACGAAGGCACCCCGACCGAATGCACCACCCTGATCGAGAACGGCAAGCTGGTCGGCTACATGCAGGACAAGCTCAACGCACGCCTGATGGGCATGGCGGTCACCGGCAACGGTCGTCGCGAATCCTACGCGCACCTGCCGATGCCGCGCATGACCAACACCTACATGCGTGCCGGCGAGAGCGACCCGGCGGAGATCATCGCCTCGGTCAAGCGCGGGCTGTACTGCGCCAACCTCGGTGGAGGCCAGGTGGACATCACCAGCGGCAAGTTCGTCTTCTCCACCAGCGAGGCGTACCTGATCGAGGACGGCAAGATCACCGCGCCGGTGAAGGGCGCGACCCTGATCGGCAACGGTCCGGAGGCCATGAGCCGGGTGTCCATGGTCGGCAGCGACCTGGCACTGGACAGCGGTGTCGGGACCTGCGGCAAGGATGGGCAGTCGGTGCCGGTTGGCGTGGGCCAGCCAACCCTGAAGATCGATGCGATCACCGTGGGTGGCACGGGCGCATGAAGGTGACACCGGGCGGGCAGGGTGCCTGCCCGGCATGGCAACTCAGCGCAGGCCGCGCTGGGTTTCGTCGAGGTCGCGGATGTACTTGAAGAGCTTGCGTGCGGCACTTGGCGGCTTGTTGGTCTTCGCCTCGTGCTGGGCCTGGCGGATCTGCGAGCGCAGTTGCTGGCGATCGGCGTCCGGGTATTCCTGGACGAACTTGTCGAGCACGTCGTCGCTGCCGCCGATCAGCCGGTCGCGCCAGCGCTCCAGGTTGTGGAAGCGCTCGTTGTACTGGTGGCTGGAGGCATCCAGTTGATCGAGCAGGGCGTTGATCGCGTCGAGGTCCTGGTCGCGCATCAGCTTGCCGATGAACGAGCGGTGACGGCGCTTCGCTTCGTTGGCCGTGTGCCGCTTGTGCTCTTCGAGGGCTTTACGCAGCTCGTCGGTCAGGGGCAGTTTGGCCAGGGTGTCGGGCTTGAGCGTGGTAAGGCGCTCGCCCATGTCCACCAGCGCCTGAAGTTCGCGCTTGATCTGGGTTTTGCTTTTTTCGCCTTCGTCGAAGGCATCGTAAGAATCAACCATGGGGGCAGTCCGCTGAGAAACGCCGCCATGATAACCAGTCGGGGGCCGCTTGTCCGGCCCGGTCGCTCGATGACCCTCGCCGAACGCCGTATTTGAGTGGAGAAAACCATGAGTGCAGTCCAGAGCGTAGGTCCGCAAGCCCTGCCGGCCTTGCAGGAGCAGGTCGAGCAGATCATCGCCGAAGCGAAACGCCAGGGTGCCAGTGCCTGTGAAGTGGCGGTGTCGCTGGAGCAGGGGTTGTCGACCTCGGTGCGCCAGCGCGAAGTGGAAACGGTGGAGTTCAACCGCGACCAGGGCTTCGGCATCACCCTCTACGTGGGCCAGCGCAAGGGCTCGGCCAGTACTTCGGCCAGCGGCGCCGATGCGATCCGCGAGACCGTCGCTGCCGCACTGGCGATCGCAAAACATACGTCCGAGGACGATTGCGCCGGGCTGGCCGATCCGGCGCTGATGGCGCGCGATGTCGCCGATTTCGACCTTTACCACGCCTGGGACATTACCCCCGAGCAGGCCATCGAGAAGGCCCTGGCCTGCGAGGCGGCGGCGTTCGAGGCCGATGCCCGGATCAAGAATGCCGATGGCACCACCCTCAACACCCATCAGGGCTGCCGTGTGTACGGCAACAGCAACGGTTTCATCGGCGGCTACGCCTCGACCCGCCACAGCCTGAGCTGCGTGATGATCGCTGAAGGCGAAGGGCAGATGCAGCGCGACTACTGGTATGACGTCAGTCGCCAGGGCGAGTTGCTCGCCGACCCGGTGAGCATCGGCAAGCGTGCCGCCCAGCGTGCGGCCAGCCGTCTGGGCGCGCGTCCGGTACCGACCTGTGAGGTGCCGGTGCTGTTTTCCGCTGAACTGGCTGGCGGGCTGTTCGGCAGTTTCCTGTCGGCGATTTCCGGCGGCAACCTGTACCGCAAGTCGTCGTTCCTCGAAGGCACCATCGGTCAGCGCCTGTTCCCGACCTGGCTGACCCTCGACGAGCGTCCGCACCTGCCACGCGCGCTGGGTAGCGCGGCCTTCGATGGCGATGGCCTGGCGACCTACGCCAAGCCGTTCGTCGAAAATGGCCAACTGGTGTCCTACGTGCTGGGTACCTACTCGGGGCGCAAGCTGGGGCTGCCGAGCACGGCGAACGCCGGTGGCGTGCACAACCTGTTCGTCACCCACGGTGTCGAGGACCAGGCGGCGCTGATCCGGCGCATGGGCCGCGGACTGCTGGTCACCGAGCTGATGGGCCATGGACTGAACATGGTGACCGGCGATTACTCCCGTGGCGCGGCGGGCTACTGGGTGGAAAACGGCGAGATTCAGTTCGCCGTGCAGGAAGTGACGATCGCCGGCAATATGAAAGATATGTTCCAGCAGATTGTCGCGATCGGAAGCGATCTTGAAACCCGCAGCAACATCCATACCGGCTCGATCCTGATCGAACGGATGACGGTCGCTGGCAGCTGATTCTGCGCTTCACGCGTCACCCGAAAGCCCGGCCCCTGCGCCGGGCTTTTTCTTGCCCGCAAAAAAGCCTGTTGAACTGATTCTATTTATCAATTAATAATGAATATCATTATCTGGGTGATGATGTTCTTCATGAAATCCGTCCTCCACGAATTGCCCTACCTGGAAAACTGGCGCTGGCTCAGCCGGCGCATTCGTTGCGCGCTGGAGCCCGACGAGCCGCGCCTGATCGAACACTATCTCGCCGAGGGGCGCTACCTGGTCTGCTGCACCGATACCTCGGCGTGGACCGTGGCCCTGACGTCTTTCCGTCTTCTGCTCGATACCGCCTGCGACCGCATGTTGCCGTGGCATTGGCGCTGCCTGTGCCTGGACCAGGCATGGCGCCCGTTGTTGCAACTGCGCAAGCTCGATGGCGGCGAGCTGGCCAGCGCTGGCAGCCGCTGGCCCTGCAACTGGCGAATTGCACGCTGTTGCCTTCGATTTCTTCCGCTGAACTGATGCAAGGACTTGATGATGAGTAATACCCGTATCGAGCGTGACAGCATGGGTGAACTGCAGGTGCCGGCCGAGGCCCTGTACGGTGCCCAGACCCAACGCGCGGTCAACAACTTCCCGATCAGCCAGCAACGCATGCCGACCCAGTTCATCCGTGCGCTGCTGCTGGCCAAGGCCGCCGCGGCCAAGGCCAACGTGCAGCTGGAGCAGGTGACCCCGGCCCAAGGCGAGGCGATCGTCGCCGCAGTGGAACAACTGCTCGCCGGTGATTTCATGCAGCACTTCCCGGTGGACGTGTTCCAGACCGGCTCCGGCACCAGTTCCAACATGAACGCCAACGAAGTGATCGCCACCCTGGCCAGCCGCGTGGCCGGTGACAAGGTCAATGCCAACGATCACGTCAACTGCGGCCAGAGCAGCAACGACATCATCCCGACCACCATCCATGTCAGTGCCGCACTGGCCCTGCACGAGCAACTGCTGCCAGCGCTGAAGCACCTGGTACAGGTGATCGAGGCCAAGGCCGAGCAGGTCCATCCGTTCGTCAAGACGGGCCGTACCCACCTGATGGACGCCATGCCGGTGCGCATGAGCCAGGTCCTCGGCGGCTGGACGCAGCAAGTCAAGGCCAGCATCGGCCACCTGCAAGACACCCTGCCCAGCCTGCAGGCTCTGGCCCAGGGCGGCACTGCGGTAGGGACTGGGATCAACGCCCACCCACAGTTCTCCGCGCTGTTTGCCAAGCAACTGAGCGGCCTGACCCAGGTCGACTTCGTGCCGGGTGAGAACCTGTTTGCGCTGATCGGCTCCCAGGACACTGCGGTTGCCGTCTCCGGCCAACTGAAGGCTACCGCCGTGGCCCTGATGAAGATCGCCAACGACCTGCGCTGGATGAACTCCGGCCCGCTCGCCGGTCTCGGCGAGATCGAACTGGAAGGCCTGCAGCCGGGCTCCTCGATCATGCCGGGCAAGGTCAATCCGGTGATCCCGGAAGCCACTGCGATGGTCGCTGCCCAGGTGATCGGCAATGACGCCACCATCGCCGTCGCCGGCCAGTCGGGCAACTTCGAGCTGAACGTGATGCTGCCGGTCATTGCCCGCAACCTGCTGGAAAGCATCGAGCTGATGGCCAATGCCAGCCGTCTGCTGGCCGACAAGGCCATCGCCAGCTTCAAGGTCAACGAGCCCAAGCTCAAGGAAGCCCTGGCGCGCAACCCGATTTTGGTCACCGCGCTGAACCCGATCATCGGCTACCAAAAGGCCGCCGAGATCGCCAAGACCGCCTACAAGCAGGGCCGCCCGATCATCGATGTAGCCCTGGAACACACCGAGCTGTCGCGTACCCAGCTGGAAGTCCTGCTGGATCCGGAGAAGCTCACCGCCGGCGGTATCTGATACCGCTCACCGCTTTGGAGGTTCGCCATGCAGCATTGGAAACGCACCACCGAAATCGCCAATCGCCTGTTCAACCAGGGCGATCTGGTCGACGCCCGCGAGCTGTACTTGCAGGCCCTGGCCCTGGCCCAGGTGCTTTTCGAGCGCTGGCATGACGCCGACGAAGCGGTGGCCGCCTGCGTGATTTCCCATCACAACCTGGCGGACCTGCACCTGCGCCTGAAACAGCCGCAGGAGAGCGCCGAATATCTCTGCGCGATCCACCAGCGGCTGCTCAGTGCCAGCCAGGACACGCGCCTGTCCCAGGGCCTGCGTGAAGCCGCCCTGCGCCAGAGCGGCAAGACCTACACCGAACTCTTGAGCTTCATCAGCGAGTACGGCCAGTACCCGCGCACCGAGCGGCTGCTGTATCGGCAGGAACCGCAGCCGGGTGTGCTGGCCGGTCAGGACCCCGTGATCACCCAAGCCTTCCAACAAGGAATCCACTGATGCCACATACCTTGCCTGCACTGCCTTACGCGTACGATGCCCTGGAACCGCACATCGATGCGCAGACCATGGAAATCCACTACACCAAGCACCACCAGACCTACATCAACAACCTCAACGCCGCCATCGACGGCACCGAGTGGGCCGAGTGGCCGGTGGAGAAGCTGGTGGCCGCAGTCAAGCAACTGCCGCAAAACCTCCAGGCCGCGGTGATCAACCAGGGCGGCGGGCACGCCAACCACAGCCTGTTCTGGACAGTGATGGCGCCCAAGGGCGGTGGTCTGCCGCAAGGCTCGGTGGCCAAGGCCATCGACGAACAACTGGGCGGTTTCGACGCCTTCAAGGACGCCTTCACCAAAGCTGCACTGACCCGCTTCGGTAGCGGCTGGGCATGGCTGAGCGTCACCCCGGAGAAGAAGCTGGTGGTGGAAAGCAGCGGCAACCAGGACAGCCCGCTGATGAATGGCAACACGCCAATCCTCGGCCTGGACGTCTGGGAGCACGCCTACTACCTGCGCTACCAGAACCGTCGCCCGGAATACATCAACGCCTTCTACAACGTGGTTGACTGGGCCGAAGTCGAACGGCGCTACGTTGCTGCCCTGGCGTGAGTGAAAGACGGATGCGTTCGGATGTCTTGTCCATAGGCAGTGTGCGCTTGTTCCGTCTGGCCCTGGGTACCGTGCTGTTGTTGGTCGGTACCGCCTTGCTGTTGGCCCAGGCTATCGCCTGGCTCGATCTCGAACCGCGCATGCTGCGCGCGCTGGAGGGCGGTGCCTTGTGTGCCCTGGGCACTGCGCTGGGCGCCGTTCCGGTGCTGGTGATCCGCAACATGCCGGTGGCCCTGGCCGATTCCCTTCTGGGCTTTGGTGCTGGTGTCATGCTGGCGGCCACGGCCTTTTCCCTGATCATCCCGGGGCTGGATGCCGCTCAGTCGGTCGGCTTCGGCAAGTGGGGGGCGGGTGGCCTGATCAGCTTAGGCCTGTTGTTCGGTGCCTTCTGCCTGTACCTGGTGGATCGCAAGGTTGCCGGTGCCTCGCCGGAGGCGCTGGTGGCGTCCGGCAGCCAGCCGGTGGTGCCGGCGCGTATCTGGGTGTTCGTCATCGCGATCATTGCCCACAACATCCCGGAAGGCATGGCCATTGGCGTGTCGGCTGGTGGTGGCATGCCGGACGCGGACAGCCTGGCGATGGGCATCGCCCTGCAGGACGTGCCGGAAGGCCTGGTCATTGCCCTGGTGCTGGCAGGTGCTGGGATGGCGCGTTTCCAGGCGTTCCTGATCGGTGCTGCGTCCGGGCTGGTCGAACCGGCGGCTGCCGTGCTCTGTGCCTGGCTGGTGAAACTGGCCGAACTGGCGTTGCCGCTGGGGCTGGCCTTTGCCGCAGGAGCCATGCTGTTGGTGGTGACCCAGGAAATCATTCCTGAATCGCGGGCCAATGGGCATCATCGCTTGGCGAGCCTGGGGCTTTGCGTCGGATTCTGCTTGATGATGGTGATGGATACGGCGTTGTCCTGATCCCGCCCTTGCACCCAGGCCTTGTGCGGTTCTTCGCAGGTGAGCCAGCTACAGCAGGCTGCATGAAAAAGCCCGCCAATTGGCGGGCTTTTTCATTACAGGCGATCACTCGCCTTCGTCAAACCGGTTGTTGATCAGCTCGATCAGTCCATCCAGCGCGGCCTGCTCCTCTTCGCCCTCGGTCAGCAGGTGCACCTTGGTGCCTTTGCCGGCGGCCAGCATCATCACCGCCATGATGCTCTTGCCGTCCACCAGCCTGTCCGGCGCGCGCCCAACCTTGACCGTGCAGGGAAACTTGCCGGCCACGCCGACGAACTTGGCGGCGGCGCGGGCATGCAGCCCCAGCTTGTTGATGATCTCGATTTCGATTGCGGGCATCGCGGGTGGGATCCTGTGGGCTAGAGGTCGCGGTGACGGACCTGGACATTCTTCAAGATGGGTTGCAGCAACTGGCCCAGGCGTTCGGTCAGGTAGACGGAGCGGTGGTGACCGCCCGTGCAGCCGATGGCGATGGTCACGTAAGCACGGTTGCTGGCGGCGAAGCGTGGCAACCATTTCAGCAGGTAGGAGGAGATGTCCTGGAACATCTCTTCCACGTCCGGCTGCGCGGCAAGGTAGTCGATGACCGGTTGATCCCGCCCGGAGTGCTCGCGCAGTTCCGGCTTCCAGTACGGATTCGGCAGGCAGCGCACGTCGAACACCACGTCGGCATCCACCGGCATGCCGCGTTTGAAGCCGAAGGACTCGATCAGGAACGCCGTGCCGGGCTCCGGCTGGTTGAGCAGGCGCAGCTTGATCGAATCACGCAACTGGTACAGGTTCAGGTTGGTGGTATCGATCTTCAGGTCTGCCAAGTCGGCGATGGGCCCGAGCAGCTCGCTCTCGACCCGGATCGCCTCGGCCAGGGAGCGGTCCGGGTTGGTCAGCGGGTGGCGGCGGCGGGTTTCGGAAAAGCGCTTGAGCAGGGTTTCCTCATCGGCATCCAGGTACAGCACGTCGCACTGGATGTGACGGGCGCGGGCTTCGTCGAGCAGTTCGGGGAAGCGCGTGAGGTGGCTGGGCAGGTTGCGGGCGTCGATCGATACCGCCACCCGCGGTTGCAGCAATTCCGTATTGATCAGTGCGCTCTCCGCCAACTGCGGAAGCAGGCCGGCGGGGAGGTTGTCGATACAGTAGTAACCATTGTCTTCCAGGACATCGAGGGCCGTACTTTTGCCGGATCCGGAACGGCCACTGACAATGATCAGGCGCATGGCTCAGCTTCCGTTCTGTTCGTCCAGGACAACCTGGTACAGGGCGGTGCTGCTGTTGGCGGCGCGCAGCTTGTCACGCACGTCCTTGCGGTCGAGCATGCTGGCAATCTGGCGAAGCAGTTCGAGGTGCGCATCAGTGGCGGCTTCCGGTACCAGCAGCACGAACAGCAGGTCTACCGGGGCGCCGTCGATGGCGTCGAAATCGATGGGGGCGTCCAGGTGCAGCAGGGCGCTGATCGGACTGGCGCACCCCTTGAGACGGCAGTGGGGAATGGCGATGCCATTGCCGAAGCCCGTCGAACCGAGTTTCTCCCGGTCGATCAGGCTCTTGAACACGTCCTGGGTGTCCAGCTCGGGAACTTCCTTCCCGATCAGGTTGGCGATCTGTTCGAGTACACGCTTTTTACTGCCGCCCGGCACGTTCACGAGGGAACGGCCGGGGGTCAGGATGGATTCAAGTCGGATCATGGATGAGGGGGATCAGCGGGCAGCTGCACCTTGCAGCAGACTTTGCTGTTTTTCCTTGTGTTTTTTCAGTTGGCGGTCGAGCTTGTCGGTCAGGAGGTCGATGGCGGCATACATGTCTTCGTGCTCTGCGTTCGCTACCACTTCACCGCCGGGAATCTGCAAGGTCGCTTCGATCTTCTGCTGCAGCTTCTCGACCTTGAGGATCACCTGCACATTGGTGATGCGGTCGTAGTGGCGCTCGAGCCGGGCGAGTTTTTCCCCGATGTAGGTACGCAGGGCCTCGGTGACTTCTACATGTTGTCCACTGATGTTGACTTGCATACTGCTTCTCCTTTGTTGCCGTGCATAAAGAGGCAGGTGTTGCGCCTGCCACTGAATTGCGATGGCACACCTCAGGGAAGGTCACATCAATCGCTTGCGTTCACTCGATGGTGCGATACCGAGGGACTCGCGGTACTTGGCGACGGTGCGACGTGCTACCTGGATGCCTTGTGCCTCCAGTAAACCAGCGATCTTGCTGTCACTCAATGGCTTTTTCTGATTTTCCGCGGCAACCAGTTTCTTGATGATCGCGCGGATGGCAGTGGACGAGCATTCACCGCCTTCGGAGGTGCTCACATGACTGGAGAAAAAGTACTTCAGTTCATAGATTCCCCGGGGCGTGTGCATGTATTTCTGCGTGGTGACCCGGGAAATGGTCGATTCGTGCATGCCCACCGCCTCGGCGATGTCGTGCAGGACCAGCGGCTTCATGGCCTCGTCGCCGTGATCGAGGAAACCACGCTGGTGCTCGACGATCTGGGTCGCCACCTTCATCAGCGTCTCGTTGCGGCTCTGCAGGCTCTTGATGAACCAGCGCGCCTCCTGCAACTGGTTGCGCATGAAGGTGTTGTCGGCGCTGGTGTCGGCACGGCGGACGAAGCCGGCATACTGCGGATTGACCCGCAGGCGCGGTACCGCTTCCTGGTTCAGTTCCACCAGCCAGCGCTCGTTGTCCTTGCGCACGATCACGTCGGGGACCACGTATTCCGGCTCGCTCGACTCGATCTGCGAGCCGGGGCGAGGGTTCAGGCTCTGTACCAGCTCGATGACCTGGCGCAGTTCGTCTTCCTTGAGCTTCATGCGGCGCATCAGCTGGCTGTAGTCGCGGCTGCCGAGCAGGTCGATGTAGTCACTGACCAGGCGCTGTGCTTCGCTCATCCACGGTGTGTTGGATGGCAACTGGCGCAGTTGCAGCAGCAGGCATTCGCCAAGGTTGCGCGCACCGATGCCGGCAGGCTCGAACTGCTGGATGCGGTGCAGGACGGCTTCGACCTCGTCCAGCTCGATGTCGAGCTCGGGATCGAAGGAGTCGCAGATTTCTTCCAGGGTCTCGTCGAGGTAGCCCTGGTTGTTGATGCAGTCGATGAGGGTGACGGCAATCAGCCGGTCGGTATCCGACATCGGTGCCAGGTTCAACTGCCAGAGCAGGTGGCTTTGCAGGCTCTCGCCCGCAGACGTACGGGTGGTGAAGTCCCACTCGTCATCATCGTTGCTTGGCAGGCTGCTGGCGCTGGTCTGGTAGATGTCTTCCCATGCGGTGTCCACCGGCAGTTCGTTGGGAATGCGCTCGTTCCATTCGCCTTCTTCGAGGTTTTCCGCGCTGGGGGCGGATTGCTCGAAGCTGCTTTCCTGCGCTTCCGCGACCGGCTTGCTCTCGGCGTTGTCGGCCATGGGGTCGCTGTTGTCGAAGTCGTCGCCTTCTTCCTGGCGTTCGAGCATCGGGTTCGACTCCAGGGCTTCCTGGATTTCCTGCTGCAGGTCCAGCGTGGAAAGCTGGAGCAGTCGGATGGCCTGTTGCAACTGCGGGGTCATCGTCAGTTGCTGGCCCATTCTTAGGACGAGCGATGGTTTCATGGCTGGGGCTTAACACCTTATTCGCCGGCGCGCATGCGCCATCTCTACACGGGCGCGGGGCGCCAATTTTAAGCAAGATATATGCCTGAAATTGATGCGTTTGCCTAGAGCGCTGTAACAATTAAGCCGTAATAATGGCTGAATGCCAGCGCTCGGTCACTCCGGTACGTCGACCTACAGGCGGAACTCGTGGCCGAGGTACACCTCTTTCACCAGCTGGTTGGCCAGGATGGTTTCCGAATCGCCTTCGGCAATCAGCTGGCCATCGTTGACGATGTAAGCGGTTTCGCAGATATCCAGGGTTTCACGGACGTTGTGGTCGGTGATCAGGACGCCGATGCCCTTGGCCTTCAGGTGATGGATGATCTGCTTGATGTCGCCGACCGAGATCGGGTCGACACCGGCAAAGGGTTCGTCGAGCAGGATGAACTTCGGCGCGGTAGCCAGGGCCCGGGCGATTTCCACGCGACGACGTTCGCCACCGGACAGGCTCATGCCGAGGTTGTCACGGATGTGGCTGATGTGGAATTCCTGCAGCAGGCTTTCCAGCTCCTTGCGCCGTCCATCGCGGTCGAGGTCCTGGCGGGTTTCCAGGATCGCCATGATGTTGTCGGCGACCGACAGCTTGCGGAAGATCGAGGCTTCCTGCGGCAGGTAGCCGATACCGGCGCGGGCACGACCGTGCATCGGCTGGTGGCTGACATCCAGGTCGTCGATCAGCACGCGACCCTGGTCGGCCTGGACCAGCCCGACGATCATGTAGAAGCATGTGGTCTTGCCAGCGCCGTTGGGGCCGAGCAGTCCGACGATCTGGCCGCTGTCGATGGACAGGCTGACGTCGCGCACGACTTGCCGGCTCTTGTAGCTCTTGGCCAGGTGCTGGGCTTTGAGAGTTGCCATTACTCGGCCTTCTTCTTCGGCTGGATCACCATGTCGATGCGCTGACGTGGTGTCTTGATGTCTTTCCCGCCGCGGCCGGCGGTAGCGACCTGGGTCTTCGAGTTGTAGACGATCTTCTCGCCTTCGGTGGTATTGCCTGCGTTGATCACTCGGGCCTGGTCGGTGAGGATGATCAGGTCCTTGCCGGCCTGGTACTGGATCTGCTTGGCATAGCCTTGCATCTTGTCCGGCTTGGCGGCGTCCTGTTGCTGCTCGAAATAGGCCAGGTTGCCGACCGAGGTGGCGGTGTCGATATCGCCGGCCTGGTTCAGGGTGACGGTCACGACGTTGCCTTTGATCATCATCGAACCCTGGGTGATGATCACGTCGCCCGTGTAGGTGGCGACCTTGTTCTTGTCGTCCATCTGGGCGCTGTCGGCCTGGATGCGAACGGGCTGCTCGCGATCGTTGGGCAGGGACCAAGCGCTCGCGCTTCCCAGTGCCGCGCTCAGGCTGAGCAAATAAGGGAGGGTTTTAACGAGCCTCATACTGTCCTCTTACGTTGGACAGCAGGTCCATCCTGCCGTCTTTCAAATACGCTTTCATTCCCTTGCCCGTAGTCACGCCACCGGCGCCGTCGATTCTAACGTCTTGCTCGGTTTGCGCATATTGCTTCTGCGGGAATACCGTCATGCGACTGGAGGTGATGATGGTGGTGCGATTCTGCTCGTCGGTACGGGCCACGCGCACGGCGTCGATCAACTCGACCTCGGTGCCGTCCGGGTTGACCTCGCCGCGCTCGCTCTGCACATGCCAGGGGAAGGTGGTGCCACGGTACATCTGCAGGTCCGGCTTGGTCAGCAGGGTGACTTCGCTGGCCTTGAGGTGCTCGACCTTGTCCGCGGTCATTTCGTACTGCAGCTTGCCGTCGGGCAGGAACTGCACACTGTGGGCGTTGATGGCGTAGTAGTCGATGGCGCTTTCGTCGACCTGTGCGACCGGCTGGTCGAGGAAGCGCTCGGGCACGATGTTCCAGTAGCCGATCGCCGCGAAAAGCGCGGCGATCACGCTGAACAGCGCAATGTTGCGAATCTTCTTGCTGAACATGACGGGCTCTACAGGTAGTGGGCGTTTGCTGCTTCCAGGTTGCCCTGGGCTTGCAGGATCAGTTCGCAGAATTCACGTGCCGCGCCTTCGCCGCCGCGGGCCTGGGTCACGCCGTGGGCATGCTCGCGGACGAACGCCGCGGCATTGGCCACCGCCATGCCCAGGCCGACCCGGCGGATCACCGGCAGGTCGGGCAGGTCGTCGCCCAGGTAGGCAACCTCTTCATAGCTTAGGCCGAGCTGGGCGAGAAGCTCGTCCAGCACCACCAGTTTGTCCTCGCGGCCCTGGTACAGGTGCGGAATGCCGAGGTTCTTCGCCCGGCGCTCGACCACCGGGGTCTTGCGTCCGCTGATGATCGCGGTGGTGACTCCGCTGTTCATCAGCATCTTGATGCCCTGGCCGTCGAGGGTGTTGAAGGTCTTGAATTCGCTGCCGTCTTCCAGGAAGTACAGGCGGCCGTCGGTGAGCACGCCGTCCACGTCGAAGACTGCCAGCTTGATGGCTTTGCCGCGTTGCAACAGGGTATTCATCACATCACTCCGGCGCGCAGCAGGTCGTGCATGTTCAAGGCGCCGACGGGACGGTCGGCCTTGTCGACGACCACCAGCGCGCTGATCTTGTGGTCTTCCATGATCTTCAGGGCCTCGGCGGCGAGCATTTCGGCGCGGGCGGTCTTGCCGTGGACGGTCATGACCTCTTCGATCAGGGTCTTGTGTACATCGATGTTGCGGTCGAGGCTGCGGCGCAGGTCGCCGTCGGTGAAGATCCCGGCGAGGCTGCCGTCGGCTTCGGCCACCACGGTCATGCCCAGGCCCTTGCGCGACATTTCCAGCAGGGCGTCCTTGAGCAGGGTGCCGCGCTGTACCTGCGGCAACTCGTCGCCGGCGTGCATGACGTTCTCCACCTTCAGCAGCAGGCGGCGGCCCAGGGCGCCGCCTGGATGCGAGAAGGCGAAGTCTTCGGCGGTGAAGCCACGCGCTTCTAGCAGGGCGATGGCCAGGGCGTCGCCCAGTACCAGGGCGGCGGTGGTAGAGGAGGTCGGGGCCAGGTTCAGCGGGCAGGCTTCCTGGGCCACGCGGGCGTCGAGGTTGACCTCGGCGGCCTTGGCCAGTGGCGAGTCGGGGTTGCCGGTGAGGCTGACGAGCTTGATGCCCAGGCGCTTGATCAGCGGCAGCAGGGTGACGATTTCGGCGGTGGAGCCGGAGTTGGACAGCGCCAGGATGATGTCGTCCCGGGTGATCATGCCCATGTCGCCGTGGCTGGCCTCGGCGGGGTGGACGAAGAACGCCGGGGTTCCGGTGCTGGCCAGGGTCGCGGCGATCTTGTTGCCGATGTGCCCGGATTTGCCCATGCCTACCACGACAACGCGGCCCTTGCTGCCCAGGATCAGTTCGCACGCCTTGACGAAGTCGGCGTCGATATGGGCCAGCAGGCCTTCTACCGCTTCGATTTCGAGGCGGATGGTGCGTTGTGCGGATTGGATCAGGTCGGTGGATTGGCTCATGTCGGAAATCGGTTTGCCTGATGAAAAGGTCGCGATTATAGCGGTAATGCGCGAAAGCCTCACCTGCGGATTGGCCCCGGGCAGCCTGTTGGAGCGTTTTGGCGCGACGCGGTTCCGTCGCACGATGGCATGAAAATGCCTGTACCGGGCCTGAACAGGCCGCGTCATGGCCTTGGGAAGGGCTTGCCAGCGGTGCTATAGTTCGCCACCAGTTCGGCCCGCTCGATAGCTGCGTGCCTCCACGAAGGGGGCGTGCGTCAGAGCGACAAGGCTGCATCGCAAGGAGTCTAGATGAGCGTTGATAACGCCTACGCGGTCGAGTTGAAGGGCGTCACCTTCAAGCGCGGCTCGCGCAGCATCTTCAATAATGTCGACATACGCATTCCCAAGGGCAAGGTCACCGGCATCATGGGGCCTTCCGGCTGTGGCAAGACCACGCTGCTGCGCCTGATGGGCGCGCAGTTGCGGCCGGCCAGCGGCGAGGTCTGGGTCGCCGGGCAGAACCTGCCGGCCCTGTCGCGCAGCGACCTGTTCGACGCGCGCAAGCAGATGGGCGTGCTGTTCCAGAGTGGCGCGCTGTTCACCGACCTCGACGTGTTCGAGAACGTCGCCTTCCCGCTGCGCGTTCATACCGGGCTTTCCGAGGAAATGATCCGCGACATCGTCCTGATGAAACTCCAGGCCGTGGGCCTGCGGGGCGCTATCGAGCTGATGCCGGACGAGCTGTCCGGTGGCATGAAGCGTCGCGTGGCGCTGGCCCGGGCGATCGCCCTGGACCCGCAGATCCTCATGTACGACGAGCCGTTCGTCGGTCAGGACCCGATCGCCATGGGCGTGCTGGTGCGTCTGATCCGCCTGCTCAACGATGCCCTCGGCATCACCAGCATCGTGGTTTCCCACGACCTGGCGGAAACCGCCAGCATCGCCGACTACATTTACGTCGTCGGCGATGGCCAGGTGCTCGGCCAGGGTACCCCGGCCGAGCTGATGGATTCGGACAACCCGCGCATCCGCCAATTCATGAAGGGCGACCCGGACGGACCGGTGCCTTTCCATTTTCCTGCGCCTGACTACCGCGCCGATCTGCTGGGGAAGCGTTAGATGCGCAGAAAATCCTTACTCGAACGTATCCGCCGTTTCGGCCGTTCGGCCATCGACGTGGTCGCGGTCATGGGGCGTTCCTGCCTGTTCCTGCTGCATGCCCTGGTGGGGCGTGGCGGTATCGGCGGCGGCTTCCAGCTGCTGGTGCGCCAGCTGTATTCGGTGGGCGTGCTGTCGTTGGCGATCATCGTCGTTTCCGGCATCTTCATCGGCATGGTCCTGGCCCTGCAGGGCTTCAGCATCCTGACCAAGTACGGTTCGGAGCAGGCCGTGGGGCAGATGGTCGCCCTGACCCTGCTGCGTGAACTCGGGCCGGTGGTGACCGCGCTGCTGTTCGCCGGGCGCGCAGGTTCCGCGCTGACCGCCGAGATCGGCAACATGAAATCCACGGAGCAATTGTCCAGCCTGGAGATGATCGGCGTCGACCCGCTCAAGTACATCGTCGCACCACGGCTGTGGGCCGGCTTCATCTCCCTGCCGCTGCTGGCGATGATCTTCAGTGTCGTCGGCATCTGGGGCGGCTCGTGGGTCGCGGTCGACTGGTTGGGGGTCTACGAAGGCTCGTTCTGGGCCAACATGCAGAACAGCGTGTCCTTCACCGACGACGTGCTCAACGGGGTCATCAAGAGCGTTGTCTTTGCCTTCGTCGTGACCTGGATCGCCGTATTCCAAGGCTATGACTGCGAGCCCACCTCAGAGGGGATCAGTCGTGCCACCACCAGGACCGTGGTCTATGCCTCGCTGGCAGTCCTTGGCCTGGACTTCATTTTGACCGCCCTGATGTTTGGAGATTTCTGATGCAAAACCGCACCCTGGAAATCGGTGTCGGCCTGTTCCTCCTGGCCGGGATCCTGGCGCTGATCCTGCTGGCCCTGCGCGTCAGTGGCCTGTCCGCCAGCCCCAGCAGCGATACCTATAAACTTTATGCGAATTTCGACAATATCGCCGGTTTGACTGTCAGAGCAAAAGTGACCATGGCCGGTGTGACCATCGGCAAGGTCACTGCCATCGATCTGGACCGCGAAACCTACACCGGTCGGGTGACGTTGCAGCTGGACAAGAGCGTGGACAACCTGCCCTCCGACTCCACCGCATCGATCCTGACCGCCGGGTTGCTCGGCGAGAAGTACATCGGCATCAGCGTTGGCGGTGAAGACACCGTGCTCAAGGATGGCGGGACCATCCACGACACTCAGTCGGCGCTGGTGCTGGAAGATCTGATCGGCAAGTTCCTGCTCAATACCGTAGGCAAAGAAGCTAAATAAGGAGTTTCCATGATTTCGATCCTGCGACGCGGCCTGCTGGTACTGCTGGCGGCCCTGCCGATGCTGGCCCAGGCGGCACCGGGTCAATCGGCCCATGACGTGATTCAAGGCACCACCACCCAGTTGCTCAACGACCTCAAGGCGAACAAGGAGCAGTACAAGGCCAATCCCGGCCAGTTCTACGATTCGCTGAACAACATCCTGGGGCCCGTGGTGGATGCGGACGGCATCTCCAAGAGCATCATGACCGTGAAGTACTCGCGCCAGGCCTCGCCTGACCAGATGAAGCGCTTCCAGGAAAACTTCAAACGCAGCCTGATGCAGTTCTATGGCAACGCCTTGCTGGAGTACAACAACCAGGGCATCACCGTCGATCCGGCCAAGGCCGAGGATGGCGATCGCGCCACCGTCGGCATGAAGGTCACCGGTACCAACGGTGCGGTCTACCCGGTGTCCTACACCCTGCAGAAGCTTCAGGGCGAGTGGAAGGTGCGTAACGTCATCGTCAACGGCATCAACATCGGCAAGCTGTTCCGCGACCAGTTCGCCGATGCCATGCAGCGCAACGGCAATGACCTCGACAAGACCATCGACAACTGGGCGGGCGAAGTCGCCAAGGCCAAGGCGGTCACCGAGGACGCGGCGGAGAAGCAGGCGCAATGAGCGTAGGCAGCGTGCAACTGGCCGAGCCGGGCGTTCTGAGCCTGGCCGGCACCCTCGACTACCGCTCCGGGCCGCAGTTGCGCAAGCAGGGCGCGGCGCTGATCGCATCGAGCCCGGCCAGCGCGCTGGTCCTCGATTGCACCGCGGTGCAGCAGTCCAGCAGCGTCGGGTTGTCCCTGCTGCTGGCGTTCATGCGCGACGCCAAGGCGGCGGGCAAGGGCTGCGAGGTGCGTGGCATGCCCCACGGCATGCGCGAGATCGCCGAGGTCTACGGGCTGGACGATATCCTCGCGTTGCAATGACCGTGTGAAATAACCGAAGCCCCTCTGTCAGAGTCCTCGTTTACGGGGTTCGCAGGCGAGGGGCTTTTTTGTATGATGGCCGACCCGCGCGCACAGGGCGCCGATTGAGGTTGAGCATGCAGGCCGTAGAAGTTAAGAACTTCCTTGAAGAAAAGTTGCCGGGAACCCGGGTCGAAGTTGAGGGCGAAGGCTGCAACTTCCAGTTGAACGTGATCAGCGACGAAATCGCGGCCCTGAGCCCGGTCAAGCGTCAGCAACAGATCTACGCTCACCTTAATCCGTGGATCACCGATGGCCGCATTCACGCGGTTACCATGAAATTTTTCAGCAGCGCAGCCTGGGCTGAGCGCACCTGAGCCAACTGGCGCGAGACTCCAAATGGACAAACTGATTATTACTGGCGGCGTTCGCCTCGACGGCGAAATCCGCATTTCCGGCGCGAAGAACGCGGCCCTGCCGATTCTCTCGGCCACCCTGCTGTGCGACGGCCCGGTCACCGTGGGCAACCTGCCGCACCTGCACGACATCACCACCATGATCGAGCTGTTCGGTCGCATGGGCATCGAGCCCGTGATCGACGAGAAGCTCTCGGTGGAAATCGACCCGCGCACCATCAAGACCCTGGTCGCGCCGTATGAGCTGGTCAAGACCATGCGCGCCTCGATCCTGGTCCTGGGTCCGATGGTCGCCCGTTTCGGTGAAGCCGAAGTGGCCCTGCCTGGCGGCTGCGCCATCGGTTCGCGTCCGGTCGACCTGCACATCCGCGGTCTTGAAGCCATGGGCGCGAAGATCGAGGTCGAAGGCGGCTACATCAAGGCCAAGGCACCTGAAGGCGGCCTGCGCGGCGCGCACTTCTTCTTCGACACCGTCAGCGTGACCGGTACCGAGAACATCATGATGGCCGCTGCCCTGGCCAAGGGCCGCAGCGTCCTGCAGAACGCCGCACGCGAGCCGGAAGTGGTCGACCTGGCCAACTTCCTGATTGCCATGGGCGCCAAGATCCAGGGCGCCGGTACCGACACCATCACCATCGATGGCGTCGAGCGCCTGGGCTCGGCCACCTACCGCGTGATGCCGGACCGTATCGAGACCGGTACCTACCTGGTCGCTGCTGCCGTCACCGGCGGTCGCGTCAAGGTCAAGGACACCGATCCGACCATCCTTGAAGCCGTCCTCGAAAAACTCAAGGAAGCCGGCGCCGAGATCTCCACCGGTGAAGACTGGATCGAGCTGGACATGCACGGCAAGCGGCCGAAAGCCGTCAACCTGCGTACCGCCCCGTATCCGGCGTTCCCGACCGACATGCAGGCGCAGTTCATCTCCCTCAACGCCATTGCCGAAGGCACCGGCGCGGTGATCGAGACGATCTTCGAAAACCGCTTCATGCACGTCTACGAAATGCACCGCATGGGCGCGCAGATCCAGGTCGAAGGCAACACCGCCATCGTCACCGGCACCAAGGCCCTCAAGGGTGCGCCGGTCATGGCCACCGACCTGCGGGCTTCCGCCAGCCTGGTGCTGTCGGCCCTGGTGGCCGAAGGCGACACCCTGATCGATCGCATCTACCACATCGACCGTGGCTACGAGTGCATCGAGGAAAAACTGCAGATGCTGGGCGCGAAGATCCGTCGCGTACCGGGCTAGACCTGTTCGGGGCGCAAGGATGCGCCTATGATCGCTGCACCGAATCGAACGCCGTCGGGCGCCCCCATGGGCCCGGCGGCTGAAGCCGCATAAGGACCGACGTTTCCCATGTTGACCATCGCGCTGTCCAAGGGCCGCATTCTCGACGATACCCTGCCGCTGCTGGCGGAAGCGGGCATCGTTCCGACCGAGAATCCGGACAAGAGCCGCAAACTGATCATCCCCACGACCCAGGACGACGTACGCCTGCTGATCGTGCGGGCCACCGACGTGCCGACCTATGTCGAGCATGGCGCCGCCGATCTGGGTGTGGCCGGCAAGGACGTGCTGATGGAATACGGTGGCCAGGGCATGTACGAGCCGCTGGACCTGAACATCGCCCGCTGCAAGCTGATGACCGCCGGTGCCATTGGCGCGCCGGAGCCCAAGGGGCGTCTGCGGGTCGCTACCAAGTTCGTCAACGTAGCCAAGCGCTACTATGCCGAGCAGGGCCGCCAGGTCGACATCATCAAACTGTACGGCTCGATGGAGCTGGCACCGCTGGTCAACCTCGCCGACAAGATCATCGACGTCGTCGACACCGGCAATACCCTGCGCGCCAATGGCCTGGAACCCCAGGAACTCATCGCGACCGTCAGCTCCCGCCTGGTGGTCAACAAGGCATCGATGAAGATGCAGCACGCCCGTATCCAGAGCCTGATCGACACCCTGCGTCAGGCCGTGGAGTCGCGACACCGCGGCTGACCCTGTGCGCGACTTCGTGTCGCGCCCGTCTATCCGCGTCATAGCCAAATACCTCGGGTGCCCGCGCGGATGGACTGGTAGCTTCAGGGCGCCTGAACCATTCGCCAATTACCGAGGCTTTAGCTATGACCACGTCCACTGCAATTCGCCGACTCAATGCCGCTGACCCGGATTTCGCCCGACATCTGGATCATCTGCTGAGCTGGGAAAGCGTGTCCGACGACGCGGTCAACCAGCGGGTTCTCGACATCATCCAGGCCGTGCGCGAGCGCGGCGACGCGGCGCTGGTGGAGTTCACCCAGCGTTTCGACGGCGTCCAGGCCCAGTCCATCGATGACCTGATCCTCGGCCGCGAGCGCCTGGAACTGGCCCTGACCCGCATCACCGCGGAGCAGCGCCAGGCCCTGGAAAAGGCCGCCGAGCGCGTGCGCCTTTACCACGAGCGGCAGAAGCAGGATTCCTGGAGCTACACCGAGGCCGACGGCACCGTGCTCGGCCAGAAGGTCACGCCGCTGGACCGCGCCGGCCTGTACGTGCCGGGCGGCAAGGCGTCCTACCCGTCTTCCGTGCTGATGAACGCCATTCCGGCCAAGGTCGCCGGGGTCAGTGAAGTGGTCATGGTGGTGCCGACCCCGCGTGGCGAGGTCAATGAGCTGGTGCTCGCGGCGGCCTGCATCGCCGGCGTCGACCGCGTCTTCACCATCGGCGGCGCCCAGGCGGTCGCGGCCCTGGCCTACGGTACCGAGAGCGTGCCGCAGGTGGACAAGGTGGTCGGCCCGGGCAACATCTATGTGGCGACTGCCAAGCGCCACGTGTTCGGCCAGGTCGGCATCGACATGATTGCCGGCCCGTCGGAAATCCTCGTGGTCTGCGACGGCCAGACCGATCCGGACTGGATCGCCATGGACCTGTTCTCCCAGGCCGAACACGATGAAGACGCCCAGTCGATCCTGGTCAGCCCGGACGCCGACTTCCTCGACCGTGTCGCCGCCAGCATCGACAAGCTGCTGCCGACCATGGACCGCGCCGAGATCATCCGTACCTCCATCGATGGCCGTGGTGCGCTGATCCAGGTCCGCGACATGGCGCAGGCCATCGAAGTGGCCAACCGCATCGCCCCGGAGCACCTGGAGCTGTCGGTGGCCGATCCGCAGGCCTGGCTGCCGCAGATCCGCCATGCCGGTGCGATCTTCATGGGGCGCCACACCAGCGAGGCGCTGGGCGACTACTGCGCGGGCCCGAACCACGTGCTGCCGACCTCCGGCACCGCGCGTTTCTCCTCGCCACTGGGGGTGTATGACTTCCAGAAGCGTTCGTCGATCATCTTCTGCTCCGAACAGGGCGCTTCCGAGCTGGGCAAGACCGCGTCGGTCCTGGCGCGTGGCGAATCCCTCAGCGCCCATGCGCGCAGTGCCGAATACCGTATCCTTGCCGACCAAGAGGGCAACTGAACATGAGCAAATTCTGGAGCCCCTTCGTCAAGGACCTGGTGCCTTACGTACCGGGCGAGCAGCCGAAGCTGACCAAGCTGGTCAAGCTCAACACCAACGAAAACCCGTACGGTCCGTCGCCAAAGGCGCTGGAAGCCATGCGCGGCGAACTCAACGACAACCTGCGCCTGTACCCGGACCCCAACAGCGACCTGCTCAAGCAGGCCGTGGCCCGCTACTACAGCGTCCAGCCGAACCAGGTGTTCCTCGGCAACGGCTCGGACGAGGTGCTGGCGCACATCTTCCACGGCCTGTTCCAGCACGACGCGCCGCTGTTGTTCCCGGATATCAGCTACAGCTTCTATCCGGTCTACTGCGGCCTGTACGGCATTCCGTTCGAGCCGGTGGCGCTGGACGCGCAATTCCAGATCCGCGTCGAGGACTACCGCCGCGCCAATGCCGGGATCATCTTCCCCAACCCGAACGCGCCGACCGGCTGCCTGCTGGCCCTGGAGGCCATCGAGCAGTTGCTGCAGGCCAACACCGAGTCGGTGGTGGTGGTGGACGAGGCCTACATCGACTTCGGTGGCGAGACGGCCATCAGCCTGGTGGATTGCTACCCGAACCTGCTGGTGACCCAGACCCTGTCCAAGTCGCGCTCCCTGGCCGGCCTGCGGGTCGGTCTGGCAGTGGGCCACCCGGACCTGATCGAGGCGCTGGAGCGAGTGAAGAACAGCTTCAACTCCTACCCGCTGGACCGCATCGCCATCGTCGGTGCCACGGCCGCGTTCGAAGACCAGGTGTATTTCGAGGAGACCTGCAACAAGGTCATCGCCAGCCGCGAGAAGCTGGTGGCCGAGCTGAATGCCCGTGGCTTCGAGGTGCTTCCATCGGCGGCCAACTTCATCTTTGCCCGTCATCCTGGCAAGGACGCCGCCGGAATCGCCGCCTCGCTGCGTGAGCAGGGCGTGATCGTGCGGCACTTCAAGTTGCCGCGGATCGACCAGTTCCTGCGGATCTCCATCGGTACCGAAGAGCAAAACCAGGCGTTGCTTGACGCCTTGAACTGATCCGCAAGCCCATCGCGGGTAAACCCGCTCCCACAGGATTTCGTAAACCCTGTAGGAGCGGGTTTACCCGCGATGGGGCCCTGAAGCTCACTACAAATTCCCCTATCGGTTTGCATTTCTCGGAAACAACCCGTTACTCTTGCCCTCTCTAAATTCATCCGATGATTGGATGTAAGTGCTCATGCCCCAGCTCATCAAACGCTCCCTGGTCGAACAAGCCGTCGACCAACTCCGCCAACGCATCACCCGCGGCACCTGGACGGTTGGTCAGCGCCTGCCCACCGAGCCGGAACTGGCTGCCGAGCTGGGCATCAGTCGCAACACCGTGCGTGAAGCCATGCGCGTGCTGGCCTTCAGCGGCCTGGTGGAAGTGCGCCAGGGCGATGGCAGCTACCTGCGCACCGCCTCCGATCCGCTGTCGGCGATGCAGGCGTTGTCTGGCTGCAGCCTGGAGCACGCCCGGGAAACCCGGCACCTGCTGGAAGCCGAAGCCATAGGCCTGGCTGCCCTGCGTCGCACCGAGCAGGACCTGGCGGGCCTGCGCGAGGCCTTGCACCACAGCGGCACGCACTTTCACGGCGACCTGGATGACTACATCCGCTGCGACCTGACCTTCCACCAGCGCCTGGTGGACGCCGCGCACAATCCCGCGCTGAGCGAGCTGTACCGTTACTTCTCCAGCGTAGTGGCGATGAAGCTGGAACAGAGCATGAGCCGGTTGCCGCGCAACCAGGCGGTTTTCGACCTGCATGTCGCGATCCTCGAGGCCGTCGAACAACAAGATCCTGCGCGGGCCAAGGCCCTCAGCCGGACGTTGATCAATGAACCCTGACTTTTCGAGACTGCCATGGGCCAAGACCTGAACACCAAGCCGACGCCCCGCGGGCCCGTGCTTGAAGAACTGCTTATCGATGCCGAAGCCGACGATGCCGCGCTTCAACCTCCGTCCCGCCTGCCAAAGGCCTGGCTGCTGTTGCTTGGCCTGGTGCTGGTGGCGCTGAACCTGCGTCCGGCGCTGTCGAGCATGGCGCCGCTGCTGGGCGATGTGTCGCGCAGCCTCGGCCTGAGCGGCTCGCAGGCCGGCCTGCTGACGACGTTGCCAGTGCTCTGCCTGGGGCTGTTCGCCCCGCTGGCGCCCGCGCTGGCACGGCGTTTCGGCAGCGAGCGGGTGATCCTCGGCATCCTGCTCTGTCTCGCCGGCGGGATCGCCCTGCGCAGCGCCTTCGGCAGCGTCGGGCTGTTCGTCGGCAGCCTGATCGCCGGAGCCAGCATCGGCGTGATCGGCGTATTGCTGCCGGGCATCGTCAAGCGCGACTTCCCGGCCCATGCCGGGCTGCTGATGGGCATCTACACCATGGCCCTGTGCCTTGGCGCGGCACTGGCGGCGGGGGCGAGCGTGCCTTTGAGCCACGCCTTCGGTGACAGCTGGGCCCTTGGCCTGGGCTTCTGGCTGGTACCGGCGCTGGTGGCGGCGCTGTTCTGGCTGCCGCAGGCCCGGCAAGGCCATGGCGCCCATCATGCGGCGTTCCGCGTGCGCGGCCTGTGGCGCGATCCGCTGGCCTGGCAGGTGACCTTGTACATGGGCCTGCAGTCGTCGCTGGCCTACATCGTCTTCGGCTGGCTGCCGTCGATCCTCATCGGTCGCGGCCTGAGCCCGACCGAGGCCGGGCTGGTCCTGTCCGGCTCGGTGATCGTGCAACTGGTCAGCGCCCTGACCGCGCCGATGCTGGCGACCCGCGGCAAGGACCAGCGCCTGGCCATCGTGGTGGTGATGGTGCTGACCCTCGCCGGCCTGTTCGGTTGCCTGTATGCGCCGCTCGGCGGCCTGTGGGGCTGGGCGGTGGTGCTGGGGATCGGGCAGGGCGGTACCTTCGCCTTGGCGCTGACCCTGATCGTGCTGCGCTCCCGGGATTCCCATGTCGCCGCCAACCTGTCGAGCATGGCCCAGGGCGTCGGCTATACGCTGGCCTCGGCCGGGCCATTCGCGGTGGGCCTGGTGCACGATTTGACCGGAGGCTGGGGCGCGGTGGGCTGGATCTTCGCGGTGCTCGGCGCCGGCGCCATCCTCTTCGGCCTCAAGGCCGGACGCTCGCTGCATGTGCAGGTGGTCAGCGAGCGTATCTGAGGACATGCCATTCGTCCGGTTGATGGTGCTGGCCTTGTGCTCTCGGCCGGACTATCGTGCAGCGTTCAGCCTTCCGGTGATGGAACCCGTCATGAGCGATGCCAACAGTGACCTGATCAACCGTTTCTACCAGGCCTTCCAGCGTCTCGACGCCGAGGCCATGGTTGCCTGCTACAGCCCCGACATCGTCTTCAGCGACCCGGCCTTCGGCACGTTGCGCGGCAAGGATGCCGGCGATATGTGGCGCATGCTCACCAGCCGCGCCAAGGATTTCTCCCTGACCTTCGACAGTGTGCGCGCCGACGAGCGCGGCGGCTCGGCCCACTGGGTGGCGACCTACCTGTTCAGCCAGACCGGGCGGGTGGTGGTCAACGATATCCGCGCCACCTTCGTGATTCGCGATGGCCTGATCGTCGAGCACCACGATGTCTTTGACTTCTGGCGCTGGTCGCGCCAGGCCCTGGGGACCCCGGGCTTGTTGCTGGGCTGGACGCCGTTCCTGCGCGGCAAGGTGGGACAGCAGGCGCTGAAGGGGCTGCGCGCGTTCCAGGGCGGGCGCTGAGGCGGTAAGCTGTCGGCTCCCGTCGTCAGAAACTGCCTTTCATCGTGACCGAAGCCGCCACTCCCGTTGCCGACAAACCCTGGTACGTCTATCTGGTGCGAGCTGCCAATGGCTCGTTGTACTGCGGCATCAGCGACAACCCCGAACGACGTTTCGCCGCCCACCAGAAAGGCCAGGGTGCGCGCTATTTCAGCACCAGCCCGGCGGTGGCGCTGGTGTATGTCGAGCAATGGCCGGACAAGTCCCAGGCCCTGCGCCATGAACGCCTGATCAAGGCCTTGCGCAAAAGCGCGAAGGAAGCGTTGGTGGCTTCCTTCGCGGCTCAGCGGTAGGGGTTGCTCACGGTGCGTTGCAGTTGTTCATCGCCTTGTACGCATCGAGCGAGGTCGTTTCCCGTCGAGGCTCAAGGGTGATTGGATTGGGTACCGGCGAACGACTCAATTGGCATTCCAGTTGGAGCCTCGCGCTGTTGCGTGTCTGCTCTTTGCTCAGTTTGGGGCTCTGCCATTCCGGATCCTGCGAATACTTTGCGTAAATCTGCTCGAAAATGGCGTCGGTGTCGGCGGCGGTGTAGGTGCATCCCGACCCGGTCAGGGTGATCTGCAGGCTGGGGTAGGTTGAAAAGTATGCATTTACCTTTTCCACACCCCATTTCGCGCTTTCGATGTACTCGGAGCAGTCCGGGTCGGCCATGGCGCTGGCCGCAGGTAGCGCGCCCAGTGCCACGAACAGGATGAACCATGAGGGCTTGAGGGTTTTCATGGTGGTACCTCTCGGCTGTAGAGAATGGCAGCTTCAGTTGTCGCATTGCCTGGCGATCGACTCCTCGATGCCAATCAGTGCTCGGTGTGGCTCCAGCGTCCATTCGGGGGCATAGCGTAGTTTGATGAAGGAACAGGTCAGTTGCCGGCGCATGCTCAGGATGTTCTGCGGGTAGCTGCCGGACGCACCTTGCCAGGCGGGGTCGCGGTAGTAGCGTGCGGCCAGTTCGTTGAAGAAGTTGTTGGTCTGGTCATCCCGCACTTCGCGGCCGCAGGCACTCGGTACGACGACCAGGCTCTTCTTGCCGGGCGAGCCTGGCAGGTCGACGAAGCGGGCGCTGTCGAAGTACTTGTCGCACTTGTTCGGCCCGGTGGTGGGCTGGATCACCTGGTCCGCAGGGTTGTAGCTGAACCTGGCGTCGGCATTGATCGTGGCTGGCAGGTCCAGCTTGACCAGGGGCAGGAAACGCTTGCTCGCGTTCCACCATTCGATCTGGTTCACCCTGCCATTCTCCAGTCCTGACTCTGTGGAGGAGGGCGGCACGGTATAGAACAGGCTCTCGACCGGTGGATTGTTGGGTGGCTCGTCGCCCCAGGTGGCGATGCGCAGTTCGTTCTGCACCGGAAACAGGGTTTCACCGCCGAGGTTGCGTGCCTCGATCATCGCCATGAAGGCCGGAGCGGCATGGGCGTCGCGGCGGTCGCGGACATCGAAGCTGCAGATCTCGCTGTACTTGACCTTGTCGGCGGGATATCGCTTGATCCACTCCTGCCCGGTGTAGACGCCGATCACGTCGCAGTTGCTTTCCACTGCCGGCGTCTGCACATGGTCGGTGCAGCCCCGGTCCTTGCGGTTGTCCGTGCCGCCGTCGTTGGGGTAGGCACAGAGCACCTCGTAGCTCTTGTTGCGCGGATTCTCGAATACCGGGAACAGGATTAAGCCGCTGTTGCGTCCATAGACGAGGCTCTTGAACTTGGCGTCCTTGCGCAGGTAAGAGGCCGAGATGGCCCCGGAGCTGATATTTTTTTCCTGGGGCACCCAGAACTTCGGCGTGGCGGTGGCGCGGATGATGACGCCCGAGCAGAGAAACGCCGGCTTGGAGCGAGCGCCGCAGTCGGAGGGGGTCTTGGCATAGCGGTCATTCAGTGCTTTGGCCGTGTCCTCGCCCGGACCGGCCTGGGCCATGGTCGCGGTGAGTGCCGCAACAAGTGTCAGGCAGCAGCCTGATGTCACGAGCGTCTTCATGTCTTCTCCTTCGAGCAGGCCGGCCCCGTTGGCTACGGGGTGCGGCGGTGTTCGAAGGCTAAGCAGGCGGGCATCCTGGTCGCTACTGACAAAAATGCCAGTTCAGATCAGCGGTTCAGTCCTTGCGGCGCTTCAACTGGTCGGTCAACTGGGTCGGCAAGCCCTTGATGATCAGGGTCCCGGCTTCCTCGTCGTATTCGATCTTCGAGCCCAGCAGATGGGCCTCGAAGCTGATCGACAGACCCTCGGCGCGGCCGGTGAAGCGGCGGAATTGATTGAGGGTACGCTTGTCCGCCGGGATCTCCGGCGACAGGCCGTAGTCCTTGTTGCGGATATGGTCGTAGAAGGCTTTCGGCCGGTCTTCGTCGATCAGGCTCGACAGTTCTTCCAGGGTCACCGGTTCGCCTGCCTTGCTCTGGCTGGTGGCGTACTCGACCAGGGTCTGGGTCTTCTCGCGCGCGGCTTCTTCCGGCAAGTCCTCGCTTTCGACGAAGTCGCTGAAGGCCTTGAGCAGGGTGCGGGTCTCGCCCGGGCCGTCGACACCTTCCTGGCAGCCGATGAAGTCACGGAAGTAGTCCGAGACCTTCTTGCCGTTCTTGCCCTTGATGAAGGAGATGTACTGCTTCGAATTCTGGTTGTTGCGCCATTCGGAAATATTGATGCGCGCGGCCAGGTGCAGCTGGCTGAGGTCGAGGTGGCGGGACGGGGTGACGTCCAGCTCGGCGTTCACCGCCACGCCTTCGCTATGGTGCAGCAGGGCGATGGCCAGGTAGTCGGTCATGCCTTGCTGGTAGTGGGCGAACAGGACATGGCCGCCGACCGAGAGGTTGGATTCCTCCATCAGCTTTTGCAGGTGCTCGACCGCAACACGGCTGAATTCGGTGAAGGTCTTTTCGCTGTCCAGGTATTCCTTCAGCCAGCCGCTGAACGGATGGGCGCCGGACTCGGCGTGGAACAGGCCCCAGGCCTTGCCTTGCTTGGCGTTGTAGCTGTCGTTGAGGTCGGCCAGGAGGTTTTCGATGGCGGTCGACTCGGCCAGTTCGGAGTCGCGTGCGTGCAGTACCGCAGGGCTGCCATCGGGTTTCTTGTCGATCAGGTGGACGATGCAATGACGGATCGGCATGGAATTCTCGGCTCAATGAAGGGGCGCGCGCGGGCGTGGCAAAGTTGCCAAGTGTAACCCAGCCGGGCCTGGGGACGGGGTTCTGCGGCGTGTTGGCTGGCGCGAGGTTCGTTTTTCGTTCTGTTTTTTGCGATATTTTGTGTAAACCCCCGAAAAACCTAAAGATTTGCGCCAGGCGAAGCGGATATTTATCTATTCCTGTGGTAGTTTTGCCCGGTCTTGCGCCCCCCGTGCGGCGCAGTGCTGGCAGACCGCTGGCGTCCCGTCGAACCAATCGCATTTTTAGGTATCTACATACGCGATTGGCAAAATGGATGTATCCCGGCCACCGCCACTACGCGGCGCCGGAACCGATGGCTGACGCGGCACTCTGCAAACCCACTGAATTTGATTAGGGAAGGAACATCACCATGGCATTGACCAAAGACCAACTGATCGCCGATATCGCTGAAGCTATCGACGCGCCGAAAACCACCGCGCGTAACGCTCTGGAGCAACTGGGCCAGATCGTTGCTGATCAACTGGAAAACGGCGCCGAAATCACCCTGCCAGGCATTGGCAAGCTGAAAATCACCGAGCGTCCTGCCCGTACCGGCCGTAACCCTTCGACTGGCGCTGCCATCGAAATCGCTGCCAAGAAAGTCGTGAAGTTCGTTCCAGCCAAAGTGCTGACCGACGCAGTCAACAAGTAAGTTGTAGACCGCTCGAAAAAAAACCGCGCCGGGTGCGAACCCGACGCGGTTTTTTCATGCCTGCCGACTGGCGTTCACTTGCCGTGGAAGCGCTGCGAGCACCACTGCAGGCGCGCCTGTGCATCCTGGAAGGTCCAGGCCACCAGGCGGCTCTGTTTCTGCCCCTGGCCCATCTCCAGCACCCGTTGTTCGACCGCTCCCGCCTTCTTCAGCGCCGCCTCGATGCCGGGCAGGTTGGAGGCTTTCGACACCAGGCTGCTGAACCACAGCACCTGCTGGCCCAGCGCCTTGCTCTCCTGCACCAGTTGGCTGACGAAACGGATCTCGCCGCCTTCGCACCACAGCTCGTTGTTCTGCCCGCCGAAGTTCAGCACCGGCAGCTTGCGCTTCGGGTCTGCCTTGCCCAGGGCACGCCACTTGCGCTGGCTGCCGCGGGTGGCTTCCTCGCGCGAGGCGTGGAAGGGCGGGTTGCACAGGGTCAGGTCGAAGCGTTCCTCGGCGGCCAGCAGGCCGGCGAGGATGTGCTTGCTATTGCCCTGCTGGCGCAGGCTGATGAACTTGCCAAGGCCGTTGGCCTGGACGATGGCCTTGGCCGAAGCCAGGGCCACCGGGTCGATGTCGGAGCCGGCGAAGCGCCAGCGGTAGTCCGCATTGCCCAGCAGCGGATAGATGCAGTTGGCACCGACGCCGATGTCCAGGGCCTGGACCTGCGCACCACGGGGGATTTCCCCGCCGTTTTCCTCGGCCAGCAGGTCGGCCAGGGCGTGCAGGTAGTCGGCCCGCCCGGGGATTGGCGGGCACAGATAGTCGGCGGGGATATCCCAGAACTGGATACCGTACTGGGCCTTCAGCAACGCACGGTTGAACACCCGCACCGCCTCCGGATCGGCGAAGTCGATGCTCGGCTTGCCGTAGGGATTGGTGATGGTGAAACGGGCGAGGTCCGGGAGGGCCTTGATCAGGGCGGGGAAGTCGTAGCGGCCTTGATGGCGGTTGCGTGGGTGCAAGGTGGGTTTGTCGGGTTTGGTCATGGTCGTGGGCTTGCCCTGGCGCGGGCCTGTGGGAGCGGGGGGTTTGACGGGACGCTGCAGGAGGGGAGGAGTGAGGAAGACACTAGAGAAGCACCCCACACAAAGCGACCGGCGGTGGA